>JAHCJE010000068.1 GCA_026128865.1 Phycisphaeraceae bacterium | reverse complement strand
CCCCCCCCCCCCCCCCCCCCCCCCCGCCCCCCCCGGGGCACGCCGCGCCTCTGCCGGTGGCGCTGGCTGCCGAGAGGGCGGAAGGGGAGCGGACCGAGGCGCAGCGG
This sequence comes from Phycisphaeraceae bacterium, assembly GCA_026128865.1. Lineage (GTDB taxonomy): Bacteria > Planctomycetota > Phycisphaerae > Phycisphaerales > UBA1924 > CAADGN01. Next base: position 17,831 of record JAHCJE010000068.1, on the reverse strand, counting down.
GCGTTGTTGCGGGACCACTTCCGGGCGACGCGGTCGCCGGAGTGGCTGGCGATGAAAGCGACGCTGGAGGACATGCGGGCGGAGGAACAGGCGTTGCTGGCGGCGATCCCGACGGTGATGGTGATGCAGGAGATGGAGACGCCGCGCGAGACGCGAGTGCTGGCGCGTGGGCACTACGAGCATCCGGTGGGGGACGCGCTGACGCCTGGCGTGCCGGAGTTTCTGGGGCGGCTGCCGGATGGGGTGAAGCCGGATCGGCTCGCGCTGGCGGAGTGGCTGGTGGGTCCTGAGAACCCGCTGACGGCGCGGGTGTTCGTGAACCGGGTGTGGCAGATGCTGTTCGGGGCTGGGCTGGTGCGCACGAGCGAGGACTTCGGGGCGCAGAGCGAGTGGCCTTCGCACCCGGAATTGCTGGACTGGCTGGCGGTCGAGTTCGTGGAGTCGGGTTGGGACGTGAAGGGGCTGGTGCGGCTGATCCTCACGTCGTCGGTGTATCGGCAGTCGTCGCGGGTGACGGCGGATCGGCTGGAGGCGGATGCGGAGAACCGGCTGCTGTCGCGCGGGGCGCGGTTCCGGCTGGGGGCGGAGGCGGTGCGGGACACCGCGCTGGCGGCGTCGGGGCTGCTGGTGGAGCGGATGGGCGGGCCGGGTGTGCGGCCGTATCAGCCGCCGGACGTGTGGAAGGACGTGGCGTACGACCCGTTCGGGCAGGAGTTCTCGGGGCAGGTGTACGTGGAGAGCGGGGGGGAGGACTTGTATCGGCGGAGCATGTACACGTACCGGAAGCGCACCGCGCCGCACCCGGCGATGGCGGTGTTCGACGCGCCGAACTTCGAGACGTGCATCGTGCGGCGGGGGCGGACGAACACGCCGCTGCAGGCGCTGAACCTGATGAACGACCCGACGTACGTGGAGGTGGCGCGGTCGCTGGCGGAGCGTGCGATGCGAGCGGAGGGGGGGGCGGAGGATCGGCTGGCGTTCATCTTCGCGCGGACGCTGGGCCGGGCGCCGACGGGGGCGGAGGCGGGCGTGCTGCTGGGGGCGTATGAGCGGGAGTTGGCGTCGTTCCGGGCGGACGGCGCGGCTGCGGAGGCGCTGCTGTCGGTCGGGGCGTCGGGGCGGGACACGATGCTCGACGCCGCGGAGCACGCGGCGTGGACGATGGTATGCACGACGGTGATGAACCTGGACGAGTTCATCACGAAGAACTGATGCGTTCGCTTCGTCTGAAAGGGCCGACGATGGATCCCGCGCGTGAGTTTCGGTTGTTGATGACGCGCCGGCAGTTGCTGGGGCGGATGGCGACGGGGATCGGGACGGCCGCGCTGGCGTCGCTGCTGAACCCGCGGCTGTTCGCGGGGACGCCGGACGTCGGAGGGGCGTTGCGGCTCACGCCGCACTTCGCGCCTCGGGCGAAGCGCGTGATCTACATGTTCATGTCGGGCGGGCCGTCGCACCTGGACCTGTTCCAGCCCAAGCCGCGGCTGCGGGACTTGCACGACACGGACCTGCCGGACTCGGTGCGGATGGGGCAGCGGATCACGGGGATGACGAGCGGTCAGGACCGGCTTCCGATCGCGGCGTCGCTGTTCGATTTCCGGCGGCACGGTCGGTGCGGGGCGTGGGTGTCGGAGTTGCTGCCGCACACGGCGTCGATCGTGGACGACCTGACGTTCGTGCACACGGTGAACACGGAGGCGATCAACCACGACCCGGCGATCACGTACATCCAGACGGGCGCGCAGCAGCCGGGCCGGCCGAGCATGGGGGCGTGGCTGTCGTACGGGCTGGGGAGCGAGACGTCGGTCTTGCCGGCGTTTGTGGTGATGATCTCGAACAGCGTGCCGAGGCCGACGCAGGCGTTGTTCGATCGGCTGTGGGGGGCGGGGTTCCTGCCGGCTGCGCACCAGGGGGTGAAGTTCCGCGGCGCGGGCGACCCGGTGCTGTACCTGTCGGACCCGCCGGGGATCGACCGGGATCGTCGGCGGCGGATGATCGACACGGCGAACTCGCTGAACCGGATGGCGCACGAGGCGTTCGGCGACCCGGAGATCAACGCGCGGATTCAGCAGTACGAGATGGCGTACTCGATGCAGGAATCGGTGCCGGAACTGGCGGACCTCGCGGGGGAGCCTGCGTCGGCGTTCGAGTTGTACGGGCCGGACTCGCGCACGCCGGGGACGTTCGGGGCGAACTGCCTGCTGGCGCGGCGTTTGTGCGAGCGCGGGGTGCGGTTCGTGCAGTTGTTCCACCGCGACTGGGACCACCACGGGAATCTGCCGAACGACCTCCGGGCGGTGTCGAAGGTGGTGGACCAGCCGGCGGCCGCGCTGGTGAAGGACCTGAAGCAGCGCGGGATGCTGGACGACACGCTGGTGGTGTGGGGGGGGGAGTTCGGGCGGACGGTCTACTGCCAGGGGCCGCTGTCGGCGGACAACTACGGGCGTGACCACCACGGGCGGTGCTTCACGGTGTGGATGGCGGGGGCGGGCCTGAAGCCGGGGTTCTCGTACGGGGCGACGGACGACTTCGGGTACAACATCGTCGAAAACCCGGTGCACATCCACGACCTGAACGCGACGTTGCTGCACCTGCTGGGCATCGACCACGAGCGGCTGACGTTCAAGTACCAGGGGCGGGACTTCAGATTGACGGACGTGCACGGGCGCGTGGTGAGGGACCTGCTGGCCTGAAGAAGGCGAACGCGGAGGTCGCGGAGTGGAACGCGGAGAGCGCGGAGAGGGGATGGGTTTGGGGGAGAAGCCGATGGCGGTTGCACGCACCGGGAATCTGAGCGTCTCTGCGGACTCTGCGTTCCGGCTCTGTGTCCTCTGCGTTCGTATCTCGGGTGAGCGATGACGATGGACCTGCTGTTTCGCTTTCTCGGTCGGCTTCACCCGCTGGTGGTGCACTTTCCGATTGCGCTGCTCATCAGCGCGCTGGCGATCGAGATGGCGGTGGCGTCGTGGCGCGGGCTGCGGCGCAGCGAGCCCGATCCGCGCGATCCGGACGAGCAATCTCCGGACGTGGCGCGGGACGCGGCGTCGCGGCCGCCGGTGCGGGCGGCGGTGGTGTGCGTGCTGATCGGTGCGGTGAGCGCGGGGGCTGCGGCGTGGTTCGGGTGGATCAACGCGGCGGTGGAGCCGCACGGAGCATCGGCGGCGGAGACGATCGAGATTCACCGGTGGACGGGTGTGGCGACGGCCGGGCTGGCCGCGCTCGCGCTGGTCGTCGCGGTTGCGGCGTCGGCGACGCGGCTGGGGGTGTTCGCGCGGGTGTACCGGTTCGTGCTGTTGATGGCCGCGCTGCTGGTGGGGGTGACGGGGCACTTCGGGGCGTCGCTGGTGTACGGGCCGACGTACCTGACGGAGATCTTCGGGAGCGAGGAGGAGAGCGGGGAGGTGTTCGTCGCCGCGCCGTTGCCGCCGGGTGCGACGGTGGATTTCGTCTCGCAGGTGTGGCCGATCCTGGAGGAGCGGTGCGTGGAGTGCCACGGGCCGACGCGTGCGCGGGGCCGGCTGCGGCTGGACTCGCCGGGGCGAGTGTTCGGGGCGGACGAGTCGCGTTGGGTGGTGCGGCCGGGCGACCCTGAGGCGAGCGAGTTGCTGCGGCGCATCACGCTGCCGCCGGGCGACGAGGAGTTCATGCCCAAGGAGCGTGAGCCGCTGTCGTCTGAGCAGATCGGGCTGATTCGGCTCTGGATCGCGGAGGGGGCGCACTGGCCGGCGGCGGGCGTGCCGACGGAGCCGACGGCGGGGGAGACGGCTTCGCCGGTGATCACAGTCGATGCTGTGGCGGTGGAGGCGGCGATCGCGCGGCTGCGCGGGCGTGGCGCGCACGCGGCGCGGATCGCGGCGGACGCTCCGGAAGTGGAGGTGAGTTTCGCGCAGTTGGGGGCGGGCGTGACGGACGACGACCTTGCGCTGTTGCGCGGGCTTGAGGGTTCGCTGGTGTGGCTGAACCTGGCGGGGACTTCGGTGACGGACGCGGGGATGTCGCGGCTGGAGGGGTTTGCGCGTCTCGGTCGGTTGCAGTTGCAGCGGACGGGAGTCGGGGATGGCGCGCTGGAGCGGCTCGCCCGGCTGCCGCGGCTGGAAACGCTGAACCTGTACGGGACGCCGGTGACGGACGCTGGGCTGGCGCGGCTGCGGTCGTTCCCGGCGCTGCGGAGGGTGTACGTGTGGGACACGGCGGTGACGAGGGAAGGAGCGCGGGCCTTGACAGGCGAGAATCCAGCGATTGAAGTCGTCCTCGGCGCGGAGTTGCCCGCGGACGTTGAGTGGCCGGTCGGCACGGCAACTGCAGTCGCTGAGCGTGTGCCCGCCTGCTGCGCGGCCGCGACGGCACAGGGGCAGGAGTGTGATCATCCGTGCTGTGTGGCGGCGCGGGCAGTGGCGAGGGTGTGTTCCGATTGCCTGAGTGATTGAACCGCGGCTGGCGTCAGCAGGAGATCAACCTCGCATCGTTGAGTGCGGGGAAGAGGCTTCTCCACTCACGAACCTGTGCGATGGGGACGTCCACAGTCAGTACGCCCTCTTCGTCCTTCAACTCCCCGAGCGTCTCACCCTTCGGTCCGACCGCGATCGACCCGCCGGCGTAGTTCAGGTACGGATCGCGCCCGACGCGGTTCACGCCCAGCACGACGGCCTGGTTCTCGATCGCCCGCGCGACGAGCAGTGCCCGCCAGTGGTGCTGCCGGGCATCCGGCCAGTTCGCCCCCAGCGCGACGACCTCCGCCCCGCGCAGCACCGCAATCCGGAACAACTCGGGGAACCGCAGGTCGTAGCAGACCGCCGGGCAGACGGTCGCCCGTTCCTCGCCCGCCCGCCACTCCCAGGTCTCGACGCGAGTACCGCCCTCGAAGGCCTCGGTTTCGCGCCCGAAAGAGAACGGGTGGATTTTCGAATACTCACACACGAGCCTGCCGTCCGGCGCGAGGACGCTCGCCCGGTTCTCCGCCTTCGCGCACCCGCACCCGTGAACCGTCCTCCCACCCTGCACGTAGACGCCAAGGTCTTCCGCCAGCCGGCGCAGGAAATCCAGCGTCTCGCCGGCCTTGTCCGCCGTCGCCGAAACGTTGACGGAGAATCCCGAGTCGAACATCTCAGGGAGGAGCACGAAGTCGCCCGGCCGAACGTCCGCTCCGTCCAGCAGCCGCTCGACCCGCGAGCAGTTCGCCCCGCGGTCCTCCCACGCGATGTCCATCTGCACGAGGTGTGCGCGCATATGACGAACAGTAGCGCAACAGCCCGATTCACGATGAACCACGCCCCGCGCCGGCGGTACACTCACGCGATGGCCGGCGCATCCACGAACGCACCCGTTCGCCCGGCCACGCTGCCGCGACTCATCCTCGTCAGTTCCTCGCCGCGCCGGCGCGAGTTGCTCGCGCGCCATGGCGTCGCGCACGAAGCCATCGATCCGGCCATCGACGATGCCCTGCTCAGCCCCGGCTCAGTCCCGCCCCACGCCTGGGTGGCGTCGCTGGCGTACCTGAAGGCGGCATCCGTCGCGGCCTCGATCGGCGACGCCGACGGCACGGTCGTCCTCGCCGCCGACACACTCTGCCTCAAGGACGGCGAACTCCTCGGCCAGCCCCGCGACCCTGCCGACGCCGAGCGGATCGTCCGGCTGCTCCGGGGCGGCTCGCACCAGGTGCTGACCGGGGTGGCCCTGGTCTGCCCACGCACGGGCCGGCGCGACCTCTTTACCGACCCGGCCACGGTTTCCCTCGGATTCATGGGCGACGACCGGATCGCGGGGTACATTGCCTCGGGGGGCTGGCGCGGCAAGGCCGGGGCGTACAACTACGCCGAACGCCTCGCCGACGGCTGGCCTCTCACCTGCGAGGGCGACCCCGAGAGCGTTATGGGGCTGCCCGTTCGCAGGGTGTTGCAGCGGCTGGAGACCTTCGCCCGCTCCGCCGCCTGAGGCCCGTGCGTGACCCAGATCGCCACCACACCGATCCTGCCGGCCTGGTTCGTGCTCCCTCTGGCGATCGCCACGGTGCTGATCGTCTCCGCGCACCTCTCCGCGATGCAGCACGCCGAGATGCCCGCGACGCGGCGCAGGCTGCGCCAGGCGAACGGCGTGGTGATTCTCGTCGCGACGCCGCTGCTGGCCTACGCCTTCGGCATCGCCACCACCCGCGATCCGCGGACCTTCGCGATGGTCTGGACGGCCTGCACCGGGCTGCTGGGGATGGTCGTCCTGCTCGCCGGGCTTGATATCCTGAACAACGTCCGGCTCTACGCCTCGCAGCGGCGCGACCTCGAGGCCCGTGCCGCCGCCCTGCGGGCGCATCTCGCCCGACTCGCCTCGACCGCCGCCGCAGCGTCCGCCGATGAGCAACCACGCCCCGAGCCAGCCGGCGACTCGCCCCGCGACCGGAGCGGCTCTCCGCGCAGGCACGGCTGATCGCGCGATCGTCCCCGGCCTCCCCGGCAGGCTCGCCGCGATGGTGTACGGCGCGGCCATCGCCCGGCGAAACAGGGCCTTCGACGCGGGCCGCGGTGTCGTCACGCTCGACCGGCCCGTCATCAGCGTCGGCAACCTCTCGACGGGCGGCACCGGCAAGTCGCCCACGGTCGCGTGGATCGTCCGAACCCTCCGAGACGCCGGGCGCGATCCGTGCATCGCCATGCGCGGCTATCGCTCCCGCGACGGCGTCTCCGACGAGGCCGAGGAGTACCGGGCCGCGTTCGACGACCTGCCCGTCGTCGCCCGCCCCGACCGGCTGCAGGGGCTGATCGAACTCTTCGCGAGCGAGCGCGGCGGACGGGTGGACTGCGTCGTGCTCGACGACGGGTTCCAGCACCGTCGCATCGCGCGATCGCTCGACCTCGTGCTCGTCGACGCCACGCGCGACCCGTTCGCGGATGCGATGATCCCCGCCGGCCGACTTCGCGAGCCGGTCGGGTCGCTCCGCCGAGCCACGCATGTTGTTATCACCCACGCCGAGCGTGTTGAGGTCGGTGCGTTGGTCAACCTCGCCCAGCGCATCGCGCACGCGCACGGGCGAGCGCCGATCGCCATCACGGAGCACGCGTGGTCCGGACTGCGGATCACGGATACGGAAGGCGATCGCGTGGAGCCGGTCTCGTGGCTGCGCGGTCGGCGCGTGCTCGCCTTGTGCGCCATCGGCAATCCGTCGCCCTTCCTGGCGGGCATTGAGGCCGCGGGAGCGACCCTCGCGGACGCGGTGATCCTGCGCGACCACGACGCCTACGCACCGCCGACCGTCGCCCGCGTGGCGAGCCGGATCACGGCCTCCTCAGCCGACGCCGTAGTGACGACCGCCAAGGACTGGACCAAACTCGCCCGGCGCGACCTCTCGTCATGGCGAGTCCCCGTCATCCGCCCCTCCCTCGAACTTCGCTTCCGCGAGGGCGAGTCCGCGCTGCGAGCGGTCGTTTCCAAGCCGTCGGCCTGAGCACGCCCGTGCCACCACCATCGGTTGCTCTTCACCGATGGTGGTGCGACGCGCTCTCGACTCACCGTCACGTCAGCGCCGTAAGGTTCTGGACCTCCCACGCTCCGCCCGGCACCCAGGTGTAGCGGACCGCCTCGCCGTCCGCGGTCGCGCCGAGGACGTTGATCGATCCGGTCGCGTCGGCCGTCACGCCGCGCAGCGTGCCCACGGGAAGAGGCGCGTCGGCGATCTCGTCGCTCAGCGGGGAGACGACCCACTCATCCAGCCCCGGCGCCCACCAGTAGATGACGAGCGCGCCGCCGCCGTCGATCCCCGTCACGTTCAGCCCCCCCCACGACGTCACGTAACTCGTCATGCTCCCCGTGGTCAGGGCCGGCCCGCCGAACTGGTCGGAGAGGTTGTTCGTCAGCCAGTCGCCGCCGAACTCGGGCACCCACCACGTCACGAGCACCTTCCCCGCCGCGTTCGTGCCGGCGAGGTTGATGCCTCCCCACGACGTGAGATACGCCGTCAGCCCGCCGGAGAGCGCGGGCGCGCCGGTGATCTCGCTCAGGTTGTCCACGCGCCACGAGTCCATCCCCGGCGCCCACCAGATCGACTGGATCGCGCCGCTGGCGTCCAACCCCGCGATGTTCATGCCGTTCCACGACGTGACGTAACTGATCAACTCGCTCACCAGCGCGGGCATCTCCTGCGCGTTGGCGCGGAGATGGCTCTCGGCGATGTTCTGGAACGCCCACGCGTATGCGCCCGGGCCGCCCGCGCCGGTCTGGGCGTAGTGCAACAGGTCGCCGTCCGCGTCCAGACCGGCGATGCTGACGAGGTTCTCGGTAGAAACAAAGACCGTCACCGTGCCGGCGAGGCCGCCCGCGCCGGAGAGCTCCGTGGTCAGGTTCCGCACGCTCCACAGCCCGGCCGCGTTGCGCATGTAGAGCAGCAGCCCCTCGTCCGACGCGGCCGCCGCGTAGGTCCGCCCGTCCTTCGGGTCGGTCCACGTCTCGATCGGCCCCGTCGGCACCGGCCCGCCGGCGGTCGCCCGGATGTCCACGACCTCCCACGTGCCCAGGCCCTGCTCCTGGAACGCGATCGGCACGCCGTCGGCGTTCATCGTGGTCACCGTCATCAGGCCCGACGGTGATGCGCTCCCGTTCACCACCGCTCCGTCGGCGACGACGTTCCCCGGCGGCGGCGCGTCCTCGGTCAGTTCAGCACGCTTGGCGTCCAGTTTCACGTTCGTGCCGGCGACGATCGTCACGTCGGACACCTTGATCTTGCCGGTCGAGGTGTCGGTGAACGTCACGCGGTACTCGCCGCCGGGGAGTTGGACCTGGTAGTTGCCGGCCGCGTCCGTCGTGTACGTGCCGACGATCGTGTTCGGATCGCCCTCGGGGCTGACGTCGATGCGCACGCCCCCGTACCCCTCGCCGACGTTGTAGAACGAGTTGCCGTTCGCGTCGTGGTAGACCACGCCGAGCAGCCACGTCCGCGTGCTGAAGCCCGATGCGCCGAAGACCTGCGTGAAGTACGAGCGGAACTCGAACCCGCCGCCCGCGCCCGGGAAGAAGAACCCCGTGCCGAACTCGTCGTAGTGGAACGTCTCGGTGAACGTGGACCACAGGCTCAGCACGTTCTTGCGGTGCCCGACGGAATCGAGCCACGCCTTGTGGGCGTCGTCGATCGTGTTGTAGCCGACGGCGATGTTCTCCCCCGCCGAGCCGACGTACCCCTCCTTGTCCGCCCGCTGCTGTGCCCGGTCGCCGTCCGGGTTCTCGTGGTCGAAGAAACTCCGCTGCGCCATGTCGAGGCTGTGGTTGCGCGAGATGATCGTCAACTCGGGCACCAGCGCGAGCGGCTCCTGCGGCACGAGCCTCGCAAGTTCTTCCGCGCTCAGGTCCGCCGTCAGGTCAAGCCCCAGGCGCACGGCCTCCGCGGCCGGGTCCGACCTCGCCCGGTTCACCAGTTCGAGCATGTAGACCTCGTTGGCCGTCCAGGCGAAGAGCAGCACACGCCCCTCAAGCCCCTCGAACGCCGCCCGTGCATGATCCGTCCGTGCCATGGAACCCTCCTGCGCAAGTTTCTGAATGTCCACCGTCCACTGTTCGCTGCCCACTTTCCATCGGCTACCACGCGCTCAGGTCAACCACAACCCGCCCCGGCTCCGCCTGCCACGGCAGCATCCGGCGCGGCCAGGCCGTCCGGCGGCCTTCCTCGCCCGTGAAACGCTCGACCGCCAGCCTCACCCGCCCGCCGCCCTCGACGCACCGGGCCGGGATCGGCACGGCAACCGTCCAGCGGTCGCGGCTCCGTGTGACAGAAACGTGCCCCTCGGAGCCTGCCACTCCCCCGCCCGCACCATCGCCCGACCACGCCGACAACTCGTCTACGAGCGCGCCGTCCGACGAAATGCGCAGCACCGCCTTCGGCGCGCCGTACGGTCCGAGCCAGACGCGCACGGCATCCGGTCCGTCTTCCCCCCCCTTCGCCATGCACTCGACGTAGAGCGTCCATTCGCCCGTTCCCGTCGTGCCGCCGCCCGCCGCGCTGCGCTGGAGCATCGCCACCGTCAGTGCCTCCGGCGCGGGCATCGCTCCCGAGTCTTCGCGCCCCGTGATCCACGCGGCCAGCGTCCAGTCGTGCAGCAGCGGGCCACACCGGAGGCCCGGCGGCAGCGCGATCAGCGCACCCGAGACCACCTGCAGACGCGCTGCCCACGGCCCGCAGTTGGCGTCGATCGCCGAGGCGGGCGCCGGCCCGCGCCCAGACGTTGCGCCCGACCCCGCGCTCCCGCCCCCGGGCAGCGGGATCGTCAGTCTCGCCGTGCTCAGGCCGGGCACGGGTGTCGGCTCGGGCGCGCCCGTGCCCCCCCCCGCGGCTCGCGTCAGCCAGCCGAGCGTCGCCGCGTCGCGGAGGTTCGCCACGCCGATCGTCGCGACCGCCTCGCCGGTGACGGCCATCTCGCGCCCGGCGTCGTCGATGACCCACGCCGTCGCACCCGGCAGCGCATCGAGCCAGCGCGTCGCACGCGCGGCCAGCGCGCTGCCGCGCAGCCCCGGGTCGAGCAGGTCTGCGAGCAGCGACTCCAGCGCGGCCCCGTCCTCCGGCCAGACCGGCGCGATCGTGCCGTCGCCGAAGTCCGCCGAAGCGGTCAGTGCGCGGCGCACCCGCTCGGCCGTCGCGGCGTCGGCCTCCCAAAGCCGGGCCAGCGCGACCTGCCACCGTGCCTCCATCTGCCGTGCGAGCGCCTCGACGATCGTCGCGCCCCGCGTGCCGCCCGGCCAGGCCCCCTCTTCGGACGGCTCCGCGCTCAGGCCCATCGTCGCCAGCCGCCAGCGCCAGCGCAGCGTCGGGCTTCGCTTCTCGGGTTCGATCAGCCGCTGGTACCGCGCCGACGACCACGCCGCCGCCCCGACCGGGCTGGCCCACGCCGGGTGCCCCCCCCCCTCGTCCGCGAGCGACGCCGGGTCCGGGTGCCACGCCGCCGCCAGCCTCACGCCCTCGACGCTCACCGCCCGCCCCTCGGCGTCCGGCGGCAGGTCGAAGACCACGGCCCACGTGCCGACCGATCGCGGCAGCACCCCCGCCGAGGGGGGCGTCGCCGACCACTCGCCCGGGTCGCTCAGCCACCCCCCCCCTTCGGCCCCCGCCCGCACGCCGATCCACACGAGGGCCGCGTCGAGCGTGCGCCCGTCATCGAGCCGCACGCCCGGCCTGCGCCGCGGGTCGATCGCCCCGTTGATCTCGACCGGCACCACCGCCGTCCGCCCGGCGATCAGGTCCACCCGAGGCTCGACCGCCCGCACCTGCATCGCAACCGACCCGCCGCGCGTGCCACCCCCCGTGCCGCAACCGCCCGCCAAGCACGGCCACAACGCCGCCAGCCCGATCACCACGGCAGCCGCCACCCGACCCATCGCGCCCTCCGTGCCCGTGCCCCCCTGGAGGGCACTCTACCACGCGGAGCGGGGAGCAAAGGGCCAAAGGGCCAAAACGCTAAATGGCCAAATGGGAAGAGAGTGCGCCGGGACTGAGAGTCGAGAGGTCCGTGCCACGACCGTCGGCCTACTCGCTCTCTCCCCCTACCCGTCCTCTCCGACGGTCGTGCGCTCACCGCACGCCGATCGTTCACCGCGGACGTGCCACCGACCTCGGCTGCTCTGAGCCGAGGTCGGTGCTTTTCGTCATCAACGCCGAACCCCGGAAGCACCCAGTTCACAAAGCCGAACCCGGCGACACGGAACTTGATGCCACCCCGCCGTCAAAGCCCCGAAAGCGCGCTATACACCGTGAACGAGCCCCAACTCACGCACGACTACCAGAAACTCATCAATCTGACGACCAAGCAGGAGCGCTTCTTCGCCCTCCTCTCCGACCAACATGGCCTTGGTCAACGCGAGGGCGGTGCAAAGCTCTGTCACCGAGTTGCGAAGGCGTTGTGCCTCGGCCTCGGCGGACAGTTTGTCGGCCTCGGCCAGCGTCCGAAGGCGCTTGGCGTAGATTTCACCGACCTCCGCCTCGATTTTCTGAACTTCAGCCCCTTCGCGCGCCAGCTTGCTGCGTGCGAAATCGAGGAGCGCGCTTGTGAACTGTCTCGCCTCCTCGCGAATCGTCGTGCCCCGCTCGTGATCGGCTGTCCGGTCGAGTATGTCATTGATTCTGGCCAGGAGCTTCGTGCGCAGATTCGCCCAAAGAGCGGGGTCCTTGCCGCGCACGTCAACCCGGGCGATCTGCTTCCTTGTGGGAGCGCCGGACTCGTCCTGTGGCGACATCGAGAGGTGCTCATCCACGGTCACACCTCCTCCGGGACCAGGGCCATTTCGAGGATGCGCATATCGTCGATGATCAAATCATCCCCGCCGATCTCCGCGTAGAGGGCTGATAGCTTCCCGATGAACTCCGTGATCTCGTTCGCAGAGAACTCAGCAAGGTCAAAGTAGAGCGAGAGTGGAGGTGCGCCGGGCGTTTCCTCGTCACTAGGATCGGCGCGAGAGTCACCGTGTTGTGTCGGCCAGCCTTCCGGCTCGCCGTGGGGCCAGAGGGGGCCGAAGAACTCGGGCGGAACGGGCGTGTCATCCGTCCAGTTCTCCGCCTGCACCGCAGCCCTGAGGAGTTCAAAGTCGTGGCGCATGGCGGCGACGGTGGCGTCGAAGGCGCCTTCGAAGGCACCTGTGAAGTCACCTTCGAAGGCGGCCTCGCCGGCGGCGGACGCGGCGTCGGCGGCGTCAGCGGCCGCGGCAGCATCGGCGGCGTCGACGGCACGGGCGGCGGCGTGGGCAGCGTGTGCGGCGCGGGCGGCGGCGCGGGCGTTGGCGTCGTATGGGGCGTTAGCGTCGTCAGGGGCGAGGGCGGCTGCGGCGTTGTAGGCGGTGCGGGCGGCGTCTGCGGCGTGGACGGCGTTATGGGCACTGACGCGGGTGCCGTGGGCGGCACTCCGCTCGCTGAGCGTGATTGCTGTGTCAACCGCCTCCACGTGCTCCTTCGGCGCATCTGGCCGGAAACACGCAAAGAGTGGTTGGACGCGACGGGCGCATCGTGCGGCGAAGGCGACACACACCCAGCGGGGGAGCGTAAGCAACTCCACGTCGGTCGGAAGTTCCGGGAAGTCGGGGCTATCGGGTGTATCGGGCATGGCGGGCCTCCGGCCGCGGGGGGGACGGGGGAGATCCTGTGTGCGGGGGGCCGTCCCCCGGCCGGTGAGTATACGGGGACGTTCGGGAGGAACGCGGCGGGCGCGGAGGCCGAGCGGCGACTCTCCGGGCGGGGCGGGGGCCGGGCCGCGCGCGTGCGTCCCACCGCGTCATCTTCGCGCTCTTCGCGCCCTTCGCGTTCCGATCCCGCCGATTATCGGCCCGCGCCCGGACCCCCGAGCCGCCGCTGCAACGATCGCAACGCGCGATTCGGTTCGCGCAGCGCGCGTTTTGGTCAGCGCAGCGGCGGCTTCGACGAGCGTAGCGAGCGTTTCAGTGAGCGCAGCGGCCGCTCGGACGGCCGCGACGGGGCCTGGAAAGGCCCCGCCCCTCTTCCCTTGATTCCCATCCTCCGCGTCCTCCGCGTTCCTCTCCGCGAACTCCGCGTTCCTTCCTGATCCGCCCATTTGCTATTTGCTATTTGCTATTTGCCCCTTTGGCCCTTTGGCCCTTTGGCGATTTGGTCCTTTGCTCCCCGCCCCCTCCGTGCCCGAACCCCTGTACCATCCGCCACCACATGCCGGATCCCAACCCCGACCCCAGAACCCCCGACGAGGCCGCGCAGGCCGCCGAGCGGTTCCGCGCCGACTTCGCCGCTGTCCGCGAGCAGATCGGCCGGGCCGTCGTCGGCCACGCCGAGGTGGTCGATGGCGTGCTGATCGCCCTCTTCGCCGGCGGGCACGTGCTGCTCGAAGGCGTCCCCGGCATCGGCAAGACGCTGCTCGTGCGCACGCTCTCCCGCGCTCTCGACCTCTCGTTCTCGCGCATCCAGTTCACGCCCGACCTCATGCCCGCCGACGTCACCGGCACGACCGTGGTCGTCGAGTCCGAGGCCGATGGTGGGGGGGGTGGGGGTCGCACGCGGGACTTCGTCTTCCGCCCCGGTCCCGTCTTCGCCCAGATCCTCCTCGCCGACGAGATCAACCGCGCCACGCCCAAGACGCAGTCCGCCCTGCTCGAAGCGATGCAGGAGCGGAGCGTGACTGTCGCGGGCACGACGCACGCCCTGCCCGATCCGTTCTTCGTCCTCGCCACGCAGAACCCGATCGAGCAGGAGGGGACGTACCCGCTCCCCGAGGCCCAACTCGACCGCTTCTTCTTCAAACTGCTCGTCGGCTCGTCCACCCGCGCCGACCTCGCCGAGATCCTCGATCGCACCGCCACCGGCCGCATCACCGATGTGCAGCGCGTGCTGGAGGGGGGGGCGATCACGGCCCACCAGCGGCTTGTCCGGCGCGTCGCCATCGCCCCGCACGTGCGCGACTACGCCGTGCGGCTGGTGCTCGCCACGCACCCGCCGACCGAGGCCCACCGCGCGGAGCAGGCCCGCGAGCGCTTCGCCACGCCGATGGTCGAGAAGTACGTCCGGCTGGGGGCCTCGCCGCGTGCGGCCCAGGCGCTGGAACTGGGCGGCAAGGTGGCCGCGCTCCTCGACGGGCGGGCGGCCGTGAGCGTGGACGACGTGCGCCGCGTCGCGCCCGCCGCGCTGCGGCACCGCATCATCCTGAACTTCGAGGCCGAGGCCGAGGGCGTCTCGACCGACGCGATCGTCCGCAACGTGCTCGACACGCTCCCCGTCAGCGCGGCCTGACCCGCATCCCCAGCGCGTACAGCACCCACTCCACCGCCAGCAGCAGCCCCGCAGCCAGCACGAACCACGGCCAGACCTCGCGGGGCGCGGCGGGGGTGTCGCCGGGTTGCGACGCCGCCACCGGCCGCCCGCTGATCGCCAGCGAATCCGCCGTGCGCAGCAGCGATTCGTTCTCGCTGAGCAGGTTGACCGCGACCACCACGCCCGCCGTCGGTCGATGCACGCCCGCCCGCGCGATCACGCCGAGGTTCACCGGCTCCCCGCCCGGCGCTCGTGGCGGTGGGGGGGGGATCGAGACCGCCTCGTCCGTGCGGAACGAGACCCCCGCCTCCGCCTCGCCGCGCAGCGTCAGCACGTCCACCGCGTTGGCGATGAAGATCGGGAAACTCACGTGCACCGGCCACGTCGAGCGGGCCAGGTCGAACCCGACCGCGATGCGCCGCACGCCCCGGTCCTCCACCAGCGCGATCGCCGCGCCGCCCGGCCCGCGGGCCAGTTCCTCGAAGCGCGTCCCCGCCGCGCCCTCGTCGTGCGAGAGCCACGCCGCAGGCTCGTACCGCACCGCGTCCAGCGAGACGTGCCGCATCACCGCGTGCGTGCGCTGCCACGTGAGGAACGACGACAGCCGCGGCTCGGCCGGCGCGATGCGCAGCCCCGGCGTCGGCGGCCCCGGCCCGAACGAGAGCGTCGCCACCGGCGGCAGCGTGCGCGGCCGCGCGCCGTCGAACACCACCAGGTCGATCCCCGCCAGCAGCGACGCCCCCAACTCGTCGTACCGCGTGGCGCCGACCTCGACCAGCGATGCCGGGTCCAGTTCACGCAGCACGTCCGCCAGCAGCCAGTCGCCCGGCGGATCGCCGTCCGGCCGGACGATCAGAATCCCCGGCCGCGTCGCGGGCGCGAGCACGAGCGACGCCGAATCGTCCGCGCCCAGCAGGTCCGGGCGGTCGAGGCGCACCGTGACGAGCGCGGCCTGCCGCGTCGTGATCTCGAACGTCAGCGACGCCCGCCCGACGCCGGACCCGTCGTCGTCCGCGAGCACCACGGGCATGCGGTCGTACTCGCGTTCGTCGATCAGCAGCACGGCCGGCAGCGCAACACCCGGCGGCCCCACCAGCCGCGCGAACACCCGCACCACCGCCGGATCGCGGAAGTCGCGCCGGGCAGCCAGCGCGACGATGCCGACGTTGTCAAAGGGGGGGGCCTCGCCCGCGACCGGACCCGCCCGCAGGAACCGCACCTCCGTCGCCGCGACGGCCTGCGGCTCGCCCGACTCGAAACCGCCGTCGGAGCAGATCACCACGAGGGTGCGCGCCCGTTCCGTCGCCTCGTCGGCGTCCACCGGGGCGAACGACTCCGCCAGCCGCAGCGCGCCGCGCACGTCCGCCGGCTGGTCCGTCGGCGTGATGCGTCCGAGCGCATCGCGCACGAGCCGCAGGTCCGTCGTCGGCCCCGCGAGCGCCTCCGCCGTGGCCGCGAACGCCACCAGCACGACCGCCGGTGGCGACGGCGCGCGGGCGATCTCGTCCACGAACGCCGACGCCGCCCGCACGGCATCTTCCAGCCGCGTGCCCCCGCTCTCGCCGTCGCGGGCCGACATGCTCGCCGAATGGTCGATGAGGATGACGGCCACGTCGGGCGCGGGCGCGGCCCCGTGGATCGCCGGCCGCCCCAGCGCGCCGATCAGCAGCAGCAACGCCAGCAGTTGCAGCAGCAGCAGCCACGAGGGCCGGATCATCCGGAACGGCACGTTCACCTGCAGGTCGCGCACCGCCTGCGTCCACAGCATCGTCGAACTCACCCGCGCCGGCCGACGCCGCAACTTCAGGAAGTACAGCAACAGCAGCGCAGGCCCGGCCAGCGCCAGAGCGACAATCGCGGATGCGGGGGAGAGGAAGGTCATCGGGGCTTCAGAGGGTACCGTGCCCGGCCGCTCCGACGCCCGAGGCGGTCGCTACTCCGGCGCCCTTGGCTTAGGCGGCAGTTCGAGCCTGATGCGCAGGGCCGACGGCTGGATCGGGTGGAGCGTGCACCCGCGGTCGGAGCGAGGAATCGCTGCCTGCGGCGGATTGTCGGAGTCGAGTTGGTACACTCATCCTTGCGGCCCTACCTGTTTGCAGAGGGCAGGGCCTGTTTCGTTCTTCGGCAAGGGAAGGAGCGCATGTACGCGGCCTATCGATAATCATCGGTTGAGCGTTGTGACGGACTGGCGTTCAGGCTCAACTACGTCCTGCTGGACCCAATCAGGGAGGGTGGACAGGTACCTGTCCTCGCTCGCTCTCGACGACGAGAACATGAGAAGCATGCCGAATGACGGGGTCCATAAGACGATAGCCGGTCGAAGTCCACCTTTGGGGCCTGGAACTACGATCTGCTGGCGTGTGATCCTAGCGTTTCGGATGTCCGCTGTGTCGTAGCGATTTGCGCCGGGCCTGGTCAAAGATGACACGCAGACCCGAAGCTCGCGGTCTAGGACGACTTCCCTACGCGTCCTTCCGCACCTGAACAGAATGCCGGCGAGAATTGCGAGTGCCATGATGGGCACAACCAGTATCCACACGGCCGGGCTTTGCACGAGAGTCGAACTTGGCGCCAGGCCGGTCGGAACAAGAACAACAACAAAAGCCGCATATACAATCAGCACAATGATTGGTGGGATCATCAATATGATACAAATAAGAAAGACCGCCGGGTTCCAGCCGCGCTCGACAAAGACAGCACGGTTACCCATGACGACAGGCCGGATCGGCTGCTCTGGCAGCACTCGCCTCGTTATGTCGAGGAGCGACGGCTCGTTGTTCGTGCGGAAGGGCGTCATTCGTCAATCTTGCCGGGGCGTTGGAGAGAGAGCAGTATACAGGCCGCAACACGGTGTGCGGGAGAAGCGGCGTTGGCCGGCAGATAGCAGGCATCAGCGGAAGAAAGGCCAAGATCGTGGCGGCTTACGGGCAAGCAACCGCGTCCTCACGGGCACTGCTTGTCGAGGATAGGGACTGTGGGCGGACGGAACCCCTCCGCCACGATGTACGTCTCCCGCGACGGCCCGCGGCTCGCCCTCGGCTTGAACAGCCGGGCGGACTCGAACAGCAGGCGCGTCTCGGCAAGCAGCGGGGAGGTCTCCGCG
>JAHCJE010000067.1 GCA_026128865.1 Phycisphaeraceae bacterium | reverse complement strand
TCGCGGGCGTGAGGCCGGTCGTCTGGTAGACTCGGCCCGCATGGCCGACCCGATGAGCAAGCAACCGATCGGCGCGTTCCTCGACGCCCTCGCGGCGCGCACCCCGACGCCTGGCGGCGGGGCGGCGGCGTGCCTCACCGGAGCAGTGGCGGCGTCGCTCTCCGGGATGGTGGTGGCGTACACGCTCGGGCGCAAGGACGCCGAGCCGAACCGCGACCGCCTGGAGGACGCTGCGCGGCGCTTCGAGGCGGCGCGGGTGGTGCTGCTGCGGCTGGCGGACGAGGACGCGGCAGCCTACGGCGCGCTCGCGCCCCTGCTGCGCCTGCCCGAGAGTGATCCGAGGCGACAGGCGGACCTGCCGGACGCGCTCGAGGCGGCGATCGCCGCGCCCCGGGCGGCGATGGCGGCCTGCTCGAACGTGCTGCGCCTGCTCGAAGCCGTCGAGCCGATCTCGAACCGCAACCTGCGCAGCGACCTCGCCATCGCGGCGGTGCTCTCGGCGTCGGCGGCGCGGGCCGCGGCGTGGAATGTCTCGATCAACCTGCCGCTCGTCGCGGACACCGACCGTCGCGACGAGATCGAGAGCGACACGGTGACGACGCTGGCCGACCTCACCGATCGCGCCCGGCGCGTCGAGGACCGCTGCCGCGACTGACCCACCGGGGAACACCGCCCGAACCGACCTAGACTCGGGCATGTCCGCGGTTGACGTATCCGGGGTGGCGGAGTTGCCGATCCTCACGGAGTTGCTCCGCGAGGTGAGCCGCGCGACGCGCCCGCACGACGTGCCCGCCGCGTTCGCCCGGCACTTCTGGAAGGTCCGTCCCTACGACTACCTGCTGTCGGTGTCGGTGCGAGGGCTGCCGCGCGGACAGTACAAGATCACGCGCCGGATCGTCCCTGCCTCGAGGCAGCCGCCCGGCGCGCCCGACCCGTGGCGCGAGTGGGACACCATCCCCTCCCACACCGGCGGATTCGTCGGCCGCGTGCTGGAGCGCCCCGAGCCGCAGTTGTTCCAGCGACTGGACCTGCGCGGCGACGAGGCGCTGGGCGACGAACTGAGCGAGATGGGCAGTTGCGTCGCCAGCCCGGTTTTCGACAACGGGGAGCCGCTGAACTGGACCATCCTGTTCCGGCGCACGCCGGAGGGTTTCACGAGGGAGTCGCTTGCGGAGTATGTGCTGGTCGCGAACATGGTCGGCGCGACGACGCGGACACTGCTGCACGCCTCGCGGGTGAACGAGTTGAACGCGGCCCTGACGCGGCAACTGGAAGAGGTGGCCCGGGTGCAGCAGTCGCTGCTCCCCAAGCGCGTGCCGAGCGTGCCGGGGCTGCTGATCGCCACGAGTTACCTGACGTCGGACGAGGCGGGCGGGGACTACTACGATTTCTTCAAACTCGCCGACGGGCGGCTGGGCGTGCTGATCGCGGACGTCGCCGGGCACGGCGCGGCCGCCGCCACGGTCATGGCGATGCTCCACGCCATCCTGCACGGGTACGAGGGGCCGGACTTCTCCCCCGTGGCGGTGATGCGCTACGCCAACCGCCGCCTGCACGCGGCAGCGCTCGAAGGGAGTTTCGTGACCGCGTTCTTCGCCGCCGTGGACCCCGCGACAGGCGAGGTCCGCTTCTCGCGTGCCGGGCACAACCCGCCCCGCCACAAGCACGGTCCCGAAGGGCACGTCACGCCGCTTGAGGGGGGGGGCGGCCTGCCGCTGGGGCTTGCGCCGGACTTCGACGGCGAGGAGGACTCCGTGCGGCTGGAACGCGACGATACCCTCATCCTCTACACCGACGGCATCACCGAGGCCTTCGGCCCGAACCGCGAGATGTTCGGCGTCGAACGGCTCGACGCCGCGCTGGAGAGGTGCTCCGGGAACCCGGAGTGCGTCGTCGAGTCGGTCCACACCGCCCTCTACGAGCACACCCGGGCACGCACACGCGAGGACGACCAGACGCTGGTCGCGTTGCGATACCTTGGCGGGTGAACGCCCGTGGCGAACGCATGACAGGCGAATGGTTCGACAGCCCGGACCCCGACACCGGCGAGGTCGGCCTCCGCTTCGCCTGCACGATGTGCGGCAACTGCTGCTCGGGGCCGCCGGGCTATGTCCTTGTGAGCGACGCGGAGTGCGACGCCCTCGCGGCGCGGCTGGGCGTCGGGCGGGCGGCGTTCATCGCCCGCTACACGGAGATGACCTCGCGCGGCCGATCGCTCGTCGAGCGTGAAGGCCCGCGCGGGTTTGACTGCGTCTTCCTTGACCGCGAGCGTGTGCCGGGCCGGGCGATCTGCGGCGTGTACGAGGACCGCCCCGCGCAGTGCCGCTCGTGGCCGTTCTGGCCGGAACTGCTGCGCACTCGCGACGATTGGATCCGGGCGCGCCGCACCTGCCCCGGCATCGACACCGGCCGGCTGCACACGCCGCAGCAGGTGCGGATCATCCGCGATCGGCACCCGCGATGAGCATCCCCCCTCCGACGGACTCGTATTCCCGACTCCGCACCGGCACGCCCGCGCGCGCCGACGCCGAGGCCTGGCTGCGCGCCGCCCGCGACGCGCAGGTCTCGGGCGAACTGGAACTGGTCTACGCGGCCGTGGCGCGCGAGGCGGCTCGCCGACGCCCGGTCTGCACCGCCTCCGGCCGCTGCTGCCGATTCGAGGCGTGGGGGCACCGCCTCTACACGACGGGTCTGGAGGCGGCGTTCACGATGGTCTCGATCGACCCCGCGCTCGTGCCGAACGAGGCGGGGGTCGCCCGTGCGCTGGCGAGGGGGGGGTGCCCCTTCCAGCCCGCGACGCTGTGCGAAGTGCACGAGCATCGCCCGCTCGGCTGCCGCGTCTACTACTGCGACCCGACGGCCCAGGAGTGGCAGCAGGCGTTGAGCGAGCGGATGCTGCGCGAGGTGCGTGCGATCCACGACCGCCACGGCGTGCCGTATCTCTACGCCGAGTGGCGGTCGCTGCTCTCTGCTCTCGCGTCGCTCACGGCCTCGGGCGGCGGCGCGACGCCAGGTGCAGGCGGATGAACCGCTCCCACGCACGCCCGTCCGGCGCGAGCCAGTCGGGCGTTGCGCCGGGCCTGCGTGATAGCCCTTCGAGGGCGCCGCGGGCGACGGCAGCGTGCGAACGCAGGCTGGTCCCAGCCAGCCGGTGTGCCCAGAGCCAGCCGAACGCCAGGCCGACCGCCCTCCACAGGCCGCGCCCGTGTCGGCGCGCCAGCCAGACCCAGTTGCGCGTGGCGGTGCGGAACCAGCGGTCGCTCTTTCGCGCGGCGGCCGGCGAGTCGTGCTCACACCGCCAGTCCGGGTTGACGTGGACACCCCCCCCTGCGGCGAGGAGACGCATGGCGAGGTCCACGTCGTTGCGGTAGAGCTGGAATGCCTCGTCGTAGCCGCCGAGCGCGCGCCACGCGGCGGTGCGCACGAGGTTGCAGCAGCCCATGACGGGCCAGTCGTCGCGCGGGCCTTCGAGCCGCCGGGCGAACGGCCACTCGCACGCGCCGGTCGCGGGGTGGACGGGCACAAATGTCACGGCCGCGAGGTCGGAGCGCGCGGCGAGCAGGGCGAGGGCGTGCGCGAGCGCGTCGTCATCGGGGCGGGCGTCGTCGTCGAGAATGAGGAGGGCGTCGCCCCGCGCCGCGGCCGCGCCGCGGTTGAAGCCGGCGATGGCCTCGTTCGTCGGGAGTTGCACGAGCCGCGCCCACGGCGCGTGCTCGCGGACGGCGTCCGGCGTGCCGTCGGCGGAGGCGTTGTCGGCCACGATGATCTCGGCGTCGCGCGTGGCCGGTCCGGCACGCAGCCGACGCAGCGTTTCCAGCAGAGAATCACGCCGGTTGTAACTGAGCACGACGACGGAGAGCGTGAGTCCCCGCTCGCGCGACGATCGCGGCGTGAAGGCGCGCACAGCCTCCGGCGGCGGAAGCCCCGCTGGGCGCGCCGGCCGCACAGCGATCCGGGCCGCGAGAACACCGCCACGCGCGGCAGTGAGCACGGCGCGCGCGAGCGTCCGCGCACGCGGCACACGCCGGATCGAGAACCCGCCGGCTGTGACAGCAATGAGCGTTCTCCCCGCGAGCCAGTCCACGGGCCTGCCCTTCGCCGGGACGACGGCCAGATCAACCGGCGGGCCGGCGATCGCATGCCGCAGAAACGCGCCGACTCCCGCGCGCACACGCTCGGTGCGCTGGTTGCGCGTCGCCGTGCGAACGGGCGTGAAGCCCGCGGCGCGGGTCTCGCGGATCACTGTGCGTGCAGTCTCCGAACCCAGGTCGGCTGGCAGCGAAATCGTGCACCGCTTGTCCTTCGCATCGCGCGACGCCTCCGTCAACGCGCCGGCAAGGTCACTCCACGGGCGCACCGGCTCAGGGTGGCGCACGCCCGTCGGCATCGACCCCGTCGTCCGCCCGCGCGCCCCGTCGCGCAGGCCGGCCAGGTGCAGGCGGGCCAGGTCCGGGCGGGCCATGAGTTCCTGATTCACTGCGCGCGCTGCTTCGAGCATGGCGCGTCTGAACCGGACGAGCGGCCCGAGGCCCAGCGCGGCGAGCGGAGCAAACGCGTTGCGGGCCGAGTAATACCGCTGGCCAAGCGGGAAGCGGTCGAAGCGCGGGTGACGCGCGCGCGCTGCGGGCACAGCGGCGACGTGCCCGCCCGCCGCCCGCGCAAGGCGGATGCACCACTCGACGTCGTCTCCATTGAGGAAGACGCGCGGCATGAGGCCCGCCCGCGCGGCCGGGGCACGCACCAGCGCGCAGCACGAGGCGACGTAGTCGCACGGCACCACTCCCGCCGAGTCGTCGGGGTGCGACGCGAGCGCGGGCACGAACGAGCCGGTGCGCCGGCAGACACGCCCGCCGACCTCGAAGACCTCGTCCGTCTCGGGGTCGGCGATGGCTGCGCCGGCGATGACAAGGCCGTCGTCGCGCTCCATCGCGTCGAGCATCGCGCCGAGCGTGCCCGGCTCCACGCGGGCGTCGCTGTCCACGAGCCAGAGGAAATCGGGAGGCTCGTCTCCCGACGCCTGGAGCGCGACGGCCATCCCCGCGTTGTACCCGCCGCTCCCGCCCGTGTTCACCGCGAGGCGCACCCACTCGACACGCAGATCGGCCGGCGCCCCGACGCCCTCCAGCGGCTCGCGCGAGGCGTTGTCCACGACGATCACGCGCAGGTCGATCGATCGCACCCCTCCCCCGCGCTCGTGCCGGGTCTCGCAGCGGGCCAGATCGTCGAGGAGCAGCGCGAGATCGGCGGGGCGGTCGAAGCACGGCACGACCGCCGCGACGCGGACCGCGCGCGCGCGCACCGCCCGCGCATCGACCACGACGGGGCGGTCGAGCGGCACGACACGCGGCGTGCTGGCGAGACCATGTTCCACGGGCGAGTGTAGGGGCATTCCTGCGAGCCGCGACCGTGAGGGAGCGGTTCCGTCGCGCTCGCCCGAGACGGACCACTCCCTCACGGTCGTTGCTCGTAGCGACGCGGAAGCACGCTCTTTGCCGTGCGAAGCGCCCATCGCGCCCCGCCCGCGATCGGCCCCGGCATCGCGTCGATCACACGGTGCATGGCGCGGCTGAGCCGGACCGTCGCCATCGACTCGAATCTCTCAAGCCTCGCGCGCGCCTGCTGCATCTCGGCGCGCAGGCCCGCCGCCTCCGCCTCCAGCGCGGCGGCCCGCGCCTGCGCCTCGGCGGCGGCCGCCTGCGCCGGCCCGAGCGCGGCCCACGCCTCGCGCAGGTGCATCAGCGGGATCGGCAGCCCGGACTCGTCGAGCCAGTTGCAGTCGAACTTGCGCAGCATCGAGTTCGACCGCGCGGCGATCGCCTCCATGTGCCGCTCATAGTGCGCGCGGTTGCGCTCGACGATCTTCGCGTACAACTCGTCGTGCCGGGCCACGGCGTCGAAGATCATGGTCGAGTTTGAGTGCCGTCGCCACACGAAGAGCGGCTCCGCCACCCGCACGCCCCGCCACCCGCGCGCGGACATCCGCACCCAGAGTTCCCAGTCCTCGTAGCCGCCCACCATGGTCTCGTCGAAGCCGCCCACGGCCTCGAACCGCTCGCGACGCACCAGGCAGGTCACCGGGTGCAGGTTCGTGATGAGCAGGAGCAGCGGATCCCACTCGGGCACGCGCCAGACACCGTCTCCCAGCCCGACCAGCCGCTCCTGGCAGTAGGCGTGGCTTGCGTCGCCGCGCCCCGCATCACGCTCGGCGTCCAGGGCATCGGCGAGCGTGCGCACGAAGGTCGGCTCGACCCAGTCGTCCGCGTCGAGAAAGGCGAGATAGTCCGTCGTTGCCCCGCGCGCGCCGGCGTTGCGGGCTGCGGGCAGGCCGCGGTTCGGCTGGTGGATGACACGGAGGCGGTCGTTGCCGAACCGGTCGAGCAGGGCGTCGCACGCGGCGGGCGTCGTGGCGTCGTCCGAGCCGTCGTTCACGACCACGGCGTGCGTGTGGGCGTCCTGCTGGGCGAGGGCCGAGGCGACGGCCTCGGCGACGAACGCGCCGTGGTTGAAGCAGGGGATGACGAAGGTGACGCTCGGCGCGCCCATGGCCGCCTCCGCCCGCGCCGCCCCCGCACGGGTCGCCCAGCCTATCCACACCGGAACGCCCCGACCAACACCCGGACTGGCCCGGAACGCCCGCCGGTGCCATACTCAACGCTCATGCGCGACTTCCGGCGCTTCGCCCGACAATCCCTGCGCTACCGCCGCACGGT
This sequence comes from Phycisphaeraceae bacterium, assembly GCA_026128865.1. Classification (GTDB taxonomy): domain Bacteria; phylum Planctomycetota; class Phycisphaerae; order Phycisphaerales; family UBA1924; genus CAADGN01. The sequence goes on along the minus strand of JAHCJE010000067.1, from coordinate 11,253 downwards.
CGCGCTCGCGCTCCTCTTCGCCGTCCTTTCGGCGGGCGGGCTCGGCGCGGGCCTGGTCGGCATCATCCCCGTCCTTCAGAACATCCTCCAGGATGGGTACACGCTGCGCACGCTCGCTTCACGGGCGAACGACGCGGCGTGGATGCCCGACCCGCTCCGCATGTCCGACGACTTCATCGCCTCGCTTACCCAGGACCGGTTCAAGACCGTGCTCGTCATCATCTCCGGCCTCGGCGTGCTCACGCTCCTCGGCGGCGCGGCCAACTTCCTGCACGCCTACTTCTCGCTGACGGTCGTGCAGCGCACCGTGACGAAGGTGCGGCGCGACGCCTTCCACCGCGTCATCCGCCTGCCGCTCAAGCGCGTGGTGGCGGGGGGGGCGAGCGACATCGTGAGCCGGATCGTGAACGACACGGCCGCGCTCGGCGCGGGCCTGACCGCGCTCCTCTCGCGGGCGGTCGCGCAGGTCACGAAGGGGATCGCGGGCCTCGCCGCCGCCTTCATCGCCGACTGGCGCCTCGGCCTGGTCTCGGTCGCCGTCGCGCCGCTCCTCTACACCATCATCCGCCGACTCGGCAAACGCATACGCCGGGCCTCGCGCGAGGCGCTGCGCTCGCAGGCCGGCCTGTACGGCGCGGCGAGCGAGGCGTTGCAGGGCCTGCGCGTCGTGAAGGTCCACACCACCGAGCGCTACGAGGCCGGACGCTTCCACCGAATCAACAAGCGGGTCATGCGCGAGATGCTGCGCGTCCGCACCGCACGCGCCCTCGCCAGCCCGCTCGTCGAGGTCGTCTCGATCGTCGTGCTCGGCTTCCTCGCGCTCATCGCCGCCAAGGCCATCATCGACGGCCAACTCGACCCCTCCCGCTTCATCACCGCCCTCATCGCCCTCGGCGCGGCCGGGGCGTCGCTCAAACCCCTCACGGGCCTCGTCAACGACATCCAGAGTTCCGCACCCGCCGCTCAGCGCCTCGCCGAACTCCTCGACGCCGAGCCGGAGCCGGGCCACGACAGCCGCCTCCCCCGACTCCCCCGGCACCGCGAGTCCATCGCGTTCGAGGGCGTCGTGTTCACCTACCCAGGTGCGGCAGAGCAGGCCCTGCGAGGGATCGACCTCCGCATTCGCTTCGGAGAGCGCGTCGCCTTCGTCGGGCCGAACGGCTCGGGCAAGACCACCCTCCTCTCGCTGGTGCCCCGACTCTTCGACGCCGACGCTGGCCGCGTGCTGGTCGACGGACGCGACATCCGCGAGGTCGGCGTCCGCAGCCTCCGTCGCCAGATCGGCGTCGTCACGCAGGAGGTCGTCCTCTTCCGCGGCTCCGTCGCGGCCAACATCGCCTACGGCGCAGAGGGCGTGACCCGCGAACGCGTCGAGGAGGCCGCACGCAAGGCCCGCGCCGACGAGTTCATCCGTCAACTCCCCAACGGCTACGACACCGAGCTCGCCGAGCAAGGCCTCTCGCTCTCAGGCGGGCAGCGCCAGAGACTCGCAATAGCACGGGCCATCCTCCGCGACCCCGCCATCCTCATCCTCGACGAAGCCACCAGCATGATCGACGCAGAGAGCGAGGCACGCATCGCCGAGGCAATCGCCGAGTTCCACGGCGGGCGCACCTGCCTCATCGTCGCTCACCGGCTCAGCACCGTGCTCAACGCGGACCGCATCGTCGTGCTGGACGCCGGTCGCGTTGTCGATCAGGGACCGCACGCCGAACTCATCGGGCGCTGCGAGACCTACCGCCAACTCGTCAGGCATCAACTAGGGGGGGGCAGCGCCGCGTAAACCAGGCCGGATCCCCCCACGGCCGTACCGCTCGAGCCACTCCCCGTACAATCCGCCATGCGACGCGACGGCTGCGACGAGAACGACCTGCGCATGTCCGACGTCCTCTGCGACTTCTGCGGCGCGGAGTGGACGCACGATCGACCGATGGTCGAAGGGCACCGCGGCGCGTGCATCTGCGGGCCGTGCCTGCGCGTCGCATATACCGAACTCGTGATGCTCGGCTCGAACGCTGCCCCCGAGGGTTACGAGTGCCGCCTCTGCCTCGAACGAAAGACCGACCCGGCCTGGAGCAGCCCCGTCTTCGACGACGCCTATGCCTGCCGCCAGTGCGTCAAGCGCAGCGCGGGGGTGCTCCATAAAGACCCTGACACGCCATGGCGCAAGCCGGACTCTCCCCAGCCCGATCACGCGTAATGCCGCCTTGCCCCCCTCGCGGTGTTCACGCGCCGCTCTCCCACACGCCCTCATCACACGCCATCCGGGCTGCCCCACGCGCCGCATGGTGCAGATCATCCCCCGCGGTGAGACGCCAGCCGGGCCGCGCCAGCGAAGTCAGTCCATCGGCAATCCGGTCGTGCAGGACTGCCAGGAGCCTCCTCAGTGCGATGCCGACGCCTCCGAGCAGGCAGACCTCGTCGGGCCGATAGATCGCGTGGCAGATCCGAACGGCTCGGATGAGCGCACGCACACCCGGGTCGTCAGGCGTGAGTGCGGCGCCGATCTTCTCCGGGTCTGGACCGAGGCGGTGCGCGACCGCGCGCAGGCCGATATAGGCCTCGAGCGTGCCGAGCGAGCCGTCAGCGCCCTTCGGCGGCGCGTCATCGAGTGTGACGTCGATCTGGCCGATGTGACCGGGGCCTTCGCCCGTGACGCGCAGCGGCTGCCCGTCGTCGAGCACGCACGCGCCCACACCTGTCCCGAGCGAGATCGCGAGCAATCGACCTGCGATGCCGCGCGACCGCTGCACGTCGATGGCGGCGGCGTGCGCGTCGGTGGTCACCGTCAGCCGCAGCGATCCCGGCGCGACACCGAGCGCTCGCGCCGCGAGGTCGCGAAGGTCCGCGCCGACCAGTCCCGGCAGGTTCAGCGAAGCAAGGACCACCGTCGAGCCGGGTTCACGCACGCCAGGCACGCACAGGCCCACAGCCTCGGGAGCCTCGTCCGGCGGCAGCCCGAGCGCATCAACACACTCGCGCAGCGCAGCGGCAATCCCCTCGGCGTCGGGGCGTTCGTAGGCGGCGCTGCGCGAGAGCGCAACGGTTGATCCGTCACGCAGCAGGGCGGCCTTGACGCTGGAGGCGCCAATGTCCAGGCCGAGCGCGATCATCGCCCGCTCTCGATGATGACGCCACGCTGCCGCAGGTAGGCGATCAGGTCGTGGCGAAGGGCCTCGCGCTTCGCGATCGACGCGGCGTCCTTCGGTTCCTCGGGGTTCGCGCTCTCGAAGAAGGCGTGGTACGCGAAGAGGCAGTACCCGCGATCGAGTCCCGCGAGTTCGATCTGCCGGGGCGTCTGCCCCGGTCCGTGCCGGAACGAGCCGATCCCCGGCGAGATCGGCCGCCCCGGCGCGGCCTCGCGCCACGCGCGCAGGTCGTCCGCGAACTGGCGGTCGTCCGTCGTGTAGACCATCGGGATCGCACGCGCGAGCGTCCGCTCGCGCAGCCACACGTCCGACTGTTGCAACTGCTGATCCCGCGCCAGGTCCGGTCGGCGCCACACGGCCGCGGTCAGCACAACGCCAGGGCGCGCCAGCGCAGCCTCACTGCCGATCCTGCGCACAAGGTCCGTGATCCGTGACGCGATCCACTCCCGGTACGCGGCGCGGTCCTCCGCCGAGTCCACCCCGCGCCGTCCCGTCGCCGAACGGAACATCTGGATCGAGCGCAGGTCGCCGGGGTAGAGCGTCTTGCCGTCCATCGTGTCCGCGACAAAGCGGACGTAGTCGAGGTGCAGGCCGTCCACCGCGTAGCGGCGTGCGATGTCCCTCGACACCTCGACGATGTGATCGTGCACTTCCGGCAGCACCGGGTTCAGGATGACGTAGTGGTCGTTCAGCGGCTGCGCCCTGCCCTCGCCGTCGTGCAACCGCCATTGCGGCCGCGTGTGATAGAGATGGCGCTGGTTCTCCGGCGGCGTCGTGCCCTTCCACGCCGGGAAGACGTTGATCCAGGCGTGGATGCGCATGCCGCGCCGGTGAGCCTCCCGCACCGCCTCCGCAAGCGGATCGAACCCCGGTTCCGTGCGCCCGGCCGGCAGGTCGGTGAGCAGTTCGTGCCCCCACACCTCAAGCCGGCTCTCGTAAAAGGCGTCCGCCTGGCCCCGCACTTGGAAGAAGACGTCGGTGGTGGCGATCGCCGCGGCATTCGACATGATCTGCCGGACGTCCTCGCGCGTCCGGTAGTCCCACCGCGTCACCCACACGCCTCGGAACTCGCTCGCCTGCGCGGGCTGCCGGGGCGCGACGGCCGAGCACCCGGGCACGAAGCAGAGCAGTGCGAGCACGCCGATGACAAGATGGCGAATCTTCATCGCGGGCAGTCTAACCGGCTCCCGTCAGGCATGGTCCGAGAGAGCGCAAGCGGCCGCTTACATGCGAAAAATCAAGCGGTTCCTGGCACGCGGACCGCGCGCCATCCGCTATCTTCAAGCCCGGCTTCATATCACGGCGGGACACGTGGTGCCCGGGGCGGCAGCCGGCACTCGCAAAGGGGTGGCGCCATGAGCGCGGCGATCGGTCTCAACAGCGTGGGTGACACCGGGCCCGGGTCGAACCTCTTCAACCGTGCGATGCGAAGGACCGAGCGACGGACGAACGCCAAGCCGGTCATGCTCGCCTCGTCGCCGTGCGCCGTCGTGATCGCATCAGGCGACCTGACACAACATCAGGCGCTCCAGGTCGTCTATGCCAGATGCCGCCGCGCGCTCGAACTCGGAACGCTCGAGCTGGTCATCGACATGAGCGGAGCGACGCGTGCGGACACCAAGGCCGTTGCGATGGTGTCCGCCGTGGTGCAGCGGGCACGCCGCGCGGGCATCCCCGTCGAGGTCAGATGCTGTCAGATGATGCGCGACTGGATGCGCGTCTGCCGCGTCGAGCGATACTTCAATCTTCGCGATTGCTGAGCGGTACGTCCGCATCGCTCTTACGGTGTGCCATCACGCGGGTGGTGGCTGGCCTGCCCAGCGCACGGGCCACGAGTTCGCCCCGTGTGTGAGCCTTCAACTTGCGGTGAAGGCTCTTCACGTGGTCATGCACGGTATGCGGGCTGCGCGAAAGCGCTTGGGCGATCTCACGGACGCTCAGCCCGTGCGTCAAGGCCTCCAGAATCTCCTGCTCCCGCTCAGTCAGCCACGCTCCATCCGGCGTCAGCGCGATCCGGGCACGTTCCGCGATCAGGGGGAGCGCGGCCCGCAGAAGCGCGGCGGACTCCGGCCGCGGGGGTGCGTCGTCCCGTCGAGCGATCAACGCGTACACCGACGCGAGTGGAGCGCCATTCCCGCGCGGCGCGAGGATCGGAGCAAGGCCGACGACCGGCTCGCCCACTTCCGCGCCCTGCCAGACCACGCCGATCGGACCGCTCCGCCACGCCTCGCCCCCGGCGAGTTCGCCCGCTGCCCCGCAGACTGTTCGGCCGTTCCACACCGGGCGAGGGTCGATGCCTACCCCCGCGACCGAGAGCAGGTTCGAGCGCAGCACCGCGGGAACACCGCGCTCTGACGCTTCCGACACCGCAGCGCCCGCGGCCTGATGCGCAACCACGCGCCCCACCGGGTCGATGTTGACGATCCCGCAGGCTGCGCAATCGCCGAGGGCGATCAGCACGCCCGCGGCCCGCTCGCACCAGTCCGGCGTCGCGACCGCCGGCAACCGCTCGATCTCCTGTGCGATCCGCGCGACGGCGGTCAGCATCGGCGTGGCTGATTGTGCGGTCGAGTGCATCCCTGGCCTCCCGGAAAGAGGGGGTCGATGTCAGCCACCCGGTGCCTTCGGAGTGTATCGGCAAACGCCAGAACGAATGAACGCTGATACCATGCACGATCGTGCGCGGTTCGAATCGGTCCCGGATGTCCGAAACTCGCGCTACGCTGCTTGTATCACCCGCGTCGCCCACAGTTCCGTGGGATACTCCGCGTGATTCTCGCGGTCGCTCGCACGAATGTGTGCACATCTACCGCGCCGATCCCCCGCGCATAATCACGCGCATATCCTTCCCGTCCGTCGTCGCGGGACGCCCCCGACGGTGAGGAAAGCCACCCGATCAGGGGGATCACGCGGCATGAGCGGGACTGAGAGACCGGCACGACCTGGGACGCTCGACGGCGACGCCCGCATCGTCATCATCGGCGCCGGGCCGACCGGGCTGGGCGCGGGATACCGCCTGCGCGAACTCGGGCACCGCAACTTCGTCATCGTCGAGCGTGACACCCACGCGGGGGGCCTGGCCAGCAGTTACGTCGATGAGGCGGGGTTCACGTGGGACATCGGCGGCCACGTCATGTTCAGCCACTACGCCTACTACGACGCCTGCTTCGACGCCATGATGGGCGACGAGTACACGCTCAACGACCGCGAATCGTGGGTCCGAATGATGGACCGCTGGGTGCCGTACCCGTTCCAGAACAACGTGCGCTACCTCCCGAAGGAGGTCGCGTTCGAGTGCCTGAGCGGGCTGATCAAGGCCCAGACCGGACGCGGCCCGGTGGCGCACCACGCGCAGGCCCGCAACTTCGGCGAGTTCATCGACGCCGTCTTCGGCGAGGGGATCGCCCGACACTTCATGCGCCCCTACAACTTCAAGGTCTGGGCGCACACGCCCGAGATGATGAACAAGACCTGGATCGGCGAGCGCGTCGCAGTCCTCGACGTGGACCGCGCCCTGCGCAACGTCGTCCTCGAACAGGACGACTACGGCTGGGGGCCGAACAACCGCTTCAAGTACCCGCTCCGCGGCGGCACGGGCGAGTTCTACCGGCGCATCGGGGCGACACTCGACGGGCACGCCCGCTACGGACGCTCGCTGACCTCGATCGACCCGGAGGCGCGCGTGGCGCGGTTCGACGACGGCAGCGAAGAACGCTACGACGCCCTCATCTCCGCCATCCCGCTCGACGTGCTGGTGCGCGACATCGTGCCCGGCGCGCCCGGGCGCGTCCGCGAAGCGGCGACCCGACTGCGCCACTCCGGCGGGCACATGGTCGGCATCGGCATCCGCCGCCCGTGCCCGAGCACGAAGAGTTGGATGTACTTCCCCGAGGACAACTGCCCGTTCTACCGCGTCACGTACCTCTCGAACTACTCGCCGCACATGACGCCGGACAAGGACCGGTTCTACTCGCTCCTGTGCGAGACCAGTTTCAGCGAGTTCAAGCCGGTGGATGGGGCGACGATCGTCGAGGAGACGATCCGCGGCCTGGAGAACGCCGGGCTGCTGGAGCCGGGTGAGCGCGACGACATCGTGAGCGTCTGGCACAAGCGAGTCGAATACTCCTACCCCACGCCGACGGTGGACCGTGACGACATCCTCAGCGTCGTCATCCCGTGGCTCGAGGCGCACGGCATCTACTCCCGCGGGCGCTTCGGCATGTGGAAGTACGAGGTCAGCAACACCGACCACACGCTCATGCAGGGCGTCGAGGTCGTGAACCGGCTGGTGCTCGGCGAGCCGGAGACGACGATCGGCCTCGTCTACGCGACGACCGCCGACGGCCGCGAGGCCGCAAAGCACGAGCGCCCCGCGCACGCCGGCTCCGGCGAGAAGCGGCTGGCCGAGCCGAAGCCCGTGGCGGACGCGGGCGACCGCGAGCAGGCCTCGCTTTCCGAGGAGGAGTTGGGGGTCACGAGCCGCGACGGCTGACGTGGGGAGGCCGCGATGGCGGGGTACGTGCGCGTTCCGTCCTCGGATGCAGCGGCGGCGGCCGAGCGCGCGTGGCACGCGATGTCCGCCGAGCGGGCGTTCGAGGCGCTCGACGCGTCGCCCGAGGGGCTGACGAGCGGCGAAGCGACGCGCCGCCTCGGCGAGTTCGGGCGAAACGAGGTGCCGCTCGCCGGTGCGGCGGCGTGGTGGCGCATCATCGGACGCCAGTTCGCCAGCCCGCTCATCTACCTGCTGATCGCGGCTGGCGTGCTGTCCATCGTGATCGGCGAGCACACCGACGCGGGGTTCATCTTCGCGGTCGTCCTGCTGAACGCCGTCATCGGCACCATCCAGGAGTGGCGTGCGGAGCGCAGCACGCAGGCGCTCCAGCGGCTGCTCACGCTGCGGTCGGCCGTCGTGCGAGACAGCGAGGTGCGAGAGATCGACGCCGCGGAAGTCGTGCCGGGCGACGTCGTCGTGCTCGAATCGGGCAACCGCGTGCCGGCGGACCTGCGGCTCTTCCGCGCGTCGGGGTTGGAGGCGGACGAGTCGCTGCTGACGGGCGAGTCGGTGGCGGTGCACAAGGACGCGGCGTGGCTGGGCGAGCCGGGAACCCCGGTCGCCGACCGGCGCAACGTCGCCAACGCCGGCTCGACCATCGTGCGCGGGCGCGGGCGGGGCGTGGTGGTAGCGACCGGCGCCCACTCCGCGGTCGGGCGCGTCGCGAGCGAGATGCTGGGCGCGGAGGCGGGCAGGCCGCCCCTGCTCGTGCGGCTCGACCGTTTCAGCAAGGTCGTGGGCGTCGCGGTCATCATCGCGGCGTTCGTCGTCGCGCTGATCGGCGTCCTCGGTCAGAGCCGAGCGCCGACGGAGATGGTCTTCTTCGCGGTCGCCCTCGCCGTATCGGCGATCCCGCAGGGATTGCCGGTGGCGATCACCGTCGCCCTGACGGTCGCGAGCAGGCGCATCGCGTCGCGCGGTGTGCTGGTGCGCCGGCTCGGCGCGGTCGAGGGTCTCGGCTCATGCACGCTCGTCGCCAGCGACAAGACCGGCACGCTCACCTGCAACGAACTCACCGTGCGCGAGGTGCGTCTGGCGTCGGGCGCCGCGCTGGCGGTTTCGGGTGAGGGCTTCATTCCCGAGGGCGAGGCGACACCACTCGAGGGGTCGCCGCCCGTGGACCGCGACGAACTGGGCGCGCTGGCACGGGCGGCCGCGCTGTGCAACGAGGGCGATCTGCACCGGGACGACGGACGCTGGGCCTGGCGCGGCGATCCGACGGACGTCGCGCTGCTCGCGCTGGCGCACAAACTGGGCGTCTCGCGCGACGACATGCTGGACCGCCATCCCGAGATTTCGCACATCGCGTTCGAGCCGGAACGCCGGTACTCCGCCTCCTACAACGAGGCGGATGGCCGCGCGCGGGTGTACGTCAAGGGCGCGCCGGAGCGTGTGTTCGAGATGTGCGCGGGCGTGAGTGAAGACGCGGCCGCGGATCCGCGACGCACGGCGGAGGACATGGCTCGGCGCGGCATGCGCGTCCTGGCAATCGCGGAAGGCGGAGCGCCGGTGTCGCTCGACCCCTCGCACGCCCCGCCCGAGCCGGCCGGACTGAATCTGCTCGGGTTCGTGGGCATGATTGACCCGCTCCGTCCGGGCGTTGTGGACGCGGTGCGTGTGTGCCGGTCGGCCGGCATCACGGTGGCGATGATCACGGGCGATCACCCCGTCACCGCGCTCGCCATCTCGCGTGAACTGGGACTGGCCGAGGATGCGTCACAGGTTGTAACCGGTGCGGAACTGGCGTGGCTCGACGGCGAAAGGCTGGCGGAGGTTGTGCGGCGGGCGCGCGTCTTCGCCCGCGTCGCGCCGGAGCAGAAACTGGATGTCGTGAAGGCCGAGCAGGCGGCGGGGCACTTCGTCGCCGTCACGGGCGACGGCGTGAATGACGCCCCCGCACTGCGGGCCGCGAACATCGGTGTGGCGATGGGGCGCGCCGGCACGGACGTCGCCCGCGACGCGGCGGACCTCGTCATCACGGATGACAACTTCGCCACGATCGTCGCCGGCGTCGGAGAGGGCCGCATCGCCTACGACAACGTCCGCAAGTGCGTCTTCCTTCTCATCTCGACAGGCGCGGCCGAGGTCGTGCTCGCGCTGCTGGCCGTCGGAGCCGGGACGCCGCTGCCGCTGCTGCCCGTGCAACTGCTCTGGCTGAACCTGGTGACGAACGGCATCCAGCACGTCGCGCTGGCATTCGAGCCGGGGGAGGGGGACATCCTCAAACGCAAGCCGCGCCCGCCGACTGAACGCATCTTCAACCGGGTGATGATCGAGCGGACGCTGGTCGCCGCCGCGGCGATGGGCTGCGTGGCGTTCGCGGCCTTCAACCACCTGCTCGCGGCAGGCTGGTCGGAGGCGGACGCCCGAAACGCGATCCTGCTGCTGATGGTGCTCTTCGAGAACGTCCACGTGGGCAACTGCAGGTCGGAGACGGTCTCTGCGCTTCGCATGTCGCCGCTGCGAAACCCGATGCTGCTGGCGGCAACCTCCGGGGCCTTGCTGGTGCACGTGGCGGCGATGCACACGCCGGGGCTGGACTCGGTCCTGGGCGCCGGCCCGCTTCCCCTCAGGGTCTGGGCGGCTATGGCCGGACTCGCTCTCACGATCTTCGTGGCCATGGAACTGCACAAACTCTGGTGGCGCAGGCGGATGCGTCGAACTGGGAGATTCTGAACCCGCGGCGGCGATTGCGAGGGTATTCCCCTGGCCCGGATATGCGGTTCCTGCGGTTTGGGTGAAACAAACCGCCGCGTAGGGTGGCACGGGCCGTTCCTTGGGGCACATTTCCACATCGAGCAGCGACGGCAGGAGGGTGCCGCCGCTGGCCGGGGGTGCGCCCGTGTGCTTCCCCCGGTGAGCCTGACCCGTTGGGATACCGGGCGGCCCCGTCCGTGGGGCGTGCCGCGGCGGCATGACTGCGCTGACCCGCCATACCGAGTCCCCGTTCCGTGCAGTGGACTGGGAGCCCATGGTGACTCAGATGCTCGACGAGCATCACTTGGTCGCCTGGAGCGGCGTCCCGCGTCGGAGGGTCCACTTCGCCGCAGCGCTCAGCCAGTTCCTCGGTGCGCAACGCGACACCGAGGTCTGCACCTTCTACGGTCGCTACGTCACCGACCTCGAAAGCTTCTGCTACCAGTTGGAGCGTGCCCTGCCCGGCGTGCCGCTGGAACGTCGCATCGACGGGTCGAGCGGGATCGCCGCTCTGCTCCGTTCACGCCACACCTTCCGGCACCGTCCCGCGAGCAAGCACCGCTACTTCGTCTGGCACGACGCGGACGTGCTCCTCCGCGAGAACCACAAGCTGTTCGGTCGCCTGGCCGACGCCCTTGCAGGCGTCGCCGCCGAGGCAGAGTACGCCAGCGACGAACTCCTCATCATTCAGCGCACCATCTACGTCGGCGGTCCTCTTCTCGACGTCTACGCCGAGAACCGCCACGGTCAGTTCCGCGCGTGGTACACCGACGGCCACGGCGAGCCGTTCTGGAAAGTCGTCACCGGCCTGGATGCGCCACCCGTCCTGCGCTACCAGATCGACCTGCTCAACAA
>JAHCJE010000066.1 GCA_026128865.1 Phycisphaeraceae bacterium | reverse complement strand
GCGATCTCCTTTCGCATGGCGGGCACGGGCGTCCCTGACCCGCGGGCACGATCCGTGCGCCACACTCCAGTATGCCAAGGCGGGTCTTCGAGGGGAAGCCCTTTCCGGCCATTATGCGGGAAAATCCGACTCTCGGGGCCGTGCAGGGGTCAGGACCAGCGCGACAGGTGCCAGGTTTTCTTGCCGCGGCGCAGGGCGAGGAAGCGGCCGTGGAGCAGGTCGTCCGTGGTGAGGGTGCGGTCAGCCGCCACGATCGTGCCGTTCATCGAGACCGAACCCGAGGCAAGAAACTCACGCGCCTCGCGCTTGCTCTTGGCCAGGCCGGTCTCGACGAGCAGGTCCAGCAGCGCGACCCCCCCCGACAGGCGGTCGCGCGGGTGGTCGCTGCTCGGCGCGCCGGCGAGCGCCTGCTCGAGCGTCGCGGGGGGCAGGCCCGCGATGTCGCCGGAGAAGAGCGCCTGCGACGCCCGCTCGGCGAGGTCGGCCTCGGACTGCCCGTGGAGGCGGGCGGTGACGTGCCGGGCGAGCGTGCGCTGGGCTTCGCGTGCGCTGGGGTTGCCCGCGTGGGCGGCCGCGAGCGTGTCGATCTCGTCGCGCGGCAGGAGCGTGAAGAGCCGCAAGAACCGCACGGCGTCATCGTCGGAGGCGTTGAGCCAGAACTGGTAGAAGGCGTAGGGGCTAGTGCGGTCGGCTGTGAGCCAGATCGCGCCGGCCTCGGTCTTGCCGAACTTGCCGCCGTCGGAGCGGGTGACGAGCGGGGCGGTGAGGCCGAACGTCTCGACCGAGTGGTCGTGCGCCATGCGGCGGATGAGGTCCGCGCCGCAGACGATGTTTCCCCACTGGTCGGAGCCGCCCATCTGGAGGGTGACGCCCATTTGGTCGTGGAGGTGCCAGAAGTCGTACGCCTGGAGGATCATGTAACTGAACTCGGTGTACGAGATGCCGTGGTCGCGGTTGTGCAGCCGTTCGCGCACGGACTCCTTCTGGATCATCATGTTGACGGAGAAGTGCTTGCCGACGTCGCGCAGCACGTCGAGGTAGCCCAGCCCGCAGAGCCAGTCGGCGTTGTTCACGATGACGGCGGCGTTCGGGCCGGAGAAGTCGAGCAGCGCCTCGAAGATGCGCCGCTGGCTGCTCACGTTCGCCTCGACGAGATCGCGCGTCATCAGGAGCCGCTCGGCGGACTTGCCGGAGGGGTCGCCGATCAGCCCGGTCCCCCCCCCCATGACCACGACCGGCGTGTGCCCGGCCCGCTGGAGGTGCGCCAGGGCGGTGATCGGCACGAGGTTGCCGATGGTCAGCGAGTCCGCCGTCGGATCGAAGCCGGCGTAGGCGAGGCGCGATCCCGTGGCGAGGTGCCGGCGCAGGCCCGCCTCGTCCGTGCACTGGTGGAGCAGTCCACGCCAGGCGATCTCGTCGAGGAAGTCCGGTCGAGCCGTCATCGGGGCGAAGGGTACGCCGCCATTGTGCCCCAGGCGTCGGCCGCGCCGGACACCCCCCGTCGGACAGCGTTGGGCGGCCGGTTCAGTACGCGCGATCGACGGCGGCAACCGCGAGCCTGTTGAGGAACTCGCGAGCGGGCGAATCGTGCAGGCGGGAGAGGCGTGCCCTGGCTTGGTCCGCGAGGCGGCGTGCGGTGTCGCGTGCGTGCGAGATCGACGCCGTGGCGTCCAGAGCCTGCCGGAGCGAGCGTGCGGCGTTGTGGGCGTCATTGTCGTTCCCCGCCGCGGCTTCGGCAAGTCTGAGCGACCGCCCTCGCTGGGTGGGATCGGCGAGTGCGAGATGGTGGATCATCGGCAGGGTGAGTTTGCCCTTGGCGAGATCGCGTCCCAGGGATTTGCCGACGATGGCCTCCTCGCCCGTGAGGTCCAGCAGGTCGTCCTGCACCTGAAAAGCGACGCCCAGTCCGCGCCCAAACTCCGCCAGGAGCCGGGCGGTTTCGGGGTTCGAGTCGGAGTGGAGCGCGCCGAGTTCGCAGGACGCCGCGATCAGGGCGGCCGTCTTGCGCTCGACGATCTCGAAGTACGTCTGCTCGTCGATCGAGTAATCGTCGCGGAAACGGAGTTGCAGCAACTCGCCCGCGCAGGTTGTCATGCTCACGCCGCCGATGAGCCGTGCGCTCGACACGCTGTCGAGTTGCGTGCAGAGTTCAAAGGCGGAAGCGATGAGGTAGTCGCCCAGGATGACGGCCGCCTCGTTGCCGTAGAGGTGGTTGACGGTGCGACCGCGCCGGCGGTTCTCCGCCTCGTCGAGCACGTCGTCGTGCACCAGCGTCGCCATGTGCACCATCTCGCACACGGCGGCGACGGTCACGTGGCTCTCCGTCACGTGCGTGGTCTCGGGTCGGCGAGCCGCCCTGGGGTCCGCGGCCAGCGCGCAGAGAACGACGAGCGTCGGCCGGAGCATCTTGCCGCGGTAGCGTTCGACGTGGGCGCACAGTTCGCGCACGGCGGGCAGGTCGGAGCCGAGTTGCGCGTCGAATCTGGCCTCGACTCGGGCGAGCGCGTCGGCCAGCACGCCCTGGACCGGGGCAAGCCGATCGTCAACCTCGATCAGTTGATTCATGCGCTCCCCTCCGGCATGATGGCGGGTTCGCCGCCGGCCCAACTCTAGCGGCCCGTCCTATCGCTCGGCGACGATGTAGCAGATGAAGGCGTAGTCCGCCTCGCCCTCGTCGGCTGGGTGGAACTCGCCCGTGCCTTCACCCTCGTCGTCGGCCTCCTCCCAGTAGACGGTGACGCGCGAGAAGCCGGCTTCGAGGAGAAGTTCGCGAATCTCCGGCAGTGTCCACAGCCGCCAGTGGTAGGTGAAGGCCCGTTTCATCTTGGAACCGTCGGGAAAGTGGAAGTGGATGTGGCAGGTCATGGCGCCCGAGATGGGGTCGTACTTCGACTGGTCCCAGACGTATGTGAAGCCGCCGCAGTCGCGCTTCTCGCGCATTTCCTTCAGCGCGTCGGAGCCGCCGTAGAAGTCGAGAAAGAAGATTCCGCCCGGGGCGAGCGAACGGCGAACGCTCTCGAAGTAGCCGCGCATGGCGTCGCGGGTGTTGAAGGTCCAGTAGGAGAAGTTCATGGCGAGCACGGCGTCCATGCGATGCGCCTTCGGTCCGGGGTCGCGAACGTCCCGGTTCAGGAGGGTGAGGCGTTTTCGCTGCGCGGGCGTGAGGCGGGTGAGGTTGTGCTCCTCCGCCCATGCCAGGGTTTCGGCGCAGAGGTCCACGCCGACGGCGAGGTTGCCGGGCCTGCGCCGCACCCACTCGCAGGCGGTGTTCGCGGTACCGCAGAAGTCCTCGCGGAGGCGCTTCGGGCGCCTGCCCCGCAACTCCCGGTATGTCTCTTCGATGAAGTCGATCTCGGACTCGACGTCCTGCACGGCGATCCCGTAGAGGACGTGGCGATCGGTCGTCGCGGCGGTGTATCTGCTCCGCTTCGTGCGTGTGGTTCTGGGCATGGGGCGGGAGTGTAGCGGTCGCGTCAAGGTTCATCCGTGCGTTTGGTCGGCCCCGTCGTCGCCTATAGTGCGGCCCGATCTTGGACGGGATACGACAGGGATTGACGATGCGGATGACAATGGTCGGCACGGGCTACGTCGGGCTGGTGACGGGAGTCTGCTTCGCCAATACCGGCAACGACGTGACTTGCCTCGACGTGGATCCGGACAAGATCGAGAAACTCAGAGCCGGGTGCTGCCCGATTTATGAGCCGGGGTTGACCGAGTTGCTCGTACGCAATGTCCAGGCGGGACGGATCCGCTTCACGACCGATGCGGGCGAAGCCTACCGCGACGCCCAGATGGTGTTCATCTGCGTCGGCACGCCAACCGGAGCCGACGGACGGACGGACATGTCCCAGGTCGAGCGGGCAGCAGACGACGTGGCAGCCGCCATCGCCGCACTCGGACCACGGCAAGAACCGAAGATCGTCGTCCTCAAGAGCACGGTGCCGGTGGGAACAACCTTCGCCGTCAAGGAGCGGATCCTCCGGCGGGTGGGCCCGGGCATCCCTTTTCATGTCGCGGACAACCCGGAGTTCCTGAAGGAAGGCGACGCGGTCAACGACTTTAACAAGCCCGATCGAGTGGTGGTGGGAGTCGAGGATGAGCGCACCGCGAAAGTGTTCCGACACATTTACGATCCGTTCGTGCGGAATGGGCACCCGGTCTTCATCATGGACGTGCTTTCCGCCGAGATGGTGAAGTACGCTGCCAACAACTTCCTTGCGACGAAGATCAGTTTCATCAACGAGATGGCCAACCTCTGCGAGTTGTACGGTGCCGACATCAACCGCGTGCGTGAGGGCATGTGCTCGGACAGGCGCATCGGTCACCATTTTCTCTATCCGGGTCTGGGCTACGGCGGGTCGTGTTTTCCAAAGGACACACGCGCGTGCATCGCCATGGGCGAGCAGTCCGATTACGACATGGCGCTCTCCAAGGCTGTTGACGAGGTCAACCGCCGGCAGCGGGAGCGATTCTTCGCGAAGATCACAGACCACTTCGCCCTGTTCGGGGGCCTGCGCGGCAAGACACTCGCCTTCTGGGGGCTTGCCTTCAAGCCCCGGACCGACGACATCCGCGAGGCGCCATCGCTGACGCTCATTCGGTCCGCGCTCGAGCAGGGAGCGATCGTGCGTGGCTACGACCCCGTCGCGGCGGCGAACGCGAGCGCGGAGATCGGCTCGCAGCTGGTCGTCGCGAAGGACATCTACGATGCCGCGAAGGGCGCTGATGCGCTGGTGATCTGCACGGATTGGGACGAGTTCAAAAGCCCGAACTTCGAGAAACTCGCGGGGCTGATGAAGTCGAGGGTCATATTCGACGGCCGAAACCTCTATCACGCGGAGGACGTCGTGCCGCATGGCTTCCGCTACGTCTCCGTCGGGCGTGCCCCGGTCGGGCCGGGCTGAACGCCATGCCGCCGTGCTGGACCACGCCCGAGGGCGATGCGCTGGGCGAAGCGCCGGTCCTGCTCGCGTGCGCCGATTGGCTGGACGCGGCGGCGACGCTGGCGCCCGCGAGCATTGACTTGTTGTACGCCGATCCGCCGTTCAATACAGGTGGTGCGCGCGAGGGCAGATCGGGCCGGTTCGACGACTCGTGGCCGACGGTCGGTGGCTGGGTGGGCTGGCTGGAGGATCGGCTGGCGGCCACGCTGCCGGCTCTCAAGCCCACATCATGTGTGCTGCTGCACGTGGACTGGCGGACGAGCCACCACGCGAGGCTGCTGCTGGATCGGCTGCTGGGGGTGGATCGGTTCGTCAATCACCTCGTCTGGGCCTACGGGCTGGGCGGATCATCGCCCCGGCGGTTCGCCCGCAAGCATGACGACATCCTCTTCTACGCGGTCGATCCCGAGCGGTACTGGTTCGACCCGCCCCTCGTCCCGGCGACGAGCCGACGCCTGCGCGGCCGCACCAAGAAGGCGACCGACGTGCTCCTGATCCCCTCCATCAACAACATGGCCGTCGAACGGACCGGGTATCCCACGCAGAAGCCTCTCGCGTTGCTGGACGTGCTGGTGCGGGCCTGCTGTCCGCCGGGTGGCGTCGTGCTCGACCCGTGCTGCGGGAGTGGGACGACGCCGGTCGCTGCGGCGGCCTCGGGGCGCCGGGCGTTCGCGTGCGACCCGAACCCGGACGCGATACGGATCGCCCGCGACCGGCTGCGGAGCGTGGCGGCGGCCCGGCCCGATCCCTTCCTGCCCTAGGATTCGCCCCATGTTCGAGCGGCTCTTCGAGATCTACCAGCGCAAGCGGATCGTCAACATCAACGCGAACATCATCGCCGCGGGCTTCCTCGCGATTGTCATCGCCAAGTGGCCCGTCACCGTCGTCGGGAACTGGATCGGCGCGGACGAGCATCCGTTCCTGGTGACGCTGGCGGCCGGCGGCATAGACCTCGTCGTGGACGTGGTGATCTACTTCGCCCTTCACTGGCTGGCGAACCACTGGAAGCCGCTCCGCAAGGGAGCGCGGCCGCGCGGCTCCACCCGCTCCTTCCTCAGGGACGCCTCGCTCATCCAGTTCGAAAGGGCGATGCTCTCGCCTGTCTACTACACCACGGCGATGGGCCTGATGTACACCCTCCAGGAGGCCTTCGGCGTCTCCCACGGCTGGGCGTTCGTCATCGGGTTCGCCACCGGCATCATGGTCACCCGCGTCGTCCACACGATCTGGGGCTTGAAGACGGGCCGGTTCGCGGACAACGTCTGGCCGGAGAGCGCGGCCGAGCCGCCCGCACAGTCCCTGGCACACGAGGCCGAGGCCGTCGGCTTGAACTCCGAGCGCCGGGCTGGTTAGGTCAGTCCACCCCCATCAGAATCTCCATCGTCCGCTGGTCCAGCCGCTCGTAGGGCAGGGGGCGGGCCGACAGTTTCTCGCGGTCGAACCGCATCGCCAGCAGAGTCTCCGCCTTGCCGAGCGAGAACGACGAAGTCAGGGCGTCCACGTCCTTCGACTCGCGCGAGATCTTCCGCAGCAGCGACCTGACCTCCCCGTCCTTCGCCCACCGCCGGGCCTTTTCGCGCAGGATCAGGTACGTCCTCATGCTGCCTCGGGCGAACTCGACCACGTCAGTGCGGTCGGCGGTGCGGTAGGCGTGGCTGTCGAAGTGCCGGTACCCGTCCCACTTCCGTTCCTCGAGCAGTTTCACCAGGAAGAACGCCTGCTTCAGGTTCGCCGAGCCGAACCGGAAGTCCTGGTCGAAGCGCCCGAACTCCTGGTCGTTGAGGTCGATGTGGAAGAGTTTGCCCGCGCCGAGCGCCTGCGCCACGGCGTGCACGAAGTTCAGCCCCGCCATGTGCTCGTGCGCCACCTCCGGGTTCACGCCCACCATCTCCGGGTGGTCGAGGGTGCCGATGAACGCCAGGTAGTGCCCGGTCGTCGGGAAGAACATGTGCCCGCGCGGCTCGTTCGGCTTCGCCTCCAGCGCAAAGCGGTACCCGTAGCCACGCTCCATCGAGTACCGGCACAGGAAGTTCATTGCCCGCCGGAACCGCTCCTCCGCCTCGACCGGGTCCTTCGCCGCGTCCGTCTCCGTCCCCTCGCGCCCCCCCCAGAAGACGTACACCTGCGCCCCGAACTCCGCCCCGAGGTCCATCCCCCGCATCGTCTTCTGCACCGCGTACGCCCGCACCTCGGCGTCGTTGCTCGTGAACGCCCCGTCCTTGAAGACCGGATCGCTGAAGAGGTTCGTCGTCGCCATCGGCACGCGCAGTTTCGTCCGCTTCAGCGCGCCCGCGAACTCCCGCTTGATCGCGTCGGCCTCGGCGTCGGACGCGTCGATGGGTACCAGGTCGTTGTCGTGGAAGTTCACGCCGTGCACGCCGCCGACCTCGCCCAGGAGTTCGACGATCTCCGCGGGCGACCAGCGCGGCCGCGTCGGCTCGCCGAACGGGTCGCGCCCGGTGTTGCCGACGGTCCACAGGCCGAACGTGAACTTGTCCTTCGGGGTTGCCGTGTACGGGTCGGGCATGGTCGCGGCTCGCAGTCGGCGGTCATCGTACCGGCTCCGCTTCGCGGGGGCGAGGGCGGAAGGGGCTGGAACGCGAAGGTCGCGAAGTACGCGAAGGGATTGGATTCGAGGCGGGACAGCGCAGGGACGGTTCTCAACATCACGCCGCTCGCTTCGCGCTCTTCGCGTCCTTCGAGTTCCATCCGTTCCGGCCTTACCCCACGCCCGACTCGACCGCAGCGGCGGCGGGCGGGTGGGGCCAATGCGTCGGCGGGGGCAGGCGCAGGTAGCGGGCGAGCCGCGGCGCGCCGAGGTAGAAGGGGAGGGTGTCCACGAACGCGCACACAGCCTTGAATGCGTACCCCGTCGCGATGAACAGCCCGAGGTGCTGCCAGATCGCGACGCCCTCTGCCGGCGGCGGCAGCGCCTTCGCCCAGTAGTGCGTGATCGTGATCACCGCCACCGTGTCCACCAGTTGGCTCACCAGCGTCGAGCCGTTGTTGCGAAGCCACAGATGCCGGCCCTTCGTCAGGCTCTTCCAGAAGTGGAAGACGTAGACGTCCACGAGTTGGGCGGTGAGGTAGGCGATCATGCTGGCCGCGACCGCGCCGAACGCCAGTGCCTTGACCTCGAAGAACACCGGCAGCCGACCGGCCGCATCGCGCACGATCTCGCCCGTCGCGGGGTCGCGGGCTTCCCACCCCGGCAGCAAGCCGCCGAACCACAGGATCAGCACCACCCACAGGTTCAGCACGAACCCCACCCAGACCACACGGCTTGCCCGCGCCCGCCCGTACAACTCGCTGATGAAGTCCGTGCAGAGGAACGTGATCGGGTAGGGCAGCACGCCCACCGCCACCGCGAAGACCCACCCGGTGCCCCCGATCTCGTAGAGCCGGATGAACCGGGTGATGCCCAGGATGTTCAGCATCGCCAGCGTGCCCAGGAACAGCCCCGCCAGCACGAGGAAGACCGTCTCGCGGCGTTTGTAGAGTTGCAGTTCCGTCAGCCGCGGCAGCCCGGCGTACTCGTGCTGCACGCTCGGCACGGTCAGGTGGTCGGCCATGCGGAGAGAGTACCCTTCGCGGTCATGTGCGGCATCGGCGGCGTGCTCAGGGTCTGGCGGTCGGCGGGCGAGGCCCCGCCCTCGACGTTTGACGCCATCCCCGAGGCGTGGCTGGACGTGCTGGACGAGTCCGTCAAGCACCGAGGCCCCGACGGCCGGGGCCGCTTCCGCCAGCGCATCGTGCGGCCCAGCGGCGAGGTCGTGGACGTCGCGCTCATCCACCGGCGCCTGAGCATCATCGACCACGCGGGCGGGGCGCAGCCGATGGTGCTCGGTGCGCCCACGCGCCCGAGTCCAAGCCCCGGGCTTCAGTCCGGGGTGCCTTCCACTTCGGGTGCAATCGGGCTTCCCCCGACTGAAGTCGGGGGCTCGGAGTCTGAGTGTCTGATCTCCCGCGAAGGCGCCCCCTACGAACCCCTCCGCGCCCACACCTGCCCCAAGTGCGGCCCCGGCGTCGTCGCCGTCGTCTTCAACGGCTGCATCTACAACCACCGCGAGTTGCGCCGCGAACTCGAGGCCGCGGGGCACGAGTTCTTCACCGACCACAGCGACACTGAGGTGCTGCTGCACGGGTGGAGGGAGTGGGGCGGAGGGATACCCGACAGGCTCAACTCCATGCACGCTTTCGCGCTTTGGGATGAGACGAGCGTGTGTCGGTGGCATTCGATCGATGAAGTAGTTATCGAGCGCGATGCCGCCGGGCAGAAGCCGGTTTACCGCATGCTCAGCGGCCTCGGTTGGGGCGCGGTGGTCACCACCGCGTTCGGTAGTTCATGGGCCGGGTTGTATGGACTCGCGTCTCGCATCACACCGCGTGGGAATACGACTCTTGTGCCCAATCGGCGCCTCGTGCGCCACTGGGTGCGATTCGGGTACGGGGAGACGCCGATCCGACAAATCCGACTGGTCGATCCCCCGTACTTGCGCAGCTCGACGGTTCAAGCCCTGCGTCATCCGTGCGGTCGATCGGGTGGAGCATGCGGAGCGGCGGACCTTGAGAAGGCCCTTATGCGGGCTGTGAAGCGTCACTTTGAAGCGGATGTCCCCATCGGGTGCTTCCTGTCGGGTGGTGTGGACTCATCCCTCATCGCCGCTCTCGCGAGAGAGAGCAGGAGCGATCTGTTCGCGCTGACAGTGCGAATGCCCGACCCCCGCTACGACGAGTCGCGGATTGCTCAACACGTGGCACAGCACATACGAGTGCGCCATGTCATCGTGGATGTCACGCCGAATCCCGCCGACGATCTGGTCCGGCTTGTGCACGAACTCGGGCTGCCGTTCGGTGACAGTTCTTTGCTACCGACCCATTGGATCAGCCGCGCAGCCAGAGACGTGGTTGGCGTCGCGGTCTCGGGTGAAGGGGGGGATGAACTGTTCGTCGGTTACGACCGATATCGCGCGGCTGACCTGCTGCACCGCCATCGGGATCGGATTCGGCGCATACCTCCGGGACTCCCGATGCGCGACCCGAAGTCCAGGTCGTCGAAACTCGCAAGGCTCTGCGCGGCAGCGCGGAGCGACAACGCCAACGATCTCGCCGCAGTCTTTCCGACCGAGGACATCCAAAGGCTGTGGCCGTTCAAACCCGACAAGCGAGGATGGCCCATGTTCCGGCCCGATGGCGCACGCCTGCGAATGAGCGACCTGACTAACTACCTGCCCGACGATCTGCTCCGAAAGGTGGATACCGCTTCAATGTCCGTCGCTCTCGAGGTACGTGCGCCGTTTCTGGACGGAGAACTGATCCGGCTGGTCACGAGCATTCCGTACAATCAGTTGTGCCCCCGCGGCCAGCGCAAGGGCCTCCTCCGCGCCGTCGCGCGCAGGTACCTTCCAGCCGAGATCGTCGATCGCCCCAAGATGGGCTTTGCCATCCCCATCGGCGAGTGGTTCCGCACGGACTACGGCGGGATGCGGCAGTTGCTCTACGACCACCTCGAATCCGCCGACCCATTCCCGGGGCTGGCCGAGGCGGGCGTCGAGATCAACATGGACTTCGTCCGCCGGATGCTCCGCGAGCACGACGCGGCGGGCGAGAAGAGCATCAACCCCTGGCACGGGCGCGACCACTCCCAGCGGCTCTACATGCTGCTGGTCCTGAGTATCTGGTGCGGGTGGCTGCGGGGGTTGCGTGGCGGGGAGTGAGGGAGACGCGGGGTATCCGGCGGGTGTCACTCGCTTGCGCTTCGTGCTCTGTTTTGCTTCGTGCTCTGTTTGCTTCGTGCGCCGTCGCGTCACAACTTCCAGCCGAGCGTGATGAAGTAGACGAAATCGTTGCGTTTCTTGTCGGGTCCCGGCGTCGAGTCGTACCGGTCCTCCACACCCACCCGCAGGAACAGCCCGTTCGACCGGTCGATGTCCAACTCCAGGGCGGCGTTCGTCTCGAACCGGTACGGCCCGAACTCCGACACGTCCGGCAGGAAGTCGAACACCCACACCAGCCGCTGCGATTCGCTCAGGTGGTACTGCAGGTCGAATCCCAGCACGGCCTCCGGCGTGATCGTGTTGTCCACGCCGTCGAACTCGCGCGAGAGGTCCACGCCCGCCCGCGTCAGGAAGTAGAGCGACTCCGTCTTGCTCCACAGGTACCCGACGCCCGGCCCGCCCGAGACCCGGTGCCGCCAGTCCTGGAACTCGTCGAACTCGTACCGCACCCGCGCGTAGTACCGCCACGGCGACTCCGCGATCAGCCAGTCGTTCCGGAGTTTCGTGTCGAAGCGGTTCGCGCTCTCGTCGCCCTCTTCGGTCGCGTACGAGTACACGGCCGAGAAATCGGTCTCGAACCGGGCCGTGTCGCGCGACAGGGCGAGGTCGCCTCGGATGTTCAGTCGCTCGGCGTTTCCCGAGGCGCCGTTCACTCCCAGGCTTGCCGAACCGTACCAAAGCACGTCGGGCTCCATGAGGGCTGATTCGGCTTCGGTCGGGTCGGGGACGTCCCGGCCGGAGGCTGGGCACACGGCTGCCCAAAGGCCCACAGCGGCCCAGCGGAGCGGGATCGGAACGGATCGGTTATCAGACGGGTCCATGGGCAGCAAGGGTAGCGCGAACCCGTGCGAGATTCCGGCTTTTCGGCCCGCACACAAGCCGTGCCGGTGGTACGATCCACGCCGTGGGACGGACTTGATGGGCATGGCAGTCGCTTCCTGCACGCCCGAGAGCCATTCGACCGATGGAACCTGTCTCTATGGACGGAATCACGCGGCGTGACATCGTGCGGAGCGGCTTGGTTCTCGGGGCGTCGATCGCCGGTGCGGGTCTCGTCCTCGGCGGGTGCGGCACCACCAAGTCGGCCCAGCGTCGCAGGCCGCTGCCGGACGCACCGGTCAACGACCGTCCCACTCCGGATGTGGTGTCGCACAAGCCCGGCTGGCTCGATGAGTGGCGTCGCCAGCGTGCGGGACAGGCTCCGGTGCA
Organism: Phycisphaeraceae bacterium; assembly: GCA_026128865.1. Lineage (GTDB taxonomy): Bacteria > Planctomycetota > Phycisphaerae > Phycisphaerales > UBA1924 > CAADGN01. Next base: position 6,196 of record JAHCJE010000066.1, on the reverse strand, counting down.
GGGCGTCATCCCGCGCTCGGCCTGGACGCGGGAGGGGCCGATTATCTCCCGTGCGGACCCGATGGGCGGCATCAACCGGATCACGATTCACCACGACGGCATGACGCCGTTCACCGCGACGAGCGACGCCGCGGCCGCCCGCCGCATCGAGGCGATCCGCGCCGCCCACGTCAACAGCAACGGGTGGGCTGACATCGGCTACCACTACGTCATCGATCCGTCAGGGCGTGTCTGGGAGGCCCGGCCTCTCTCGCTGCAGGGTGCGCACGCAGGCGGCGAGAACAACCGCAACAATATCGGCATCGTTGTTCTCGGCAACTACGACGACCAGCGTCCCAGCCACGAATCGGTCTCGTCGCTCGACAACTTCGTCTCGGCTCAGATGCAGCGGTACCGCATCCCGGTTTCCCGCGTCTACACGCACCAAGAACTCAAGCCGACGGCGTGCCCCGGCCGCAACCTCCAAGCCTACATGGAGCGGACGCGCTCGCGAGGCGGCACGATGGCCCGGGCCTGATCGGCATCAGTCCTCGCCGCTGTCCTCGTGCTTCGGCGGCCCGAAGATGGCGGTGCCCACGCGCACGAGGTTCGCCCCCTCCTCAATAGCGACTTCGAAGTCGCCGGTCATGCCCATCGAGAGCAGGTCGAACCGCCCCTCGCCGATGCCGGTGGTGCGGAACTCCTCAAACAACTCGCGGCAGCGGGCGAAGGTGGGGCGTGCGTCCTCCGGGTCATCGGAATATGCCGCCATCGTCATCAGGCCGCGCACGCGGACGTTCACCATCGTCTCGATCTGCTCGGCCAGCGGCAGGGCGGCGGCGATGGGGCATCCGAACTTCTGACTCTCCCCGGAGCAGTTGACCTGGACCAGCACGTCGACCGGCGTGTCTCGTTTCAGCGCTGCCGTCTGGATCTCCTCGGCCAGCCGGAGCGAGTCCACCGAGTGAATGAGTCGGACGGAACCGATGATCCGGCGGACCTTGTTGCGCTGTAGGTGGCCGATCATGTGCCAGCGGACAGGATCGGGGCTGTCGTCCGCGGTCGCCCGACCCGTCAGCACGGTCTCGGCGTCCCGCGCGGCCCTCCCTTGGCGTGCGTGCGGCAGAGCACGCAGCCGCGCGGCGAACTCATCCACCATCGCCTGCCGCTGGAGCAGCGGCTGCACGCGGTTCTCGCCGAAGTCCCTGTGCCCCATCTCCAGCAGCGCCCGCACGTCGTCGGATTCCGCGTTCTTCGTGACGGCGATCAGGATCACTTGCTCCGGCCGTCGCCCGCTCCGCTCGGCCGCCCGGGCGATCCGCTCGCGGACATCCGTGTACCGAGCCTCCAGCGTGGGTTCCGTCTGCATGGCGCGTCCCTGCACGGCGAGCCCTCCTCCGGCCGGAATTACGCGAGGCTCCGCCCCGCCTCGCTAGGATACCGTCCCTGAGTCGCCCCGCAAGGCGGCCGGGAATCCGGGGAGACCGAACCATGGCGAACGAACACCTCAAGCCGCGCGACAACCCGATACCAGTAGGCGAGCACGCGCCGGACTTCACCCTCACCGACCAGAACCGGCAGGAGTGGCGGCTTGCCGACCACGTGAAAAAGGGCGACGTCGTCCTCTGCTTCTACCCCCTCGACTTCTCCCCCGTCTGCTCCGCCGAGATGAAGTGCGTGACGGACGAGTTCGAGCAGTGGAAGGCCAAGGGGGCCACGGTCGTCGGCATCTCCTGCGATTCCTTCTTCACCCACGACGCCTGGGCGAACAGCCTCGGCCTCAAGCAGACCCTCCTCGCCGACATGCACCGACACGTCTGCAAGGCCTACGGGTTCTACTGGCCCGACCTCAACGTTGCCTCCCGTGGCACCGTGGTCATCGGGCACGACCCCTCCGGAAGAGGCAAGGTCAAGCGGGTCCAGACCCGGGAAATCAAGACGGCACTCACCCCGGACGACCTCCTCGCGGCGTTGTCCTGATCATGCAGTTGGCACGCAGCTTTCTGGTAAAATAGGCAAATCAGACTTCGCTAGGTGGTTTGCCCAGAAACGGGCGCGAGCGGAAGGGGTGAGCGGGTGGTGCTCGGGACTCGCCGGGCGAGGGATGTGGGCGCATAACCCTGCCCGGCCTCCCGGCTTCCCACATCTGGCCTGCCGTTGCTTCGTTTCTTTTGCTCTCAGAAGCCCGATCGGGGGATTTTGCTTGACCAAGCAAGCCTGGTCGGGTCAAATGCCATCTGGAGTGATGTGCAACCGGGGGGCGACCCCCGCTTGCAAAGAGAAAGAGACAGTTCGCGGTCGCGTTCTCACGGCCGTGTAGCAGCGAAGTTTGATTGTGCTGTTCGCGCTCTGGGGTGCTGCAGTCGCGTGGATCGCCGTCATGGATTCGCTGCGTGACAAGTGTCGCGGCGGCGTTGTGCCGCTGGTGTGGAGTCGAGTTTGGGGCGATCAACGCCCGCACATCGAGGAGAGTTGACATGAAGACGACTGTTTCCGTTCTTGCCCTGGTCGCCGCTGCCGGCGCGGCCCAGGCCCAGTTCTCGGGCTACTACGCCCCCGCGAACTGGAACTACGTCACCCCCGGCAACAGCTACGTGGACGTGAGCGGCGCCCCGAACTCCGTGATGGTCGTCGGCAACGACGACGGCTCCGGCTCGTCGGCCAACACCGACATGACCATCACGGTTCCGGTGGGGGGGAACTGGAAGTTCGACTGGTCCTACGCATCGACCGACTCTGGGAACTACGATCGTGCGTACTACCTGCTCAACGGTAATCAGTTCTTCCTGGCCCAGAACGACAGCGGGGTCAAGAGCGGCTCCGCGACGATTCCGGTGAATCCTGGCGACGTGATCGGGTTCCGCGTCTTTTCCGCCGACAGCGTCTTCGGACCCGGCTACCTGACGATCCGCGAGTTCAGCGCTCCGATTCCCGCGCCGGGCGCTCTCGCGCTCGCCGGTCTCGGCGGCCTCCTCGCGGCCCGTCGCCGACGCTGATGCGGCCTCGCGGTTCACACCGCGTGCGACAGATTGGCGAGAACCCGGCCCGGATGCTCTCCGGGCCGGTTTTTTTTGCGTCGGATTGAACCCGTCGGGGTGTGCTCACCTCCTGCCGATCAACTACGCTTCCTTGGCGATGACGATCCACTTCGGCCGCAATCTGGCTGTCTCGGAGGCACACCGCCTCAATCTTGCCGGAGACTACGCATCCGCGAAGCACGTCTGCCATCAACTCCTCAGGCAGCATCCCAACGATCCCGATGTTCTTCACGCCTTAGGCGTCGCACTCGACGGGCTTGGGGAGTTCGACGAAGCGATCTCGACCCTCAAGCGAGCGATCAGGCATCGTTCTGCTCATCCCGGCGCATACCACGAACTCTCCTACGCCCTCGGCAAGCTGGGTCGGTTCCGTGAAGCCGAGCGAGCCATTGACAGCGCCATCGCCCTCGACCCGGACGCCTCAGCCCTTCTTTGTGCGAAGGCAAATCTCTTTATCGTGCAAGGGCGAGCCGCTGAGGCTGCCCGTCTTCTTCTGCCGCTCGTTGAAGCGGGCAAGCATGATCCTGTCATCGCCCCTTCGTTCGCTCGGGTCGCTGCTGCTGTCGGGAGACAGGATCAGGCGATCGCCATGCTTGAGCGTTCGATCGCCGAAGAGCGGCTGCCGCCGTTGTTGCGCGCGGACCTGTTCTTTCGGCTGGCTTCTTTGAAAGACGGCCTCGGGGACTACGACGGCGCTTTCTCAGCCTGGAGGGAAGCCAACGCGCTCCGGCGTGAAACACTCCAGTACGACCCCGAGTACACAGCCGAGCGGGTGACGGGCATGATCGCTGCATGGACGCAGGATGCGTTGAAGAACCTTCCTGTTGCTACGGTGAAGAGCACACAGCCGGTCTTCATCGTCGGAATGCCCCGTTCCGGAACCAGCCTCGTCGAGCAGATTCTGGGCAGCCATCCGATCGTCGCTGCTGGTGGTGAGCTGAATGACGTCGGCCGCATGGTTCACGAGTGGCAGCCGGTTATGACGGGGAGCGTTCCCATGCTGTCGGACCTGTCCGCCCTTACCCGCGGATCGGTGGACAAGGGGGCGAGGGCATACTTGCGGACAATCCAGAAGATCGGTCCCGTCGCGGAGCGCGTCACGGATAAGATGCCCATGAACTTCCTGCACCTCGGCGTCATTTCGCGGCTATTCCCGCGTGCCCGGGTCATTCATTGCGTCCGCAACCCGATCGACACCTGCCTTTCGTGCTTCTTCCAGAACTTCTCCGGCAGCAACCCGTTCGCGTATGACCTCGGGGAAGTCGGCCGGTTCTACAGGCTCTATCGCTCGATCATCGCGCATTGGAAAACGGTCCTCGACCTGCCGATGCTCGATGTCGTATACGAAGACCTGGTTGCAGACCAGGAGGCCCAGACACGCCGAATGGCGGCGTTCGTCGGCGTCCCCTGGGATGACTCGATGCTGCGATTCCATGAGAGCGAGCGCGTGGTTCTCACCGCCAGCAATGAGCAAGTCCGTCGGCCTGTGTACAAGACGTCTGTGCAACGCTGGAGGCGCTACGAGAAGCATGTTGCGCCCCTCGTCGAGGCCCTGGGAGATGTGGTAGACGGAGCGTGACCTGACGATCACTTCCTCTCGCCTGCGCCACGGCTTCACTCGTCGAACAGCGCTCTCTGTCCGCTGAGCGTGGGCCGACGAAACGAAGCGGAAGATAGCGCCATTCGCTCTCGGTCCAGTCCCAGTCGGGATTTGAAGACCTTGAACAGCCGGCGGATCTGCTCCGCCCGTTCGCCCTCACCTCTGAACCGCGTGCCGAATCGAGAGTCGTTCAGAGCACCGCCGCGCATTCTTCGTATTTCGCCCTCGACCCGGTCGGCCTTCAATGGAAACTCGCGGCGGAGCCAGTCGAGGAAGACGGTTTTCACCTGGTACGGGAGACGCAGCACGGTGAACGCTGCCGTCCGAGCGCCGGCATCACGGGCGGCGAGGAGAATGCCAGGTATCTCGGCGTCATTCAGCCCGGGCACGATCGGGGCAACCATCACCCCGACAGGAACGCCCGCATCGGACAGATCGCGCATCGCGTCCAGCCTCGCTCGCGGAGCAGACGCGCGCGGCTCCATCGACCGAGCGAGATCGGCGTCCAGCGTTGTGACGCTTACGAAAACCTGCACGGCTTGATGTCGGGCGAGAGTGGAGAGCAGGTCCAGATCGCGGGTGATGAGCGATCCCTTTGTGACGATCGAGATCGGCTGTCTGCACTCGGCCATAATTTCAAGGCAGCCGCGAGTGATCCTCAGACGCCGTTCCACCGGTTGATACACGTCGGTGATGCCTGCGAGCATGATCGGCTCGCCCTGCCACTTCGGCCTGGTCAGCTCGCGCCTCAGCAGGTCTGGGGCGTCGAGCTTCGCGAACAGCCGGGTCTCGAAGTCCAGTCCGCACGACATGCCGAAGGTTTCGTGCGTCGGTCTTGCGTAGCAGTAGACGCAGCCGTGCTCGCACCCTCGGTAAGGGTTCAGGGTCCACTTGAAGGGGAGGTCGGGGCTGTCGACGGGATTGATCACAGTCTTTGCGTTGTCCCGGTAGACTCGCGTTCGAACCTGAACGCCATCGGGGCAGTCGTCCAGTGCCTCGTCCAGTGTCTCACCGAGGACATGGAGCCTGACCGGTTCGTAGCGCCCGCTTGGATTGACGCCCGCGCCGCGTCCTCGAACGACGCCGAAGGGGAGCGCACCGTCAAAGTCGCAAGCATCCATGCCTTCCTCCGCAATCCTAACAGTACCCTACCCAAAGCGAGGATGCAAGCGATGGGGTCGGCTAGCGTGGGCGGCTGGAGTCCGAGCGGAGCGAACCGACGTACACCACGAAATCGGCCCTCCCAAGGTCGTCATCAGCGAGAGAGACGCCGGCCGAGTCGACCATGCTGATGGTCAGGATTCGGACCTCGGGTTTCGCGCGACGGAGCAGTTGCACGGTGCCCCCCTCGAAATCGGTATGGAACCGCCCAATGACGTGGACGATCGGTCGGTTCCCTTCAGCCAGAGCCTTGGCGATCGCGTCCGCCATCGTCGCGTCCCAGAGCGATTGAGACATGAAAATGGCTTCGATCATTTGGGTTCCACCGCCGCCAGCAGGTGGCGTGTGTGAGCCGTCCGCCATCCCGGACATCAGTTTGAAGAAGTCATCGCGATACCGGCCTGAGGGCATCTCATCT
>JAHCJE010000065.1 GCA_026128865.1 Phycisphaeraceae bacterium | reverse complement strand
GATAGGCTATCGGCGGGCTCGGGGCATGGAGGCTCGATGAGCAGCGCGATCGGGACGTCGAACCCGTCCCACCGACAGGAACGTGCGCAGCGCGCCGTGCGTGTGCTCTCGGCGACACTCGTGACGCGCACCGCGGCGCTCACCGCGGCCTCCGCCAAGGCGCCGGTCTGGGACGCCGACGCCGGCGACCCGTTCCAGGACGACGTGACCAACGGCCGGCTCTTCGTTCGGCCGCCGCCTGACGAGGACCTCGAACTCACGGTCTACGGCGAGGGAGCCGACGACTCCGTCGGCGCCGTCGCTGTCTGGGGCTGGGAGCCGTGGGGGTTTCCACGCGGCAACGCCTCGGGGCTGGCGGGCCTGCTTTGGGTGCCGCGGCTCCTCGCGCTCGCGTTGCCGGTTCTGGGTCAGCGTGTTGGGGTCGCCGACACGCCCCTCGGGGAGACGATCCGCTTCGCCGACTCGCTCGGGAGCCTGACCGACTACACGCCGTCACCGGGTCTCAAGCAGACGAACGACCCGGCGAACGGCGCAGCGAAACTGCTCGTCCCCGTGTCGGGCTACCCCGTGGTCGAGGTCGAACTCACAAGGGGGAGTGCCGGCACGCCGATGACCGCCATCGGAGCCGCCTGGAGGACGCTGTGACGCGCCTGTGGCATTTCGGGGTGTGTGCGGTCGTGGTCGGCGACGAGGCCTACACCATCCGCGAGCAACGCGGGATCCCGCTGGGGTTCTCACCCGTCCTCTGGAAGCACGGATTCCCCGCCTGGCTCGAATCGACTCGCCTCGACGACGGGCTCTCGGTGATCGAGGCCCGCGAGCTCATGGAGCGCGAGGGTGGAGAGCTGGGCTTGTTCGCCATGCGGCCGCTGGGGTCCACGACTGATCCCGGTTCGGGGTCATCGTTCCGCATTGACGCCGCCGAGGAGTTCCAGCGTGTGACGTCACTCGACGCACCGCAGTGGCTCGCCCAGCTCCGACAGGCGTGGCCTGGCCCCTTGGTGTGTGGCATCGGAAGCCAGCCACGCGAGTTCCATCCGGCAGAATTCATCCGCTGGACCGCCCCGCTCTGGGGTATCGGCGCCGCGGTCAGTTTCGACGCCAGCAGTGGCGAGGCCGAGGGGTCGCCGATCCACACCTGCCTCACCGCATCGGGCGTGCGCAACCGTGTGCTCATCGAGCGCGCGCCGCGTCGGGACTCCCCCCACTGGCACGGGCTGCCGATCTTCGGCCTGCACCGCGGCGCGCACATGCCGGATCGCGTGCCACTCGAGGAATGGCCCGAGGGGTCGATCGTCCGAATCGAACACCGCGACCACGTGCCGGACGGAAGCGGCGGCTGGACGGGCGAGCGCACACCGACGGAGATACTCGACGTCGCAGTCGAATGTCTGCGGGCGAACCCCGGGATCGGCGTCGCGCTGGATGTGACGCGGCTCAGCCAATCGCAACTGGCGCGACTGGCGGAGGTCGCATAATGGCGACCGCGGTCCTGCCTGCGAACGGAACCGGCGTCTCCACAAGGTGGAACACGCACCTGGGGCCGCAGACCGCCACCGTCGAGATGGCGGTCGGCGGCTCATTGGACCAATGGACGCTCGCTGCCGGCGCCTCGAAGGTCGCGGCGATCAACTCACCGAACGACGACGACACGTCCTACATCACCGGTGCCGAGGGCCAGCGGCAGGACTTCACCCCCGGCTCGCTCGCGGCCGTCCCCGACGACGCCGAGATCACGTCAGTCTCCGTCAACATGCGTGCAGCGCGAGACGGAGGCTCCAACGGCACGGTCCGCGCCAACCACATCCTCGACGCCACCACCGTGAACGGCACCACGCGGGTCGCCGAAGCCTCCTACTCGAACTTCACCGACACCTACACCGCCAAGCCGGGTGGCGGTACATGGACCAAGGCTGACATCGCCGCCCTCATCGTCCAGCTGGAGAACGTCACGGGCGACGCCAACGTCGTCCGCGTTACCACGCTCACCCTCACCGTGACCTGGAGCGGCACCTCAGCCCAGAAGGTCGCGGCCGTCGCCGCGCCAGACGACGACGACACCACCTACGTCGCGCCCACCGGCACGAACCAGCGCCAGTCGTTCACCTTTGACGCCTCCTCCGTCCCAGTCGGCTCGACGATCGACGCGGTATCTATCCGCTGGCGGGGGTTCACCGCCGGTTCGTCCACCATGCGGGCCGACGCCCGGCTGGGGAACGACCTGGAGCCCGGCACCGGCAACGGCCAAACCCTCTCCAACGTCTGGCAGACGTTCACCGAGGCCCGCGACCGGCCCGGCGGTGGCGTCTGGAGCCTCGAAGACCTCGACGAAGTCGAGGCCGATTTCATCATGACCGCGGTGTTTAATCCCGGCCGTGTGACCACCGCGGAGCTCGTGGTCGACTACACGGCGCCTCCGGCCCCGTCCCGTCGGCGGTACAGGCCCTCCAGGAGGCCGCTGGCCAGGAGGTACCGCAGTGGCTGAGCGGGACGCGGGCGGCAAGTTCACTCGCGGCAACCGGGCTTCGCGCGGCAACAGAGGCGGCCGGCCGCCCAACAGGCTCCGCCACGCGGTCGAGGACCTGATGGAGCCGCTAGTGGAGCAGTCCGTCGGCATCATCCAAAGCGCGCTGTCGGACGCGGATGCCCCGCTGAAGGACCGTATCGCCGCGGCGCAGACCGTGCTCGCCTACCGATTCGGCAAGCCGCGGCAGCGCATCGAGGTCAGCGGCGCGGCGATCGGCGATCTCCTTGCTACCATCGACAAGGCGAGGGCGGACTTCGTGCACAGCGCGGCGCAGCGCGCCGTGCACCAGGGAGACTCGGGCGATGAACGACAACGGACATCCGGAAGTCCTCGGAAAGATCGGAAGCGACCCCGCCCGAAGGGCTGAGGTGTGGCGGGCGGCGCCCGGGTTCCTGCTCGGCGAGCGGGTCAATCGTCAGAGCGGCCGTATCGCGATCCCCGACGTGGTCCGTCGCGACGATCGCCCGGTGCTCAGGGTCGTCAGCGTCGGCGCGTCCGTGCCGGTGCCCGGCGGCCAGACGTACGAGCCCCCGTGCGGTGTCGGCGACATCATCGCCGTGAGCCAGGTCGAGCAGGTGTACGACCCACGGCTCTCAACCGAGACCGCCAGCAAGGATGAGCGTGAAGCCCAGCGGCTCTACGCGGTGCGGTTCGGCCACGTCGTCGCCGTCATCACGCCGCTGGAGGAGGCCGACCGCGCCCCGAGCGACGGCGCCGCGGAAGGCATGGTCCCGGCCGCGGGGTGACCGGCCATGTCGAGCGAGGTCCTCGACGCCCTCGGCGCCCCGCGCTTCCGGCCGCTGCGGTACGAGGGCGGCGTCCGCGAGGTGAACGTAGCTGGCTTCGGTCGGTTCACCATCCCGAAGGATCCTGTCACGAACCTCGCCTACCGGCGTGACCTGCTGCTCGCCGTCGAGGACGACCCCTCGCGGGCCGACGTGCTCCGTGCCATGTGCGCGGCCTCGTACGAGTTCTGGTGCAACTCCTTCGCCTGGACCTACCGCCAGATGAAGGTGCTCCAGGACGGCCGCATGGTCCCCGTGGTGGGCGGCCGCGGCTCCGTCGTCCCGTTCATCACATGGCCCTGTCAGGACGAGAATGCCGCCGAACTCGAACAGGCGATCGAGGGAGGCTGGGACGTAGCGCTGGACAAATCGCGCGACATGGGCGCGAGCTGGCTGGTGCTCTCGGTCTTCCACCGCCGCTGGCAGTTCCTCCCCGACAGCAACTTCCTCGAGGTCAGTCGCAAGCTGGACCTGGTGGACAACGCGGAGGATCCCGACAGCCTCTTCTGGAAACACGACTTTCTGAACCACCACCAGCCGCCGTGGCTCGTGCCGCGGGTCAGCCGGGCCAGGACACCGACGCCTCGCTTGGCGAACCTCGACCTGCGCTCGACGATCGTGGGGCAGTCCACCACGAGCGACGTGGGGCACGGCGGTCGCAAGACGGCGTGCCTCTTCGACGAGGCGGCGCGCATGCGCGAGCTCAAGAGCATCTGGGAGGGGGCCGCGAGCATGACCGGGTGCCGGATCGCGGCGTCTACGCCCCGGGGACCGGTGTTCTTCTCGAAGCTCGTCCGTTCGCCCCAGGTGAAGACGCTGCGCCTGCCGTGGTGGGACCACCCCGAGAAGGGGGTCGGTCGGACCATGGCCCGCGACCCGGCGACCGACCGCGTCGCGGTCACCAGTCCGTGGCGCGAGCAGCAGAAGGCGCGGGCCGTCACGCGCCGGGAGCTGGCCGAGAACGTGGACATGGACCACGCTGGCGCGGGCTACACGTTCTTCGACAACACCGTGATTGTCCGCCAGCTCTCCGCCTATGCCGGCGAGCCGCCGGCGTACGTCGGCGCCCTTGCCTGGAGGGCGTCGGGGCCGTACACGGACCGCGACCTCTCCATCAAACGGCGAGAGCTCTCTACGTTCGTCTTCGGCAGGACGCGCAGCGGGCCGCTGCTCCTGTGGACTGACCTGGCGGACGACGGCAAGGGGCGTCTGCGGCCGCCCCAGGACCGCGTGTACGTGATCGGGGCCGATATCTCAGCCGGAGTCGGTGCGAGCGAGAGCGTGCTGTCCGTTTTCGACCCGCACGCCGCGTGGAAGGTGGCCACGCTGGCGTCGGGCGAGCTCGACCCGGCGGAACTGGCTCGCGCCGCGGCCATGCTCGGCTATTGGTTTGGCGGCCGGCGTGGGTTCGCTTTCATCGCCTGGGAGGCGAACGGCCCCGGGTCGATCTTCGGCCGTCACCTCGTACGGCTCGGCTACCCCTGGCTCTACAAGGACGTCAAGCACAAGGAGCTGACGCAGCCGCGCAAGCCGCAGCCGACGATCGGCTTCTGGTCCGACTGGCAGCGGAAGGTGGACCTGCTCGAGGACTACGAGCACGCGCTCGCGTCGGACCGCTTCCGCAACCCCGATCCGGTGGCGTTGGAGCAGTGCCTCGACTACGTCTGGATGGAGAGCGGCGAGGTCGGGCCCGGCGGCCTGGAGACCGAGGGCGCCAACGCGAGGAAAACGCACGGCGACCGCGTGATCGCCGACGCGATCGCGTGGCACGCGGCGAGGTGGGCGCCGCGCCTGCTCCCATCCGAGCGGGTGCCGCCGCCAGGCTCGCCGGCGGAACGGCGCGAGCGATCCAAGGAGCGAGAGGCCAAGCGGGGACGGCGCACCTCGGGCAAGGCGGTAGACTCATGGAGGCAGGGAGGCCACGACCCATGGCGCTGATGCTCGGACCGCGCGACCTCCAGGAAGCCGTCGAGATCGCGGACGTCGTGCTCGACCCGCACCGCAAGGTGCGCCGGTCCAACTGGCGAGAGTACGTCGGTCGCTGGTACGGCGAGGACGACGGCAAGCGCCGCGTGCTCAACCTGCTGGCCTACTCCGTCGGCGTCCTCCTGCCCTTCCTCGCGCCGGACAAGTCGATCTACCGCGTCGAGCCCAAGCTGGTCCGACTGCGCCCCGAGGCCGAGCTGCTCTCGGACCTGATGGGTGAGCTGGCCCGCGAGATCCGCCTCCACGAGGAGGAACGCTCGGCGATCCTGGACGCGATCCTGGGGCCGTTCGGCGTGATGAAGTGGGGCCTGCGCGCCGGGGCCGACGTGGTGAAGGTCGGGGGACGGTTCGTCAGCCGCGGCCAGCTCTACGGCAGATACGTGGACTTTGACGACTGGGTCTGCGATCCCACGGCGCGCAACGAGCACGAGCTGCTCTGGGAGGGTCATTCGTACCGCGTCGCACGCGCGACGCTGCTGGACCTCGGCCTCTTCGACTCCGCGGCGATCGAACGCCTCCCGGCCATGGCCGCGGCTCACGCAGGCCGCGAGGACGCCGTCGCGGACTTTTCAAGCTCGGGCCGGGCGGTCGATCGGTACGGGCCGGTGGACATGGTCGAGCTGCTCGACGTCGCCGTGTACGACGACGACGGGCAGGTGTACGTCTGCACGATGCCGCGCGACGCGGGCTACGTCACCGACTACCTCCACGCCGAGGTCTGGGACGGACCGAGCGATCTGGGGCCATACTCCCGCATCGGGCTGCGCCCCGTGAACGGGAACCTGCTCCCGGCGCCGATGGTGACGCTCTGGCGGGACCTGGCCGAGGGGCTCAACGCGGTCGCCGGCAAGATCATGGAGAACACGGTCGAGAGCAAGACCATCCTCGCCTACTCGCGCGGAGCCGAGGACGACGTGATGGCGATCATGGACGCGCCCAACCGCGGGGCGGTCGCCGTGGACGACGCCTCGCAGGTGCGCGACGTGGACATCGGGGGCGTGCACCAGGACGCCGCGCCGTTCATGCGTGACGGGATGGGATGGTTCAACATACTCAGCGGCAACATCCAGATGCTCGCGGGCACGTCGGCCGACCTCGCCAGCAAGACGGCCCGCGAGTTCGAGGGCCTGATGAGCAACCAGGGGCTCCAGGTCAACGACCTTTCCGAGCGCTGCGACACCTTCAGAGTCCGCAACGCTGGCCACATGCTCTGGGAGCTGACGACCGACCCTCTCATCCGCCGCCCCGGCATCATGCGCATTCCGGGCGGTCACGCTCTCCAGGTCGAGTACTCGGCCGACGCACGCGAGGGCGACTACTGGCAGTTCCTTGCTCGCGTCTTCCGCGTGCGTCCACAGAACCTAGACCCGGGCGTGCGCTCGCGGCGGCTCATCGAGGCGGTCTCGCTCATCCCGCAGCTCGTGCAGATCCACGCGACGACCGGCGGCGCCGTCCCATTCCAGACCTTCTTGCGGATGTTCGCCAGGGAGTGGGACATGCCAGAGCTCGCCGAGATCAACTTCGATCCCATGGCCCAGATGCTCCTGGAGAGCGTCTACGGCTCGATCCCGCCAGTCCAGGGCTCGCCGGCGGGACCGGTCCCGGGCATGAACCCTCAGGCCTACCGCGGGGCCAGACCGGTCTCATCGCCGGGGGCGATGCCGCGGGCGCCGGAGGGCGGGTACCAGACGAACGGGATCGGAGCCGCCCAGAGCGCGTACGCGGGAGCAAGCGGTGCTGATCGCCTATGACCTGCGCTGCGGGTGCGGCTGGCGGGGGAGCGTGCTGCTGCCGCCGGCGGAGCGGTACGCTTTCGGCTGCCCGCGATGTGGGGCCGCAGGGCTGGAGACCGATTGGTCCGACGGCCGCGCTCCGTCTGTGCAGAGGCAATGGCAGGGGCACGAGAGCGTGAGTCCGGCACTCGGCGTCCTGCCGGAGCAGGTTCCCGAGGCGGCGCGCGACTGCCCGAGTTGGGAGTTCGACGCGCGGGGAGACGCGGTCTTCCACTCGGACGCGCACATGCGCCGCTGCCTGCGCGAGTTGGCCGACCGCGAGCGCCGGGACGCGGAGCGAGAGGCGGAGCGTCAGGACCGCGAGCTGCGGGACGCCGCCGACGGCGCACCGCCGTTCGCCACGGACCTGCCGCCGCTGTGCGAGCGCCCGACACCGCCGCGCCGCGAAGAGTCCGCTGTTCCCGTGAGAAGCGTCTCGCCAGAGACCGCAGACGTGCCCCCAGTGCTCGGCCCGGCGCTCGCCGGCCTCGAGGTGCCGGCAAGCCGTTGACACGCTCCTGCGGCGTGGTAGGCTTGTCTGCGAGGCCAAGGAGCGGCGCGCATGGGACGGGAAGCCCCGGCAACGGACATCGGACCGCCAGACGATCAGGCTGTTGCGTCCGAGATCGAGTCCGGCATGGACAACCTGGGGGCCGACGATCCGTCGGCTGACGATCGCGCCGCACGCCGGGCCGCCGCGGCCAAGCTCCGCGAGTTCGAACCCGTCAGCAATGACCTGGGCGTCGAGCCCGATCCGTCCGCGGACGACGTGCTGCTCGAAGAGGGTGAGGATGCGGCCGTCGAGGTCGAGGATTCAACCCCAGCCGTTCCCGAGCGGCGCGGACCGCAGCCGGGTGAGACGGCACAGCTATCCGATCGCGAGCGGGCGATCGCCAGGGCCTACGGCATCGACGACACGGCTCTGACCGGCGCGGTCACGCGGCACGGGCTGGACGCCGTTCGCCGCGAGCTGACCTCGCTCGACCACACGATCTACAGCGATCTCGAAATCATCGCGCGCGGCGGCGCGGCAGCGCCGCCGGCGTCTTTCCCCGATGGCGCTGGTCCCTCCGCGCCATCGGGCGGCTTCGGCCCGCCGTCGGCTCCTGTGCCGGCCTCGGGCCCCCAGCACGCTCCGTCGGCCGGCGCTGGTGCGCCCTCCGGCGGGCAGGCGACAGGTGTCCAGCCGTACACCGACGACGAACTCCGTTTCCTCCGGGAGAACCTCGGCGACGAGGTCGTGGACCGGGTGCTCGTGCCCGAGCGCAATGCGCGGGTCGAGCAGCAGCGTCGGCAGCAGGAGCTCGAACGCGAGCTCGGCTTCCTCCGCGGGGATCGGATGGCGTCGGTCGAGGCGGACAACGAGCGGTTTTTCCGCCAGGTCGCCGGCGAGGGGTTCGATGACGTGTACGGCCGCGACCGCGCGACCGCCACGGAAGCGCAGATCCGCAACCGCCAGATGGTGGCGATGGCGGCTCGCTCCCTGGCAGGCGCGTACGCGGCCGCGGGTCGCCCGATCACGCTCGAGCAAGCGCGTGAACGGGCGCACCTGGCGCTGACGGCCGACCGTCAGCGCGCCACAGCCCGGCGAGAGGTCGAAGCCGCGGTCGAGCGAAGAGGCCGCCAGGTGTCCGTTCCCCCCAGCCCCCGAGGCGGAGGGACCGGCCCCAACGGCAAGCCGATGAGCACGATGCAGCGGATCAACGCGGCGCACCGCAAGCTCTACGAGGGGTGGGGCATGCGCCCACCCGCAGGAGTCTGACCTCGGACCGGGCACAGAACCACGGAGACGTGTTCCATGCCCGGATTGAGCATTCAACAGCTCGGAGACCTGCTCCAGACGACGCTCGAAAACCTGCCCCAGGGTGAGTTCGAGGTCGCGTTCAAGTACCAGTCGTACCCCATCTGCGACAAGTGGTTCCGCAAGCAGCGGCGCCGCGAGTCCAGCGGGACGGCCATCAGCCGCCGCGTGCAGCTCAAGACGAACGGCTCCGCCCGCTTCGTCCAGCTCTACGAGGCGACCCCCAACAACGTGGTGGACACCATGAGCACCATCCGCGCGGACTGGGTCCACGCGGAGGCCAAGCACCACTACGAGTCCCATGAGATCGACATGAACCGCGAGCCCGCGAAGCTCGTGGACCTCATCAAGTCGCGCCGCGTCGCGGCCTACATGGACATCGCCGACATCATCGAGCAGAAGGCCTGGCAGACGCCCCCGGACCAGAACGACCTGAAGTTTCCGTTGGGCGTCCCCTACTGGATCAACTACCTGCCGGCGGGCACGGTGGATTACGACGGCTCCTTCAACGGCCACCAGGCCCTGTACGGCGACGGGACGACGTCCAGCACCGTCGGCGGCATCGACGGGTCGCTCGCGGCGAATGAGCGCTGGCGGAACTTCGCGGGGACGCACACGGGGATGAATCAGCGGACGATCGACCTGCTCCGGCGGGCGATCCGCCGCACGAACTTCACGCCCCCGATCTCGGTGCGCGACCTCTACCGCGGGCCGGCGAGCCAGGTCCGCCTCTACTCGAACCAGGACATGGCCGACGAGTACGAGCGGATGGTCAACGCCGGCGGGGACGACCGCAACGGCGACCTCAACCCGTTCGGCGGGATCCTCACCTTCAAGCGCATCCCCTGGATCGCGATCCCAGCGCTCGACGACGAGCCCTACGACCCGATCTTCGGCGTCAACCACGCGCACTTCTACCCGGAGGTTCTGCGCGACTGGTGGATGAAGGAAGACGAGCCGATCCGCGACCGCGACTGGCGGCACGTCTACACGGTCGGCCTGGACAGCAGCTTCCAGTTCTTCTGCACGAACAAGCGGGCGGCGGGATTCGCCCTCTCGGAGGCCATCCCCGCCTGATCCCTGATCCTTCCGGCCTCCCGGCGGAGGCGTGAGACACGCACGGACGGGCGGGCGACGCGCCGGCGTCGCCCGCCGACAGACGGAGACTCCCATGAGCCACTTCGGAGTGCAGTACGAGCAGGCCGACCTGCTGCGGAAGGTGACGCGCTACTACACCGGCATGGACAGGCCGCTGGAGGGGCAGGCCCTCTGCTACGACCACGACGCGGCCACGGCGGCGGACCGGCGCAACGTCGAGACGCCGAGCATCAGCAACCTCACGGCCTTCGCGGGGTTCGTCCCCACGGCCGCCAACCACAGCGGACCGCGTCACGTGGACGTCGTCCCCCCCCTGTGCGGGCCGGTGCCGAGCGTGTCGGTCCGCACGGACCAGAGCATCAGTGCCGGCGACCTCCTGGGCCCGCAGCCGGGCACGCGCGACTTCGGCAAGGCGGTCTTCGGCGTCATCGCGTTCAAGGCGCGAGAGGCCAAGGACGGCTCCTCGACGCCGGCGATGGTGTCGGGCGACTGGGGCTACCGGCCCGGCATGGAGCTCGACGACGAGAACCTGCTCATCGTCACGCACGAGCGATGGGAGCAGAGCGGCTACGTCAAGGACCTCGGCCTGACCGGCGAGTCTGACCCCGGCAGCTACTTCTCGCAGGTCGCGGACACCGGTACCTGGCTGGTGACCGTCGTCGACGGCGGAGGCGACAACGGCGAAATCGTCCGCGTGCGCGATCACGCGACAGGCGGCCGCATCCTCGAGGTGGTCACCAACGACGCTGACAACGATTACCTGAACGTCCAGCGCAACGGTCTCTTCTACTACCTCGGCGGCGGGGCCGCCTTCTACATGGAGTTCGAGGTCGCGGTCGCCGACGCCGACAAGACCGACTGGTTCGTCGGCCTGGCCGCGGCGGACACGGACATCCTCGGCGGCGTGACCGACCGCATCGGCTTCGAGGTCAACGCCTCCTCCACGGCGCAGCTCATCAAGTGCATGACGGAGAAGGACTCGACGGAGACGTCCACCACGACCGGCGTCACGGTCACCGACGGCGCGTTCTTCAAGTGCGCCGTCTGGTCGGACGGCAAGGGCACCGTCCGCTTCTACATCAACGGCGCTCTGGTGGCGTCGCACACGGCCAACATCCCCGACGACCTCGGCCTCGCCACCGCCTTCCAGGTCCGAAACGACGGCGCGCAGGTCAACACGCTGCGCCTCAAGCCCATCGTCGTCCGCAATCACCTCTGACCCCCGAGTCGGCCGGGGAGACCGGGCTCGCCCCCGGCTCCCCGGCCTGACCGTTCGAGCACGCCATGCCGCCTGACTTCCAGACCTCCAAGACTCTGGGCCAGCTCATGCTGGACGTCGCCGGCGAGGTCCACCTGGCGGCGTACACCGCCGCGGGCGTCGCCACGCTCCCGGCGAACCCGGAGACGCTCCGACAGCTCCGGGCCGCGGTGAACGAGGGCCTTCGCTATTTCGTTTCGGTGAACCCGAAGTGGACGCGCCTGCGCGAGGGCGTGCTGCTCACCTTCTTCCCAAACGGCGACGGGCCGCTGAACATCGATCGCGACCCGGCGCGCTACGCCCTGCCGCCGTACGTGCGCTCGCGGCCGCTGCGGGCGTGGACCTACACCGACGGCATCTCCTCCCAGCGCACGGTCGCAGACGCGAGCTGGGACGTTGTTCGCCAGCACATGGCCGCGGTCACACGCACCAGCGGGACGCCGCTGCTGGCGGCGTGCAAGCCGATTGGGGCGAGGCAGAGCCACGGGGACACCGGAGGGTGGGAGGCGATCTTCTACCCGGCGCCGTCCTCGCCCTTCACGGTCGAGGCCCCCTTCCGCGTCGCCACGCCGGACATGCAGGACCTGGACGAGCGGCACCCGTTCGGCGAGGACCACGACCTGGCGATCCTCAAGTGCGCCGTGGAGGCCCTGCGGCGACGGGACGACGCCGACCCGGAGGGCTGGCAGCGCGCCGTCCAGGACCGCGACCGGCAGCTGGAGTTCTCGATCGCGCTCGACCGGCAGCTCGGCGAGCGTTACCTCGGGCGGGTGGGCGATCCCTCCGTCCACGCACAGGAACGAATGAACCCGCGGGCGGGGCAGTACCGCGCTCTGGCGTACAACGGCCAGCCGCTCGCCTGACGACGAGGAGTGACCCATGCACGGCGCCGCCAACCCGCTGAACCTCGAGCCCGTGATCGACGTGTCCGAGCCGAACCGCGGATTCTTCGACGCGATCCCCGTCACGCTCGGAGACCTGCGCATCGGCGACGGCAACCCGCTCACGACGGGCACCAACCCGACGGCCGCCGTCTCCAGCGACTCCGCCCACGTGCGATGGACGGGCGCCCAGGAAACCGCGCTGCTCGTCCCGAGCGTCCTGACGAACCGCTTTGCCCGGAAGGGCTACGGCGACATGGCCCAGGGCGTCGAAGCCCGTCTCCGGATGCTCGTGCTCGCGGCGTACCACGGCAACGGCACAGCCAAGACGCTGCGCCTCGACGCCTCGCTGCGTGTGCAGCCCCGTCAGGGGGCGCTCCTCGACGCGATCGACCCGTCGGTGGTGCTCGTGGACGGCGTCAAGGAGGCCGACCCCACGGCCGGCGGGCTGCTGGTGATGACGGCCAACGCGGGGACCAAGCGTCTCGTGGTCTTTGAGTGGGCGCTCGACGACCTGGAGACCATCGCCGGCCTGTCGTTCAAGCTGGGACCGACCACCACGCCCGGGACGAACAACGTGCTGGACCTCTTCGCCATCGAGTTCGAGCCTCGCTCGCACGCCACGCTGAACCGCAGGGCGGACCGCGTGGCCCTGACCTGATCGGAGCTGCTCCCGTGCGTCCCCTCATGCTCCCCTGGCGTGGGGCGAGCGACGAACGCCCGTTCATCGCGCAGCCGGGTGATACGGCCCCGCCGGCGAACCTGCGCAACGTCGTCCCCCGCCGCGGGGCGAGGGACCGTGTACGTTTCCAGACTCGGCCCGGTGTGCGCAAGACGTTTCCAACGCGGCTGGCCGACGGTGCACCGCTCCAGGCGCTGGCGGTGATCGCGCGGGCCTCAGGCATTGCCGGCTACCGCAAGGGCGACTGCTCTGATCTGGCCGAGTGGGACTCCCGTCAGTCCGGCGTCATCGCAGGCAACGCCTGGGGGCTTCGCCCCAACCGCGGGATGTTCGCCGACCACAGCGTCGATCCGGTGTCGGGGAGCGTCTGCAACGCGATCGCCTACGACGCGACGCACAACAGGGTGGTTGCGGCCAGCAGCCACGTCGCCGGAAGCGGAGGACTTGAAACTCGGCTGGATCTGCTCGACGCCGAAGGCAACCTGCTCCACTCCGTCACCGTCACGTCCGCGACCAACACGATCCAGGTCTCTCCTCCCACGTCGGGCGGCAAGGTCTACGTGTTCTGCTGCCTGTTCAACCAGTTCAACCCCCTGAGGATCTACTCGATCGAGACCGGCTCCTTCGTGCTCAGGGCTGCGTACGGGATGAACGGGTGGGCGTTCAGCGCCCAAGAGGGCGCGTTCACGACCTCGGGCGGCACGCTGTTCTACAACGTCGGGTTCCAGGGCGCCAACTTCGGCGGCTCGTACCAGAACGGCTACGGGTCGGGCATCATCGCCTTCGGCAAGTACGCCTCGATGTTCCGGGCCGGCGTGATGCGGCTGCGCGTGCTGGACGCGGCCCCGTGGGTTGAGCAGGTGACGTTCGGCCAACAGCTCGGCCCGTCCGACGACTTCTACGAGCAGCCTGGTTCAGGCGGCGTCCACGGGTACTGGCGCTTCAGCGAGCGCACAGCGTACCGGCCCAACGGCGTCGTCGTCACCGGCGTCGCGGCGGCGCCGAACGGGACGCTGTACGTGGCCACGACGAACCAGGGGTGGGGCCCCAACCCCGACCACGCCGATTTCCGGCCCGACGGGAACAAGCCGTACCGGACGCTCTGGAAGATCGAGGCCAACGGGACGCTCGGGTGGGAGGTGGACACCAACTCCGTGCGCGAGATCGGCGACGGCGGTTTCATCAACGACATCCCCGACACTGCCGGAGACGAGCCCAGCCTGAACGCGGTCCGAGCCACGAACGACGCCGTCTATGTCGGCGGGCGGCGCGGCGGGGACGGGATGAGCGCCCGCCGGCACCAGACGACGAACGGGGCGCCGGTGTGGGAGGCCAACCTGGTCTCGGCGGCAGGGACGATCCGCGAGGCGGCCATCGCCATCGACCCGCTCGACAAGGCGCCGATCTTCGGCGGCGACCGCAACACGAGCTGGGACGGGTCTGGAGGCGCGAACGCGCATCTCTGGAAGTGCAACCCGATCAACGGGAGCGTGCTGTGGTCGCAGGACCTGAACAAGGGCGTCTCCGCGCTGGCGGTCGCGTGCTCGCCGGCGGGGGACGTGTGGTACGGTACCGACAGGGTGGTGCCGTGATGCAAGGAGGCAGCAGTCATGACGCAAAGAACGAGGCCTTTGCCGCCGAAGGAGAAGCCGTGGTGGCAGAGCAAGACCGTGATCGGGCTGGTCCTCGCGTCGGCGGGGCTGATCTCGCAGAACAGCGAGACGATCACATTCCACCTCGGCGAGGAGCCGGGCCAGATCGTGGCGGCGTTCGGGCTGCTGCTGGCGGCCTACGGACGCTGGGCCGCGACCGCGAGGATCACGCTCGCGCTGGTGCTGGCCGCGACGCTCATGGTCGGCTGCGCGAACACGCCGCCCGGCGGAACGCGGTCGCACGCCGGGTACGAGTCGCAGGGCCCGCTTGCCCACCTGCTGGACATCGACGCGATCGCGCAGCGCACGATCCAGGAGTACCAGGGCGAGCCGCCGAGTGCGGTCGTCGCCAGCGGGCAGGGGGTCGAGAACTACGGGCCGGTCCCCTTCGGATCGGTGAGCGCGACGTTCCCGGGCGGCACGCAGTTGGTCGCCTCGGTGCCGAACGACTTCGAGGCCACCCGGCTGCGCGTGATCCTTCCGGACGGCACGGAGGTTGACGCCGAGGGCCTGTCCGTCAGCACGTCGGCGGTGGTGCAGGCCCGCACCCAGTTCATCACCGCCGTTGTGCCGGTGCTGCTCAGTATGACCGAGGGCCAGCGCGCCGCCGCGCTGGCCGAGATCGAGGCGCAGGCCGCGGCCGGCGATGCGTTCCTCGCCGGCGTTTTGCCCGTCTTGCGAGCTCTCGTCGGCAGTCCGTGACCTCACGCGCCCGGCGGGCGGCACACCACCGGACCCCTCCCCGCCCGCCGGGTCTTCCAGATTAAGTTCTTGGGCTAAGGGAAACGAACGATGGCCCGCAAGCCGCGTCCACCGCGTCCGCCGAAGCCGCCCAGGCCAGAGCCGCGCAAGCCCCGGCCCCCGCGATGAGGTTCGATCCATGGCAGAACAGGCGCACCACGAAGTCACCGTGACCCCAGGGACCATCATCACGGCCAGGCTGGGCATTCGGGAGTGGTACAAGCTGATTGCGCTCGTCGTCACCTGCGTCATCGTCCCCATCGCGTCCGGGGCGGTGGTCCTGACGAACTTCGACAATCGCGCGCGTCAGAACGAGCGGGATATAGCGCGCGAGTCGGCGATCAACTCCCAGCAGACGGAGCTCCTCCAGAGGCTGACCGAGACGGTCGTCCGCCTGGAGGAACGATCGAGGGGGAGCAGGTGAGGGCTGAGTGGGCGTCTGGACGCAGGACAACGGGGTGTGGACGCTCGCCGGCGACGGCGTTCGATCGGCCGTCGTCTCGCGCGCACCGGTGCCGGCCGGCCAGGTCATCGTCGTCCAGACCTTCGGGCTCACGTCGCGCGTGGCCGCGATCTTCCGCGCCAGCCCGGACGGGCGCACGTGCTGGCAGGTTCGTGTGGACGCCGTGGGGGCAGGCGGAGACATCACGCTCGAGAAGGTTGAGTACGGCGTGGTCGGCTCGCCCGTCGTCTCGGCGCCGCATGGCCTGGCCGCGGGCACGCCGTACACCATCGAGATCCGCCTGGTGGAGAACACCGTCGAAGTATTCCTGGACGGCGCGGAGACAGCGGTCCTCACGCACGACGTGGGAACGGCTCTCAACCACCTGGACCGATGGGGGTTCGCGGCGAGCCTGAACGGCGCCCGGGTGTCCCGCGCGGAGACGTGCCGGCTCATACCCGACGTGCAGAGTCGGTCGGACGTCCTCGTCGCCGTCGCCGGTGGGCGTGTCTACGCGAGCGTGGACGGCGACTCAATCTTCGAGGTCGCGGCCGGCGTGCTGCGCTCGGACGGGCCGGTGTCGATCGCGGAGATGGGCGGCAAGGCGTACATGGTGGACGGCAAGGGCGCTCGCGTCTTCGACCCCGTCGCGCTCACTGTGACGCCGTGGACGCCGACGACGGGCACGCTTCCGGGACAGACCGACGACGGGACGACGACGGCACGGGTGGTCGCTGCGCACCGTGCAAGGCTGTACCTCGGGCGTGCCGACGACGACCCGCAGAACCTATGGGCGTCGGCGATCGACGACCCCCTGGACTGGGACACCGGCTCGGAGACCCGTGGTCGAGCGTTCGTGCTGGGCGGCGCAGGAGGCGCCCTCGCGACCAAGGTCGGCCAGCCGATCACGGCGGTCGCCACGGTCTCCGGGTCGGTGCTCGCCATCGGGTGCATCGCCCAGACCTGGAGGCTCGCCGGCGACCCTGCGCTCGGCGCCATCGACACGCGACCCATCCGGCTGGACACGGGCGTGAGCGGGCAGGACGCCACTCACCTGCTCGACGAGGGCGCGCTGCTCGCCCACAGCCCGGATGGGCTGATGGTGGTGACGCCCGACGGCATGGTGAACCTGTCGTCCGGCGTCCTGCGCGATCTCATCCAGGTCGAGCGGACCGCCGTCGAGGCCATGCGGGTCCAGGTCATCCGCGACGCGACGCGGAGCGTGGCACTGGTGTTCCTGACGACGGAGGTCGGCGGCGAGGCGGTCCACCTGTGGTACGACGAGGCGATGGCCCGGTACTCGACGCGCACGGACGGGACACCCAACGGCGGGTTCTTCCCGATCGGCTTCCCGGAGCACATCGGGCCGATGGCCGCGGTGGTGTGGCGCGGTCGGCTGCTGCTGGGGGGCCGCGACGGGTTCATCCGCGAGCTGGACGACGGCGTTTTCGACGACGACGGCACGCCCATCGCAGCCCGCCTGACCTGCCAGCTGATCGACGACACGCCGGCCCAGGGCGACACGAAGCTCGACCGCATCCACCTCGTCCTCGGCGTCGATTCCGACCCCGTGACGGCGCGCGTGTTCGGGGGTTCAACGCCGGAGGCGGCCTACGACAGCGGTCGCCGCGTGCAGCTCACGCCGGATCGAACCGTGGCGTACAACCAGCCCGCGCTGTGGGATCGGGCTCGTGCGCCGGCGCTCGTGCTGGAGATCGAGAACGCCGCCCTCGGCGAGCGGATGATCGTGGAGGGCGTGTCAGTCTCCACGCGCGCCGCGAAACTCCACGCCTACCAGGGATGGGACGCCGGCGCTGCTCCGCCCAACCCGTGCCGGGCACCGGGCATCCCCGGCGAGGGCAACACGCCCTCGGCCTCGGCGACCGCGAGCGACACGCTCGGATCCGGACCCGGAAACACGCCCACCCCGACACCCACGCCCACCCCGACACCCACGCCCACCCCGACACCCACGCCCACCCCGACACCCACGCCCACCCCGACACCCACGCCCACCCCATCGCTGTCTCCGAACCCGTCCGGGAGCGGCAGCCCCGTGATGCCCTGATCCGGAGGACCGCATGTCGCGCTCCATCACACTCATCGTCGGCACTTGGCGCACGGGCTCCTCTGCGCTCGCCGGCGCCCTCCACGCCGCCGGCACTCACCTGGGATCGCAGCTCAAGGAGCACGTTCGACCAAGGCTGCTGGACCACGCCCCGACCGGCACCTTCGAATGCACGCGGCTCGACGCACTCCTGCTCGCTGCGCTGAAGTTCCCGGAGGGCGAGCGGCGCATTCCGGCCGCCGGCCTGGAACTCCAGATCGGCAACTGGCTACGCGACCACTGCGAAGAGGCCGAGGAGTTCGGGCGGCCGTGCGCAGGCAAGCACCCGGCCCTGGCCTACGTCCTCCCCCAGCTCGCGGCCGCCGCATTCGCCCGACGTATCAATGTACGGTACATTGATACATCACGGCCTCCCGCGGCAATCGTAGATTCTCTCGTCGCCCG
>JAHCJE010000064.1 GCA_026128865.1 Phycisphaeraceae bacterium | reverse complement strand
GCACCGACGCCGACGCCCTGTGCGCCGAGATCGAACGCGCCTGCGACGCCACCGGCCTCTCCTGGCGCGCCCTGGGCGATGACCTCGACGCCGTCGCCCTCTGCCTCAACGCCGCCGTCAAGATCGAGACGAGCGAGCGCGAGTTCGTCGCCACGACCGATCGCGTCGGCCGCCCGGCGGTCGGCGCCAGCGCGGGCGAGCGGTGGGCGTGGTCGTCGCAGGTCTTCGGCACGGAGGCCGAGGCCGCGTACCGCGCCATGTGCTCGCTCTTCCTCCGCCCCGCCAGCGCATGGGTCTTCGATTCCTATCCGCACGAGTCTCCGTGGTCGCAGTACGACGGCACGGAGGCGGCCGGCGTGCTGCGCGAGGCGGGCCTGCGCGTCACGCTCGACGATGCGCCGCGACAGGGCCTGGCCGACTGGCGGGCGCGCTCGCTCCGCGCCGTCGATGCGGGCGTCGTGCTGCTCAACTCCAAGGGCAACCGCGACTGGTTCGAACTCTCGCCGGGGCGGGCGCACGCCGGCGACGTGCCGATGCTCGGCACGCCCGCGATCGTCCACATTGTGCACTCGTGGTCGGCGAACGCGCCGCGCAACCGCGCGACGGTCGGCGCGCGCTGGCTCGAACGCGGCGCGTACGCCTACTGCGGGTCCGTGCAGGAGCCGACGCTCTCGGCCTTCGTGCCAACCCCGCTTGTCGCCAGGCGGCTCGCTCTCGGCGCGCCCTGGGCCGCCGCGGTGCGCCACGAAGGCACGCCCGTCTGGCGAGTCGCCGTCGTCGGCGACCCGCTCATCACGCTCGGCCCACCCGCGCGACGAATCGACGGAGCGCTGCCGCTCGACGGCGCGGAAGACCTCGCCGGCACGACGAAGAAGGCGGCGAGCGAGACCGACTACGAATCGCTCGTGCGCTCGCTCTGGTTCTCGGGGCGCGACGCCGAGGCCGCGAAACTCGCCGGCGCGCTGCTCGCCGAGAAGCGTGACTCGGTCACGCCGGCCTTCGCGCGCGATGCCCTGTTCTCCGTCTTCCGCGCCGGCACGGACTCGGCCTTCCTCGACCTCTACGCCCGCCT
Organism: Phycisphaeraceae bacterium; assembly: GCA_026128865.1. Taxonomy (GTDB): domain Bacteria; phylum Planctomycetota; class Phycisphaerae; order Phycisphaerales; family UBA1924; genus CAADGN01. Next base: position 17,078 of record JAHCJE010000064.1, on the reverse strand, counting down.
CGCCCCCGAAGACGCCGCCGACGGCGCGGCCCGCGACGCCCTCTGGTTCGTCGCCCGCCGCGTCGTGCCGCACCACGGCGAATCGCGCGATCAGGCCCTGCTCCTGCTCCGCCAGCACGCCCGCCCCGAGCAACTGGATGCGGACAACGCCGAACTCGGCGCGCTCGTGGGCGGATGACGCTACCGAGACTCGTGCATTGAACCCGAGCGCACCGTTCCGTCTCGCCGCAGTTCCGCCCACGATGCTCCGTGCGCGGCCGTCACCAGCCACGCGCGACCGGCCCGCTCCGCCGCCCAGCGGGGGTCGTCCACGCGCGACGGCCCCGTCGATTGCAGCACGACCGCCGGGTTCGAGACGGAGACGAGCGCTCGCGCCTGCGGGTTGTGGCTCCCGTGATGCGGGAGTTCCAGCACGTCCGCGCGCAGGTCCGCGTCCGGCGCGAGCAACGCGGCCAGCGCGGCCGGTCCCGCGTCACCCGTCAGCAACGCGCGCACAACCGAACCACCGTCCGTCCGCGCTTCGACAAACGCGACGAGGGAGTGGTCGTTGTCGGCGAGATACCCCGCTCCGTCCGGCGGCGCGATGAACCGGATCGTGGCGTGCCCGAGCGTGATCGTGTCCCCCGCGCCGACGATCCGCGCCCGCACGCCGCGAGCCGCGAGCGAGTCGAAGGTGGCCCGCAGCGAGCCGACACGCTGGGCACGCGCTCTCTCGTCGGTCCGCTCGCCGACGATGAGTTCTCGCACCCCGAGCGGTCCTGCGGCGTCGGGCAGCGCGGAGTAGTGGTCGTAGTCCGGGTGCGTGACGACGACCGTCCGCACCCGGTGCGCGCCGAGCCGGCGCAGGGCGCGCGGGATGTCGATCACCCCCATGCCCGGGTCCGTCGAGCCGCAGTCCCACAGCAGCGCATCGCGCCCCGAGCGCACGAGCAGGCACGACCCGTCTCCGACGGCGATCGCGTCGATGCGCACGAGCGTGCCGGCGCCGAGCGGCGTTCGCACGAACGCCTCGCCCCCGGCCCACACGGCGATCGCGCCGGCCGCCGCCCACGCGAAGCGGTCGCGCAGGTGCCCGCGCGCGAACCAGTAGAGCACGAGCGCGGTCGCCGCGGCCGTGAGCGAGAGCGAAAGGCGCGGCGCGTAGAGAGCGGTCCCCGGCACGGCGTCGAACCGATCGACCAGCCACGCCGCCGCGTCACCGATGCGCCGCACCGCCCCCGACGCCCACGCCCCCGCCGAAGGCACCACCGCCCCGAGCGTCAGCACGACATAGCCCGCGAAGAGCAGCGCAAGCACCACCGGCACCAGCACGACCGTGCAGACCACCGCCAGCGGACTGACGACGCCGATCGTGTGCGCGATGGTCGGCAGCGCGACGGCCCAGCAGAGCAGGCTCACCGAGACCAGCCCCTTCGCCTTCTCCGCCCACCAGCGCACCCCGAGCGCATCGGGCGGCTCGCGCGGGCCGGTGCGGATTGTCCCGAACAGCCGCGCGTGCGCCGTCGGCCCGAGCCACATCAGCACGCCCGTCAGCCCGAAACTCAACTGGAACCCGAGCGACCAGAGGTCCATCGGGCGCACGACGATCATCGCGCACGCGATCCACGCGAGCACGGTCACTCGGTCGTAGCGACGCCCCGCCGCCTCGGCGACAAGCAGCAGCAGGACCATCCAGCCCGCGCGCAGCACGGGCGCGTTGGCGGGCACGACGGTCATGTAGAGCGCGACCAGCGCGCCGACGATCAGCGGTTCGAGCCGACCGCGCTCGCCCGTCAGGCGCACCGCGAAGAGCGCGACGCCCGCCATGATCGCGAGGTGGAACCCGCTGATGGCGAGCAGGTGCGAGAGGCCCTGTCGCGCGAAGGCGTCCCGCAGCGGGCGCAGACCGCCATCGTCCTCGCCCAGCAGCAGCGCAAGCATGAGCGCCCGCCCGGGCGTCGCCTCGCCGGCCTCGTCGCCCTTCAGCACGCCGAGCGCGCGCCCGTGCATCGCCGCACGCGTGCGCAGCCACCACGCCTCGACCGCTGGCAATGCGCCCGGCAGCGTCGGCTCGATGCGCACCAGCGACGCGTGCGGCACGCGCAGACGCCCCGCCTCGTCGCGCTGGGCGGCCCACAGGCGCGAGTCCTGCTCGCCGGGGTTCAGCGGGCGAGCGACCGGCGACAGCCGACCGGTGACGCGCACGCGCGTCCCGGCTCGCACCGACTCATCCACACCCCCGACGACGCCCACCCGCACGACGCCGGATGCGCGCACCGCGCCGTCGTCGGCGTAGGCCGTGTCCGCGCGCATCCGGAACATCCACGCCGGCTCGCCCGCGAACGCGAACTCCGCCAACGCGCCCGGCGAGGCGCGGGCCTTTCTCGGCTCGTCGAGCACGACGCCCTCGAGTTCGACGCCGATCATCACGCCGGACCCGTCGTCCGCGGGCACGAGGGCGCGCAGGCTCCCCGACGGCGTCTCGAGGACGCGAACGGTGAACCACCCGCCCCCGAACGCGACGGCGCAGGCGACGAGCGCGGCAGCGCACGCCCTGCCACGAAGCAGTAGAGCCGCCGCGGCCGCCGCGCACGCCGCGCCGAACCAGGCGGTCGCGGGCACGCCGACCGGCGCGGCCTCCCGCGCCGCGACCATGCCGAGAGCAAGGGACGCGAGGGCAACGACCGCGCGCGTGCGCGCCGGCGGTGCAGGCCCGGTCTGTGGTGCGAGCGGATCAACCCCCGCGAGCATGGCACAGCCTCGCGGACGTGCTGCGATCCGTCAAGACCGGAGAAGAGTCGGCTTGTGTCCGGGTGACTTCAGTTCCCGCCGGAGACGAAGACGTCATCGAACGCCTCGAGGATGTCCTCGACGGTGACCGCGCCCTTGCTGTCGGTGTACTTGTTGCCCGAACCGGGCACAAAGAAGTTCCATGCGTAGTTCAGGACGGGGTCGTTGCTCGGGAGCCGCTTGCCGCCCCGGTCGCTGCGCCCGAGGAAGACGCCGTCCGCGCCGGCGGAGTGGATGACGAACCGCCCGCGCGCCGAGCCGGGCAGGACGTTGTTCTGGTTGAAGTTGGTCGGCATGGGATACTTCGGGTCGCCAAGCAATCCGGTGAGCGCGCGTCCGCGGTCGTTCTGTGCCACACCCGAGCCGATCAGGCTCTCAGCGGTCTGGTCCTTGCCGAGCTTGCCGAGGCTCGTGGACGCCAAGAAGCCCTCGTTTGCGCGCCAGTAGAACTTCGACGATACCCCCCCCTGGCTCGAGTTGGACGCGAACTCGTCGGGTACGCCCGGCGAGCGCGGCGCGGACTCGTTCTCGATCCACAGCAGGATGGGCGAGCCGAAGAAATCGACGATGTCCGGGAGTTGCTTCTCACCCTCGTTGGCGGTGGCGCCTGGGTTGCCCACCTGCTTGCCGACGGGCTGCGCGACGTAGTTCTTGGGTGGTGGGACGAAGTACACGTCATCGCCCACACCGATCAGATCCGGGTTGACCTTGATGCCCTCATTCCCCTGCCCGGCGATTGGGACAGACTGCCCGGCCTGGTCCCCTCCCTGGTCGAACGGGTTCGTTGAGGTGATCTGGCGCGAGCCGCCCAGTTCGAGCATCGCGTTCTCCATGACGGTGAGGCCCTGGTTCTGCGGGTTGCCGCCGATGGTTTGCTGCGAGAAGTAGCCGGGCATGCGGCCGCTGTTGTCCTGCGCAAACTGTGAGATCGCGTTGGAGAGGTCGGACATGAGCGCCTGGGTTGCCGTTCGCCGCGCGATGGTGCGCGCGCCGCCGAGCGCGGGAATGATGATCGCCAGCAGGATCGCGATGATCGCGATCACGACCAACAGTTCGACCAGCGTGAAGGCTTTGCGGTTCGGCATGATCGACTCCCTCGGGACGGCTGGGCTTGTCGCCGCACGACGACACCACCCGGCGAGCGGGTGGCCGCCTTTCTGTTCGTCGGCGGGGCGGCCGGTGTTGCCGCCACCCGGCGGGCTTTGAGTGGATTCTACGGGCTTGCCCTTCCGCCCGGAGCAAGAATCTCCCGTGCCACGCGACACCTGCTACTACGACGGCCGGTGCGGCCTCTGCCGCCGGACCTCTCGTTGGCTTCGCCGCCTCGACTGGTTCCACCGCCTCGAGTTCGTAGACATGACCAGTCTCGACCCGGCCATGCTCCCCGTCCCTCCCGACGCGGCGTTCCGCGGGATGCCCATGCGGATCTCTGGCGGAAGGGTTTTGATCGGGTTTCCCGCGGTTCGCCGTGCAATGACGCGCACACCCCTAGGCTTTCTCCCCGGTGCGGCTCTCTATCTCCCCGGTGTTTCGTGGATCGGGGAGCGGGCATATGCCCTTGTTGCCGCACGGCGGCACCGCGACGCGGCGAATCCAAGTCCCATGCAATGTACGAACGGCGATTGATCGGGGCTTGCGTCTTGTGCATACTCACAACGTGAGTACGGGTGCGCGGTCGATCGAAGGACATTCGAAAGTGGGGCGCGATGCCGCCATCGCCTCTGCCGCCGCCGCGCTGCGAGAAGGTCGGCTGGTTGTCGTACCCACCGAAACCGTCTACGGCATCGCGGCGAACGCGGCGTCCGACAAGGCCACCTCTGCACTCGCTGCGCTCACCGGCCCTGGCACGAGCGAGGGCGAGCCGCTCACGTGGCACGCGCCGAGCGTCGAGGCGGTCGAGCGCATCGTCTCGTTCGAGTCGCCTTTGCACCGGCGCGTCTTCCGCCGGCTGGCGCCCGGCCCGGTGCAGTTCTTCGTCGAGATGCCCGAGGATCGCCTCGCGTGTTCGCTCGAAGCGATCGGCGTGCGTGCCGGCGTGTTCGACAGCGGGCGCGAACTGAGCGTGCGCGTTCCGAATCAGCCCGTTACACGGCGCGTCCTCGACGAGGCGGGCGTGCCCGTCGTGATGAAACGCGCGGCCACCGCGGGGTGGTCTCCCGACCGCGACGCCGGCGCGGCCATGCGCGACGACCGCGCCCTCAAGGCCGGCGTCGCCGTCGTCATCGACGACGCGCCGGGTCTTGGCCGACCCTCGACCCTCGTGCGCCTCCGCCGCGACGGGTCCTACGCCGTCGAGCGAGAGGGCGCGCTCGAGGCCCGCTACGTGCAGCGTGTCGTCACGCGCACGATCCTCTTCGTCTGCACCGGCAACACTTGCCGCAGCCCGATGGCCGAGGCCATCGCCCGCTCGCTCACCGAGAACGCCGGCCCCGGCTCCGTGCCGACGCGCGTGGTCTCGGCGGGCGTCTCGGCCGCCCCGGGTCGGGCAGCTTCGCCCGAGGTGGGCGTCGCCCTGCGGGAACTGGGCATCGAGCCGCTCCAGCACCGCTCGCGCGAACTGACGCGCGAACTCATCCGCGACGCCGAAGCCATCTTCGCCATGGGGGCGATGCACCGGGACGCCGTTGTCTCGCTCGACCCGGGGGCCGGCGGGCGTACCGTTCTGCTCGACCCAGCCGGCAGCGACGTGCCGGACCCGATCGGCCTGCCCCAGGCCGTCTACAACACCACCGCCGCGCGGATGCTCGAACTCGTCCGCCGCCGACTGGAGGAACTGGACGCATGAAGGTCGCCCTTGGCGCGGACCACCGCGGGCACGCCGCCGTGCGCACGCTCCTCGCCAAACTCGCCGGCGAGGGGCACGACGTGCAGCTCCTCGGCGACTGCGGCGGCGAGGTCTGCGATTATCCCGAGCCGGCGTGGCACGTCGCCCACGCCGTCGCCTCGGGCGGGGCCGAGCGCGGCGTGCTGATCTGCGGCACGGGCATCGGCATGAGCATCGCCGCGAACAAGGTCCCGGGCGTGCGGGCGGCGGTCGTGCACGACGAACTCACCGCCCAACTCTGCCGATCCCACAACGACGCGAACGTGCTCTGCCTCTCGGGCGACCTGCTGGGCGTGCGCCTCATCGAGAAGATCGTCGAGGTCTTCCTCCGCACCCCCTTCGACGGCGGCCGCCACGCCCGGCGCATCAGCAAGATCGAGGCCATGGAGCACGGCCGAGAGCCGTCGAGCGTGACGGATTAGGGCGTCGTCACTCGCACTCCTCGCACTCGCCCCAGTCGTCGAGGAAGGCGTCGAGGTCGCCGGGGTAGTTCAGGCCGGGGACGTTGTCGTAGTCCGCGCGGGGGTCGTCGCCCAGGTAGGCCGAGAGGAACGCCGCCGTGTCATACCCGTCCACGCACCCGTTGGCGTCGAAATCGCCGCGGCACCACGGCGTGCCGTAGATGCGCAGCCGGTAGTCCGTCCACACGAACGGGATCGACCCCTCGTTCTCCAGCACGATCGTCCACTCGCCCACGGCCGGCTCGTCCCAGTGCCGCACGGTCGTGAAGACCACGTCCACGTACTCCGTCGCCGGCTCCCCGTCGCGGTCGTCGGCCACCAGCGACGCCGTGCGCGTGCTGTTCACTTCCGGCCCCAGGATCGTCACGCGCAGCCCGCCCATCCCGTCCGGGTCCGAGCTCGGCCAGAGCGTGAACAGTTCCGCGTTCAGGACCAGTTCCACGTGCTCGACGCGCAGGTGGTTCCCGGCCGTGCCCGCCTGCACCGTGAACGTGCGCGAGGCCGACGCGATGACCGCGATCTGCGTGTTCACCGCGACCACGCCGCTGTCGATCTCGCGCTCGCTCAGCGCGCGCCGCCAGCCCTCGTCGATCACGTGCTCGACCGCGGTGTGCCCATCCACCGCGCCGAAGCCGTAGTTGTAGTGGATGTCGTGCGCCGGCGTGCCGTTGTTGGTCTCCCAGCCGGCGTCGCTCGCGTCGAGTTTGCGGGCCGTGTTGGCCAGGGCGTGCATCACGTCGCGCACGCTCATCCGCGGGCCGCCCCCCACGTCCGAGTCGGCCTCGAGCATCAGCGCGACAACGCCGGCGACGATGGGGGCGGAGAAACTCGTGCCCTCAGCAACGGTGTAGTTTGCGTCGCCGGAGCCTTCCGCACTCCAGATTCTCCAGGGCGGAACATTCCCGCCGGCGTCGCACGAACCCGAATCACCACTTGGGGCCGTGACGAACAGAGATGCGCCCGGGTTGCTGTAACACGCGTGCACATCAAGATGCGTATATGCGCCGACAGCGATCGTCGAACGATGCGATGTGATGCGACTATAGTCCGTTCTTGCACCATCAAGCGCGGCATTGCCTGCCGATACGATGAGGTAGTGTCCGTCAAGTTGCGCACATTTGGTGAGGGGGTCTCCCGAGGAAGGTCGCTGCTGGTGCGGAGCCACCGGAGGTGGCGGAGCTTCCATATAAAACTCACGCGGCCGCGGGTGTTATCACGTCGCCGTCGTCGCGGTAATATGTTGCAGTCCATCTCGCGCAGGCGGCTCATGTCCATGTACCGACGCAGGCCCCACCTGGTCCCCGCCGTGTGCCGCAGGCGGGCCGCGACCAGCATCAACGCCGATTGCCCGTCGGGGAAGGCAGCACACCGCGTTCCGCCTCCCCGGTTGAGCCGCTCCAGCGGGTGAACAAATCGCGGAAATCACCAGTGATCTCACGAACGCTCAAATGGCAAGGCAGCAGCGTCTCCGGCGCGCCCTCACCGCGATCTTCGCCGCCGCCCCCAGACATCATTTTGGCTTCTCCACGACCTGCGCTGACCTTGGCCTCCGCCGCTTTCGTCGCCTGGAGCGTGCACCGCCTTGAGCATCGCCATCACCTCGCGCTGCTGCCCTGCGGCACCGCCGTCATCACGTTGCGTACCAGTGCACCACTGCTGCCACGACGACGGGGTGGGAACTCGGCCCAACGCCTCGACCAGGGCCCAGGCACTTCGCCAGCGCTCTACAGACAGACGCACGCCGAAGCCAGGGCCCCGCTCCTTCGGGCTCCGCAGGGCGGTTCGCCACGACTCGGCGTCCTCCTTCGTCCCCTCCGGGAACGCCAGCCTCCAGCGGTGGCGTCGGCGGGCGCGCCGCCACGATGGCGTTGTTGAAAGCTGCGACATCTTCACTCCGCCTGTCTACGCCAGCGACGGACCGTCAGGACACGTAGGGGTGCTCGCCCTCGATCGACTAGCTCCGCCACTATCGATCTGCCCGACACCTTCTGCATGCATCGTGCTCCTGCGTGCTGGCGGCTGGTCCACTTCCCGGCACTCGGTGATGTCCGCAGAGCCCGACGCATCGACACGCCCGCCAGGTACATCTGCGATCAACGCCTCCTCCACCGGTGACTCCCGGCCAGCGTGCCAGCTCGATGGCCGTCTCCAGCTGGCAGCCGCCGCGTCCGCCAGCACCTTCAGCGTCACCTCACGCCCACTTCGTCTGGCTGCGGCTCCGTAACTCCCGAACGCGTGTCCTGACGGTCGGGCGAACGCTCGTACCGCTGCGCTGGCTTTGCTGGTCGCCTCACTCTCCGTCCAGCAGCCGGTTCAGCGTCTCCTCCACCGCCTCCCGCACCACCCCGTCCAGGTGCCCCCGCACCTGCCCCGTGTCCACCACGATCGCCCCGTCCAGGGCCTCACGACGCCCCCCGCCCGCCACGTCCCTTGCCGCCGACGCTCCGCTCGCTACACCGCTCTCCGTGAGCCACTCCCGTCTGTCAGGTAAATTAGCGCACGCTGCCTTTCCGGGAGACCCCCTTTGTCAAAGTGCGCAAGAGTCAGGACGTTATCTACGATGACGACAGTTCCGAGGCCATTGCGTCCATCGCGCGCCGATCCCTCAATCGCCTCGACTACGCAATTCATTGAATCGACGCAGTTATTGTACTTGAAAACGTACTCGAGCCCACCGCCAAACGACATACTCAATATCTCGTTTGCATTTATGCCGTACCTGATGGCGTTTGTTACCTCATCGTCTGTGGTGGGGCGCATGCCAAATAGCCCACAGGGGCCGCAATCAATATCTCCCTCTTCGTCCATATACAGGACGATTTCGGAGAACTGTGCGCCATACGCGACGCCGACGATCCCGACTTCATTGTTCGCGGTGCCCACGGCCAGGCCGGCCGCTAATGCGCCATGGCCCCAGCAGTATGGCGGATCCGCCTGGCCACGCTCGCAGTGATCCGATGATGCCGCTTCGTTGTATCGATCCTCGAGATCCTCGTGGGTGATCCAGACGCCGCGATCGACGATGCCGACGTGATCCCTGCCCCCGTGTACCCCATCTGCCAGACGGGGCAGACGCGGATGTCGGCCTTCGGCTCGTCGGGGTCGCACAGGTGCCAGCGGTAGCACCCTGCGCTGTACTGCTGGTCCGGGCAGGCCGCGCTCCAGTAGTAGTCGTTGAACGAGGGGCAATCGCACCCCTGGCCGCAGGCGGTGTGGGCGGCGAAGAGCAGCGCGGCCATCGCGAGAGCGACGATCGCCGTGGAACCGGCACGTGTCGAGCGCAACATTCCGCCTCCTGTTCAGGGTTCAGGGGGCAGGCCAGGCCCCCAACCCACCCAAAATACCAGATTTTGATCCCGGGCAAAAGACCGGCCCGATAATCGGATGAAACCCCCCTGAAATACTGGTTGTCGGTGCCGGGGGCTATGCCCAGTTCACGAATCGCGTCGGTAAGGCTTCTGAAGAGGGCGAGTGCCCTTTGAGGAACGTGCTGGCGTGGCGGACCTCGACCCTGTGAACTTGGGTTGGTCAGGGTGGGGGTTGGCCCGACCGGGGCGGGGAGGCGACCGATGATGATGATGATGAAGAGGCCCGGAGTGCTCGCGATCGGTGCAGTTGCAGCACTCTGCACGGCGTGCGCCCATGGCCAGGTTGCGACGTGGTATTGGACAGTCAGCGACACGGGCAACGGTGACGGCGTGATCGAGCCGGGAGAATCGGCGCTCCTCACGCTCTGGGTCTCCTTCGAGCCCCGTCAGGACCAGTACGGCGGTGGCTACATGCAGACGGGACCGTACAGCATCACGGGCGGCGGCACGTGGGCCGAGGGCGCCATCGATGCCTTCGAGAACTTCTCGCAGTTCAAAGGCTACGTGATGACTATCGATGACTCGAACAACTTTCACAACGTGGACCATTACCAGTATGCACGCTGGTGGGGCTACGGCGAGTTCGTGAGCAAGAACCCCGTCGATCTCTTCTTCATCCGGTGGACTCCTGGTGAGTACTCGCCGGACATCATTGTGCTCGAGAACGGCGGTCCGAACATGTACGTCTATACCGATGAATGGGGCAGTTACCTGCTTTACTCCGGCATCGGCGGCAGCGTGACGTTCCACATCGTCCCCGCGCCGGCGAGCGCAGCGGCACTGGGGTTGTGCGCTCTGGCGATGGGACGCCGCAGGGGTTGATCGCACGGCCCGCGGCCGCGCTACAGGCTCGAAGAGGGCAAGCGCCCTTTTGAGGAACGTGCTGGCGTGGCGGACCTCGACCCTGTAAACGTTGGGTTGGTCTGGGTGGGGGTTGGCCCGACCGGGGCGAGTAGGCGACCGATGATGATGATGAGGCCCGGAGTGCTCGCGGTCGGTGCAATTGCAGCGCTCTGCACGGCGTGCGCCCATGGCCAGGTCGCAACGTGGTACTGGACGGTGAGCGACACGGGCAACGGGGACGGCATCATCGAGCCGGGGGAGTCCGCGTTGCTGACGCTGTGGATGGCGTTCGAGCCGAGGCAGGACCAACCCGGCGGCGGTCTCGCGCAAGCGGGACCGTATGACATCGCGGGGAGCGACACCTGGAGCAATGGCGTCGTTGAGTCGTGGGAGCGCCGACTGGGCGACTTCAGCGACCCGGTGGCCTTCGATTCAGACAACACCTTCCTCGGCGTCGATCACTTTCAGCACCCCCGGGGCTGGGGTTACGGCGTCTTCGTGAAAGCCAATCCCATCGATCTGTTTTTCATTCAATGGACGCCCGCGACGTACTCGCCGCACGCAGTGACGCTCGATTGCGACGGCCCGGACGCGTTCATCTGGATCGACGACTGGGGCACCCACCTCTTCTACACGGGCGTCGGTGGTTTCGTTTCGTTCCATGTCGTCCCCGCGCCGGCGAGCGTGGCCGCGTTCCTCGCCTTCGCCGCGTTCACCGGCCGGCGGGCGCGGGGAGGACGAGCGTCGTCTGCCCGGCGGTGATGAGGATGCGCCCCTCGACGAAGGCGACGCGACGCGGCGGTGCGCCGAGCAGCACCCGCTCCGTCGCCACCAGGCGCCCCGTCTGCGACTCGAAGATCATGACGGCGTGAGTGGAGCCGCGCCCGTCCGGGTCCGGCGTGCCGCGAGTCTCGACCGCGACCGAGTGCGGCGAGCCGAGGGCGGGGGCGACAAAGCGCACGGACCCGTCGAGTGCGTCCGCGCCGACGAGGCGTGCCGCCTCGCCGAAGACAACCAGGCCGCGGGTCGAACCGAAGAGGGCGAGGTCGCCGAGTGGGGCGAGGTCGGCGTTGGCGGTCGGCTCGACGCGGTTGCGTGTTTCGAGGGGCATCTCGCGGAGGCGCCCTGTTGAGACCGAGCCGAGCCGCAGGTCGCCCTCGGCGGTGAGCAGGAAGAGCCGGTCGTCGAGTGTCCATGCGCCGGCGGAGACCTGGGCGGCCTCGTCGGTGGCGATCCAGTCGAAGTCGGCGGCGGGGGGGGTGAGCGAGAGGATGCCGCGCTCCAGCCCGGCAACGAGGCGGCCGCGCGGCGTGACCCGCACCCAGCGCACGCGCCCGACCACGTCGCCGATGCGGTTGAGGAGGAGGCCGGTTCGGAGGTCGTAGACGGCGAGGATCGGCTCCGGTTCGGCGGCCTCGTCGGCGCGCCGCCCCGCGCCGCCGATCGCCAGCAGCCCCGCCGCGGCGTCGGCGTCGTGCACGATCATCGCGTCGGTGCGCGCGGTCCAGAGCGTGCGACCCGTCGCAAGGTCCACGACGGCGACGGCCCCGCTGCGTGTGACGACGGCGAGCGTCTGCTCGTCGAGCGCGACGAGAAGGTCGCTGTAGCGCACCGGCCCGTCGAGCGGCGTTTCGGTGAGGATATCGTCGGCCAGCGCGCCGTCGGCCTTGCCCGCGAGGAGGTCGGCGACGGGCTGGGTCTGCCACACGACCGCGCCGTCGGCCGCTGACAGGCGGGCGAAGGTGCCGCCTGAATCTCCGGGGACGTAGACGACCGCGGCCTCGGGGTCCATGCGCAGCAGCGTGGGCACGGCGTTGAGCGTTGCTTCCCACCGCTGGACGAGGCCGGGGCCGGCGGGGTCGGGCGTCCAGAGCGCGACCGCGCTGCGCTCGGGCGAGGCGAGGAGCGCGCCGCCCGCGTCGCGGTGCGCGCCCTCGCGCACCAGCGGGCGGAGGATGGACCAACCGCGCAGTGCCTGCACGGATTCGCGTTGGACGGTCGTGCCGATTGCCGCGAGCCTGCGCGCCGACTCGCGTCGTCCGAGGAGCTCGGCGCGGATTGACTCGGCGTCGACGGGCGTGCCGCCGACGGTGAGCACGAGGCGTGCGTGCTTTGCCGCAAGAGACGACAGCCGATCCGCGGCCGAGTCGTAGCGTCCCGAGCGCACGAGCGTGGTGACGAGCCGCCCGGCGAGTTCTCCGAGGAGGGAGCGATCCGGCGCGGAGCCGGCAGCGGCGCGGGCTTCGAGGACTTCGATGCCCGCTTCGAGGGCCGCGGTGGCGGAGGGGGCTCGCCCGGCGCGCTCGTGCGCTTCGGCGGCTCGGAGCCATGCCCGCGCGCCCGCTTCGGCGATGGGGAAGCGACGCGCGATGGCTTCCAGCAAGCCTGCGTCGCTCGCGCCGGCGAGCCGCTGGGTCGCCTCGGACTCGAATGGCGCGTAGAGAGCCAGCCCGCGCTCGGTGGCAATGCGCCGCACACGCCGCGAGGCCTCGACGTCCGCCCGCACGCTCAGCGTCGGCCCGGTCCACGCAGCGCCGGCGAGCGCGGCGTCCGCCAGCACCGACTGGTACACCTCGACGGCGACGGCGTGCCGGTTCTGCACCTCGCGGAGCCGACCGAGCGCGAGCAGGTGGGCGACACGCTGCTCCGGTGCGTCGGCGACGCGGCCGAGGCGAGCGATCAGGTCTTCGAGGAGTCGCAGATCGCCGATGACCGGCTCGTCGCGCGACGAAGGGGGAGCGTCGGGTCGGCTCGGGTCGGCCGCGCCCTCGCTGAACCAGCGCCGGCTCGCGGCCTCCACCATCGTCCGCAGCACGCCGAAGAGGCGTTCGCGCGCCGCGCGGTTGGCCTCCGACATCGGGTCGCGGTCGATCGCGGCAAGGGCGGCATCGCACGCGCCGATGATGCGGTCCGGCTTGCCCGCCCGGTACGCGAGTTCGGCAAAGGTGATGGCGGGGTCGGGGTCGTCGGGCGTCTCTCCCATCCGGCCGCTCAGGACGCGGGCGGCCTCCTCCCACACGAGATAACTGTGCAGACGCTCGTTTCCGAGAACGAGCAACTGGCTGTCGAGCGCGAGCACGTTGCCGGAGGCGTCGAGGCGGACGATCCTTGCGTTCGTTGGTGCGTCCGGGTCGATGACGGCAACGCCCTCGGGCACGGGCGCGAGAAGTCGCTGTCCGGCGACCACGACGCGACCGACGATGCCGTCCTCACCGAAGCGCAGCCCCATCGGCACCGCGCTCTCTGCTTCGGCGATAGGCACGAAAGTGATCTGGTTCTGCGCCACCGCGGCGAGCCGATCGCCGATGCGCACGAGATAGTCCGACTCGCCGAGATCCGCGGCGCTGCGCACACCGAGAATCGCGCCGGTCATGGCGTCGAGGCGCACGATGGCCTGCCGACCCGGTGCGATCAGGAGGATGGTGTCGCGGTCGGGGACGGGCTGATTCGTCGCCCAAGGGAGCGTGAAGGGGTAGCCTTGCCGACCAACGGCGGGCATGCGTCGCGCCCACACGATACGTCCGGTAGCGGCTTCCACGGCGGCAGCCATGCCGAGCTCGTCGGCGCGATAGACGATTCCTTCGTGCAGGAGCGGCCAGTCGGAGGCGCGGCCGACCGTCTGGAAGCCGAGCGATCCTGCGCTGCCGAGGAGGCGGAGCCAGCGCAGTTCGCCGGTGCCGACGTCGAGGCCGGCGAGGTAGAGACTCACGACACGGCGCGACTGCTGGAACTTGCGCAGCGAAACAACGGCCGTGTCACCCTCAACCACAGCCGGCCCGCGCACGGTGGCTTCAACGAGCTGAGGGTCGAGGGCGTCGGGCGCAACGGACCAAAGAACACGCCCGGTGCGCCGGTCCAGCGCGTGCAGCCTGGTGTCGCCCGTGCGCCCGCCCGTGGCCGCCATGCCCGTCGCAGCGATCGCGAGACGGTCGGCAACGACGACGACGTTCGCGTCCTCGACGGTGCGAGCAAAGCGTGCCTGGCGCGCGGTGAATGGTTCGTCCATGATCGCTGCGGCATCGCTCCCGCGGGGCACGACCCGCCACCGGGGGGTGAGCGTGAAGCGGTCCCACGCGCTGATCGCCTGCCCGTCACTGACGTACACCACGTCGCCGACGACGGCCGGGTAGAGCCACGGCGCCTCGATGAGCGAACTGCCCCGCCCCGAACGAGCAGGCCGTTCCGGTTCGCGTCGTCCCGGCCGCAGTTCAACGGTGCGCATCGGCGTCGGAAGGAGAGTCGCGGGGTCCAACGCCGGGCCGGGATGCGTCGGGTCAGACGACCGTACGCCCGCGGCTTCGGGCCACGCGACGGGACGCCGCTCCGGCAGCGCCTCGCTCGCCCACCGCTCCGCCCGCGCCCAGACCGCGGGCCGGTCGAGGTACGACGCGACGAGCGCGAGCGCTGTCGTCGCATCTCGTGCGCGAGCGGGGTCCGAAGCGCGATCGGGGTGTGTCTCGAGTTGTTCGAGCGTGAGGCGAGCGGCTTCGAAGCGTGCGGCTTCGAGGTGCTCGCGCGCCACGACCAGCGCTGCATCGAACCCGGCGGGCGTGAGCAGCCGCGACCGCTCCACCGCCGCCGCATCGCCCGCGCCGAGCATCGCCCGCGCCCGTTCGCTCTCGGCAAGCCGGTAGCGTTCGAGCAGGTCCGCGTCCCCGAGCAGCCGCTCGTGCACGCGCCGGCGCACGCTCACGAGCAGGTGCGCCTCCCCCGTCGTCTCGATCACGCGGTCGGCGTCCTCGTCCAGCAACCGCTGGAGCGCCCGCACCACCTCCGCGTGATTGCCCGCCGCCAGCAGCGCGTCGATCTGCCCCAGCGCATCGCGCGCCCGCGGCGAGTCGTCCATGTAGACGGGGTTGGGCACCTGTGCCGGGGCGACGGCCGATAGCCCGAGAACCAGCACAACCCCGGCGAGCCGGGCCGCGGTTCGTCTCAGCCGGTTCAAGGGGCATGCCTCCCGCCGCGTCGGTCTGTCGGTACGACCCTCCCAATCTGCCGCAACCGCACGGCCGGGAGGGTCCGGTGCTCGAAAGGAAGTATGGCACCTTGTCGGCTCATTGACCCGCCAAGGCGTGCCGAAATGCGTAGCGGACATGGCTTTCCGAGTTCCACAGGCCGGGTCGGGGACAAGGGGGGCGAAAACAGCCACCCTCGGGTTGCCCCACCACCCGCTCCGAGGCTCGGCTGCCCTCGCGGCCTTGTTCGGGTCGGAATGGCGCGGGTGCCGGGTCACGGTTCTCATGGCGGCGGTGGTCGTCATGAGCCTTGCCGACCTCGCCATCACCCTGACCTATCTGAACCACGTCGGCATGATCGAGAGTAACCCGGTCGCCCGGATCGTGATGCACGGCGGCGGGCCGTGGTCCCTGATCGCCTGGAAACTCGCGACCACGACCCTGGCCGTCGGCATTCTGCTCCGGTTGCGGCGTCGTCTGGTTGCTGAGGCAGCGGCGGTCGTCAGCTGCGCGGTGCTGGTCTGGCTGATGGTCCAATGGGTCGCCTATGTTGAGGCCGCACCTGCCTTGGCTGGTGCCCTTGCCTCGATGCCGGATCACTTGGGCGAGGAATGGGTCTCCTTCGCCCAACCCATCGGCGGCTCGTAACCACAGGCTGCTCACGTCGGGACGGCCTGGGAGGAGCCTGTTCGCCCCCGGTTCTACCGCCGATGCTCCATCGACGGACCATGTGATACCCTCTCTCCGTGAAGAGCCACCTGATCCTGTGCATGCTCATCGCTTCGACGGCCTGTCTCGCACTGGGGGGATGCTCCTCGGCCCGTGCGCCGTCGCTCTCGGTCAGTGAGGTTCATGTCATCGAGCGAACGAGCGAGGGTGTCGCCGTCGAGTTCGTCCTCGACGCGGAGAACCCGAACCAGGTCGAACTGCCCTTGCGCCAGGTCTTCTACTCGCTGACGGTGGACGGCCGGCGTGTCTTCACCGGCGAGCGATCCGCCGAGGCGACGCTCCGACGCGACGGCACCCAGCAGATCCGCCTGCCCGCCGTCGTCCCCCTGGGCACGGGGGACGGTGCCCTGCGAGGCATCCACCCCTACCGCCTGCACGGCACGATGCGCTACGTCACGCCCGGCGCATTCGCCGAGGCGATGTTCGAGGCCGGGCTGAACCGGCCCAGCATCTCGTTCTCAGACAGCGGTACGATTGACTTCGGGGACTGAGGCCAAGCCGTGGGGGCAACGGCGTGCCCGTCCGTCCGCGATTTCTCGCGCGCTACTTCGCCACGCTCTCTGCTCCTATCCGCTCCGCCGCCAGCAGCGCGGCTCCGACAATGCCCGCGTCGTCGAGCAGTTCGCTCGCCATAACCTCGACGGCCTTGCACTTGTCCGGGAATGCGACACGCCGCACCGCCTCGCGCACCCGGGCCACGTAGGGCGGCCCGACAGCCTCGGTCAGCCCCCCCCCGAGCACCACCCGCGGCAGCGCGAGCAGCGTGACGATCCCGCCCACGTGCGCCCCAAGCAGGTCCGCCGAGTCGTCCACCACCTCGCGCACCAGCGCGTCCCCCGCCGCGTACGCCTCCGCGATCGTTTTCGATCGGATCTTGTCGAAGTCGCCCCCGACCAGGTCCACGACCATCGACTTGCGGTTGCTCCGCACTAGCCGCACGATCCGGTCCACGACGGCCGAGCGCGAGCAGTTGTGTTCGAGCGACCGCTGCCCCGGCGGGTTGGTCGGCAGCACGTGCATGTGCCCGATCTCGCCGGCCGTCAGGAAGTGCCCGTAGTGCAGCCGCCCGCCCAGCGCCCCGCCCCCCCCCCCGGCCCGGGCCGCCGCCCGCCCCCGCCCCCCCGGCCCC
>JAHCJE010000063.1 GCA_026128865.1 Phycisphaeraceae bacterium | reverse complement strand
GACGTCGGAGGCGGTGTTCAATGGACCGTGGCCTCGATTCGCAAGGTATGACGAGCCCACGAAGCAAGCGGCTCGATTGAACGCGTTCCTGGCGACCGCACTTCGTGAAGAGCGTGTAGGTCCAGGCTGTGCCGCGGTTTTGTGCCCCCCCAATACTCGATTGGCGGAAGTTGCTGGGTGGATAGACAAGCGGTTCAACGCGAAGCCAATGGCTTCAGACAACTTCGAGCCTCTACACCCCGGCGTCAAGGTGACAACCATGCACGCCTCGAAAGGACTTCAGTTTCCCGTCGTCGCGGTTGTCGGTGTCGAGGATGGGCGAATGCCTCGGCCCGCTGGCGGCGGCGTGGATACCGCGGAGCACTCGCTGCGAGAGCAGCGTTTGCTGTTCGTGGCCTGTAGTAGGGCAATGCGGCAGCTGCTTGTTATGGGCAGTCGGTCCCGACCGTCTCCCTTCGTGGAGAACCTGTCCGACACGCACTGGGAGATTGAAGACCTGTGACGGGGCCCCGGCAGTACGCACTCATGGCGCTCGAGCCGCTTCCGGCTGCGTGGGCACCTTCGTTGGTATCAGTGCTTGAATCAATGAAGGTGGCTGCCGTCCCTGGCGCCAGCCGGGTGCTCGCATGGACTGCGATTCGGGAGCAGCACGGTATTCGGTTTTCTGACGGTTGGACATTCTCTCGCCTGTGGCTAGGGCCGAAGCGATGGGCACTCGGCATGACGGCCAAGCGGCTGTACTTCAATGGCAACGAGATTGACCGAAGGCCCGAACACGAGATTGTTGGCGGCAACCGACCGAGCGGGCGAACGCCCGCTGAGGAGCATCACGAGCAGCACAGGCTCCTCATGGGGTTGACGACTCGTCTATCCGGACATCCCCAGCCCGTGCCCCTCGTGCGAACGACCGATGGGCTGGAATCGGCCCGTAGCGTGTGCATCGGCACCGCCACGAGACCCTTCGTCACCAGCAACCTCAACCACATCTACCGGGAGTTGGGATTCGACAGCGTGCCGCCGGCGTGGACGATCAGCGTCTGTGGCGTGGATGGCGTGGCAAGTGCCGTGCTGTCTGAGTTCGTCACTCGCATCAAGCGCGCCGCGACGCAACGCCATGCCGCAATCGCGGTCCGGGCGTCATCGATTTCGGAGATCAAGAGCCGTTTGGCATCGGTTGAACAGTCCGGTGTCCGACCGGGTCGTTGCGTGCTGTTCGTTCTGCCCAATCGTGACCAACTTCCCAGTCCGGAGTTCTTCGCGCTGCTCAGTGCCTTGGACGCCCACCGTATTCCGTATCGGCGCGCCTACGCAACGGACTCTCTTGACTTCTCGGTTCCCGATCAGCTGCCATCGCTGCTTCTCGCGTGCGGCGGACGACCACATCGGACTGCGTGGGGGGCGGAGGGTGAGCCCCCGTGGCTCCTTGCGCTCGACCTGGGCCACCCGCAGCGGAGCGCGAACTCGGTGGTTGTTGCCACGCTGACAAGTCCTGTCGGGACCCTTGTCCACGCAGCGAAGACCGTGCAACGGAAGGACGAGACCATTGATCGACAGTCCCTCGAGCGATTGCTGACCTCGTGCGCGGCTGCGATTGACGACCGATCGGATGTGGGCCGCGGTGTTCTTTTGCTGAGAGATGGGCGTCACTTCGAGAACGAGGATGGTGGGGCATACACGCGATTTCTCGGGAGAACCCTCAGCGTCATCGAATACCGGAAGCGATGGAATCCGCAAATCGTCGGATCGGGAGACGCCGGTGGGTTTGTATCCGACGTTGTCGCTGCGCACGTTCCGGGCTGCACCACGATGTTCCTCACGACGACGATACCGCGATCACCGTCGGCACTTCCGGACGTCGCAAAGGTGACGTGGCGAGAGGAATGGAATCAACTGAGGTTGACGCACGGGGAAATTGCGCGATCGATCGTGTCTGCTGCCGCGGCTCCAGGCTTGGGGTTGCACGCTCGGCACTTGCCCGCGCCGGTCTACTGGGCAGACGGAATCGCTGGCATCAGTGAATCAGATCTGCGATTTCGAGGCGTTCCCTGTGCAGTCGTGTAGATGGACGCCCGTTTCTTCGAGGCTGGTGGTGGTCGAGTTCCTTCGGACATCCGAAACAAAGTCAGTCGATATCCGCGGCTGTTCCCGCGGGAGTCACGTCGGCCAGCCCGGCGGGAAGGAACCATGTCGCCGTTGCCGCCGACGGAACGGGCGGCGATGGCGTGCCACGTCGCGGGATCGCGGGTTTCGTCGGTTCTGTCGGGCGTCAGGCTGGGTCAGCGGGCGGGCGTGGCCGTCCCCAGCGCCGCGACGATCCCGGCGCGCACGTCGGGCGGCAGATTGGCCCACGCCGCCACGAGGCGGGTCAGGTCGGTGTCCGGCGGGGCGTTTCCGCCCCCGGCGTTCGGCCGCGACGTGGGCGGGACTGGTCCCCCTGTCGGACCGCTCGTCCGACCGCGTCCTGCGCCTCGTTCCACCCCCGGTGCGGCCGGCGCTGCGCCTGGCGCTGCGCGCTCGTCGGAATCGGCGTATTCTCCCGGAGATTCCGAAGGTGCTTGGGGGTTCGATTCCCGGCTCCACTTTTCGCGGTGTGCGCACTCAAGCGCACAATCGCGCAACGCTTTGCACGTGGCGACGTTGCGCGAGGCTCGCGAAGAACGCGATCACGCGATCTGCAGCGCTGTGCGCTCCGGTGCGGACGCATGCAGCGTCACTTTTTGCGTCACTTTTCGGCCCGTCACCCGGGCCAGAACCTCGTCGGGGATGGCGATCGTGTAGTGCCGGGCGCTCACGCTGAGCGTGTGCCCCAGCCAGCGGCAGACCACGTACGCCGCGTGGCCCTCGTTCATCCACTGGATCTCGCACGAGTGCCGCAGCGTCTGCCAGGTGTCGTCCCACGGCTCGACCCCGGCGGCCTCCATGACGGCGACCATCTTGCGGCGCCGACCACCCGCCGAGCGGATCGTCACCAGCCTCTGCTCGCCCTTCGGGCACTCGGCACGGCGCCGTTCCAGCAGTTCCATAAGCCGCGGCACGATCGGGACGATCCGCTGCTCGTGGCCGGGGTGCCGCTCGGTCTTCGGCGAGCGCACCCGCATCACGCATCCGTCCCAGTCGATGTCGGCCCAGGTCAACAGGCTGGTTTCGGAGGGAGTCCGAAGCCCGGCGTAGCGGGCGAGGCCGAGGAGCAGCCGCCACTCGGCGTCCGGCGCGGCGGCGATCACCGCTTCGATCTCCTCGGGCGTGACGTACCTGTTGTTCCGCGACGGCGTGACGCCGCCCTTCAGATGGGAGAACGGCGACTTGAGCAGCAGTTCGCGCTCGACCGCCGCGCGAAAGACCGTCTTGGCGTTGCCGGTGTGGCTCTTGCACGCCGCCTCGCTCAGGCCGCTTCGTGCGAGGCCGTCGCGCCAGCGCGAGGCGTCCTCGGCAGTGATGTGCTGCAGCGGCCTGTCCCTGCCGAAGAACGACTCCAGCTTGGCGCGGGTCTGCTCCAACTTCCGTCTGCTCTCCGGCTTGAGGCCCGCGCGGGATTCCATGAACAGATCCATCCACTCGCCCAGCGTGCGGCACTGGCGGCCCTTCACCAGCCCGACAGCGGCAAGCTTGATGTGGAGCCAGTCGTCGATCGACCCCAGCCAGGCGGAGGTCTCGCGGTCGATCGGCTCGCCCCGGAGCTGCGCGCCCAGGATCGCCTCGACGCGAAGGCGGACGGATTCGGCGTAGCGCTGCTCGACCTTGCCCAGGTGGATGGTTCGCCGAGCGCGGCCGGGCGCAACGAACTGCACCCTCCGCTTGCCGTCGGGCAGTGTGGTGACGCTCGCCATCAGCCGTTCTCCCCGCGGAACCCGCGGCCCGGACGCGACTTGAGCGACAACAGCGGAGAGAGGCAAGGCGGGCACGAAGAGTGTTTCGAGGCGATGTCCAGACGCGCAGGGCGGCTCGCGCCGGCGGCCTCCAGCAGCGGGCTGCCCAGGGGCGCGAGCGGGATCGGGTCGCGGGGGGAGCGCGGGGTCACGGGCGGCCTCCCGGGTTGTGTCCGAGGTGCCGGGGTCCGCTCCCTGACTCTCATGGTCCACCTTGCGCGCGCGCCCCTTTCCCCTCGCCCCGGCACGCTTCTGCGTGCCGGGGGGGTGTGTGTGGGTGCGCGCGCGCGCATATTCAGTATTGTTCGCGCACTTCCTCGGGCGGCTGTGGAGGTGGCTGGGCCTGACGAGCGAATCGGGCCGCCTCGCGCCCAGGACCGGCCCATCGGTGAACCAGCCCGTCGTGCTCCGCCCTCGCAAGCAGCTCCTTCGCACCGGCTTTGGACAGGCCGTCGTCGCGCGCCTTACCGATGACGACATCCAGCGGTCCTGGGACATCGGTGACGAAGCGCTCGGCGAAGTCCGCGGGCGTGAGTCGCTCGTGAGCTTGCTTGGCCGGAGCCGTTTCCTTCTGCTTGCGACCCCCGTGCAGTTCCCTCGGGTCAAGGTCGGGTTCGGGGTTCCAAACCGGGTAACTCCAGCGCAGGCACCGGGCCTCGACCGGCGGCCACGAGCGCGCGGCAGCCTCCAAGACGACCACGTTCCGCTGCCTGTGCGGCCGGAGAATCAGATGCGAATCGGCCGCGCGGCTCTGCGCTCCCGCCCCGGCCCCGACGTCGGTCACGCTCTTGCCCGCCTGACCGCCCTTGGTCGTGTGATGGATGGGCACGAACGAGCACCCGAGCGCCGCGGCTGCGGCGTCGAGATCGTTGTAAAGCCGCGCCATCGAGCCGTTGTCGTTCTCGTCCGTGTCGGGGGGCAGGAATCGGTAGAAGGCATCGAGTACGATCACACGGAACTGCCCGGGCCTCAGAGAGTAGAGGAAGGGGACGAGTCCGTGAAGGTCCACGAGTCGACCCCTGAGCGAGTGGACATGAACGGCATCTACCACCGCGCTCAGCTCGATGCCGCGAGCGTGCGCGACCCTCGGAATGCGGTCCGCGATGGTCTCGTTGTGCAGCTCGTTATCAATAAGGAGCACGTGCCCCTGGGTCGTGGCGAAGTTGCCGAGCCACGCTCGGCCCGCTGCTACGCAGAGGGCGAGGTCGGTCGCGAGCCAGGACTTGCCCGTCTTCTGCGGCGCGATGACGTTCATCGTTTCGCCCTCGCGCAGCAGCCCGACGATGGTGGGAGTGCGCAGGTCGGGGTGATCGGCCAGAAGGCATCGTGCGCTCACGGGGGTCGGCGCGCAGTCCATGCCACCAGCGTTCGCTTGCTCCACCTCCGTGTTGTCCACGAGTGCCTCCAGTTCCTCGCGCATCCGATCCCCGTCCTTGCCCGCGGTGCGACCAGCGTCCACGTAGTCGGCGATGTCTCCCCCGGCAGCCAGACCGGGAAGGCGAACGGTTCGGACGGTCTCCACGCCAGCTCGGAACGCAAGCGCGACAACCGCGCCTGCGTACCGCTCTCCTGCGGCGTCGTTGTCCGGAAGCACGACGACCTCCTTGTCGCGCAGGCACGACCAGTCCGCGAGGTGCGCGCTCTGACTGCCGTGCGCCGACGTCGTAGCGACGAGGCCGATCGTCGAAGCCGCGTCGGCGGCCTTCTCGCCTTCGACGACGTACACGCGCGCGCCGGGCGGAAGAGCCACAAGACGCTGGAGATGGAACAAGGGGCGCGGGCTTGGCATTCCTTTCAGCCGCCACTTCGATCCGGTGCGCGAGGCTGGGAGGATGCGCTTGCGGCCGTCGCTCGTGTCCCATCGAACGACGAGGCCTACAGCGCTACCGGCGCTGTCGGTATACAGCCAGTGCGCGCTCGACGCGCCGTGCTGCCGTTCGAGCGCGGCCAGCGCGGCGCGCCAGTTCTCAAACCACGGCCCGCCTTCCACCTCGCTTCCCCGTGCGCCGCTCGGCGGGCGAGGCGTTCGGCGTGCGCCGGTTTGCTTCGTAGGCGGACCGCGACGTCGAGTGTTCACCTCGCGCGGCGGCATCAGGTCGGCGAGCGTGAGGCCAACGGCCTCGACGACGGCCCGCGCATCGCATCCTGCGAAACAGTTCACGACCGCGCCACCGTTGTCGCCATCGCCGATCGAGAAGCTGGGGGCGCTGTCGTCGTGCGCGGGGCATCTGCACAACCACCCCGCACCAGACTGCCTCGGCTCGAAGCCGTGACGCCGCAGCGCGTCGAGGACATTGCGCGTGGGGCCGTTCACCTCGCGCCCTCCGTGCGCGCGTCGATCCACGCTTCGAGAGCGCGGGGCGAAAACAGCACGCGCCGTCCGATGCGCACATGCGGAACTTCCTTCGCCGCCACCATCTTGCACAGCTGGCGGCTGGAGATGCCGAGCATCTCGTGCGCTCGGCTCGACGGCATGAGGAGCGGCTCGGCGTCACCGGGCGCAGCGCTCGCTTGCGGCGCGACGCCACCCGCAGCCGTTTGAAGTTCCCGCGGTCCAACTCCACGACGATCCTGAATGATGTCCATGTCCGAAGCCTCGCGGGCGAGCGCGACATGCGCCGCCTTGCGAACAGGTTCGGCCAATGGCATCGGGCGCGCGCGAAGTCCGTAACCCACCTGTGGGCAAGGGCTTACGGCATACTGGCGGGTTGCAAAGTGCCTAAGGATGCCTATGCATGGCTATGAATGGCTACCAATGCCTATGCGTCCCGCGTCACTCGGGACAATGCTCGTTCGCCCATTCGGTCAGCGACTTTCGCTTCTTGGGGACGAGGCTAACCAGGTCGTCAAACTCGGCAGTGCGCGCTCTCCTCGGTCCAGCGATCGGCCTTCCTCTGGCCTTGAGCATCTCATGCACTGCTGAGTTCCGCTTGTTGATCTGCTTCGCAAAGGCCGCAATCGGAATCGGTCGCTTGAGCCGCGGTGGTTCGCTGGGGGATTGCCTTTGGCCAGGTACCGCGCCGTCGTGGCGATCGACCGGTGCCCGAGCTGCTTCGAGATGATCCCGATGTCCACGCCCTCGGCCCGCAGCTGCGCGGCGTGGGTGTGCCGCAGGCCGTGCGCGTGGACCCGCTTCTCGATCCCCGCCCGCGCGCCGAGGCTGGCCAGCAGCCGGCGCACGTAGGACGACGTGACCGGCTCGCCGCGGGCGGTGCAGAAGGCGGGCGAGCGGCCGCTCAGGCCCAGGCGCGCCCGGGCGTCGAGCCAGACGCCCAGCACGGCGAACGCCCCGGGGTCGAGGCCGATCGTGCGGGCGCGGCCGCCCTTGCCGTTGAGGACGCGCACGGCCCCCGACGCTGCGTCGAGGTCCTTGGGGTAGAGGGCGAGAGCCTCGGAGACACGCAGGCCGCCGCGGTAGAGGAGGGCGATGAGGGCGCGGTTGCGGTCGAAGGTCGGGCGCCCCCAGCCGCAGGCGTCCATGAGGGCGCGGACCTCGGCGTCGGTGAGGACTTCCGGCGGGAAGCACCGGCCGGCGTTGGGCGCGGCGTGTCGGGGGGCTACGGCTGGCATGGCGTCTCTCCTTGCGGGCCCGGGCGGGCGGGCCGAGCGACACCGGTACCTCAAGGCGGCGTCATGGGTCAAGGGGATAAACGCTTGCGGGCAAAGAAGTTGCGCGTTGGCACCAAAGTGCTACTCTTGGGCGGCCCCGGATCAGGCCCGTACCGCGCGGTTCGGGCCTCCCAAATCGCTATGCGGGCGGCCTGACTGCCTGTAGAATTCGCGCGTGGACGTGCTGCGGACCGACGACGGGTTCGAGTTCGAAACCACGCGCGAGGGGCACTTCGTCACGTGCGTGTGCCGGCGCGAGGGGTACGACGTTTCCGTGTGGTTCGACTGCAAGCGGGAGGCCGTGCCCGCGCTGATCACGACCGAGCAGATGGAGGTCCTGGCGCTGAGCCTGTGGAACGCGGGCATGAAGCTCTCCCGCGAGGGCGTCTTCCAGCGCTACATGGAGCGGCTCCGCGGCGACGAGGACGACGCCCGGCGGAGGCTTGGAGGGGGCTGAGCGGAGGTCCGCGCCCCGACCGCTTCGGTCGCGCGGCTCGCTGGGACCTTCGGCCGGGCCGAATAGGATAGACTCGTAGGACATGCTCCGATGGCTGGTCATCTCGGCGCTCGTGGTCGTGGGCCTGTCCCCGGCGTTCGGCGTCCTTCGCGGACTGCCGGCGGTTCATGGGAACTGCGACGGGGACTCGGCCTGCCACGAGATCGTCGTCCAGGTGTCGTGCTGCGGGGAGCGCATCGAGACGTCGTACTGCCTTCGGAGCGAGGGGCCGTGCCGGTGCGTGACGGCGCCGAAGCGCGAGCCTGCGAAGCCCGCTCCCGCGCCGCGGCCCGCGCCGGAGCGCGACCAGATCACGGTTGTGCCGGGGCAGCGGACCGTGGAGGTTCGCATCGGCGAGCCTGAGCGGGCGACGCGGTCGCCTGAGCCGTGCGGCATCTCGCTGGTGGAGCGTCTCGGGCACAACGGCGTGCAGGCCCTGATCGGGGTCTGGCGAACGTAGGGGCGTGCCGCCGCAGGAGCGGTGCGCGCCCGTGGCGGCGTGCTCGCTGACGTTCGCTTCGACATCCCACAGTCCCATCGCATCCAGGAGCCGAACATGGCATCGCGATGTATCGCGTGCGCGTGCGTCGTGGCGGCGGCCGCGCTGCTGACGGCGTGCGCCTCGCCGCTCGAACCGCCCCGAGGGGATGGCCGGCTGTCGGCGCGCGCGCGCCCGCCGGGGAGCGGGGACGTTCCGGCGTCGGCGTATCGCGCCGCGCGGGCCGAGACTGGGCCTCTGCTCGGCGACGCGGCCACGACCGAGGACTACGTGCGGTATGCGCTGTACCACAGCCCCGAGGTCGAGAGCGCGTATCAGCGGTGGCGAGCGGCGGCGGAACGGATGCCGCAGGCGCGCGCGCTGCCCGATCCGCGCGCGGACTTCGAGTACGACTTCCGGAGCGACGAGGCGATGATCGGGGCGATGCAGGAGTTCCCGTGGCCCGGCACGCTCAGGGAGCGCGAGGCCGCGGCGATGCGCGGGGCCACGTCGGCGTGGCGCGAGTTCGAAGCGGCGAGGCTGGCGATCGCGGAGCGAGTGACGATCGCGGTGCATGAGACGGCGTATCTCGACGCGGCGATCGGGATCACTCGGGACAACCTCGACCTGCTGTCGTCTCTCGAACAGGTGATCCGCGCGAGGTACCGGGTCGGCGCCGGCTCGCACCCGGAGTTGATCCGGGCGCAGGTCGAACTGGGCGAGTTGGAGGACCGGCTCGCGCAGATGCTCGCGATGCGTCCCGCGCTCGTGGCGGAGTTGAACGCCGCGCTGAACAGACCCACGGACGCGGCCGTCCCCGCGATGGGGCGCGTCGCGGGGCGCGTCGTTCGGGAGAGCGCGGCTGCGCTGGCCGGCGTGGCACGCGGGGCGAACCCCGGCCTGCTCGCGCTCGACGAGCGAGTGGAGGAGCAGCGCCGCCTGGAGCGTGTCGCGCGCCTGGAGGGGTTGCCCGGGTTCGGCGCGGGTGTGGAGTACACCTTCCTCGAGAACGACATGGGCGATGACCTCGACGGCGACCCGGTCAAGTTGAGGCTGGCCCTGAGCGTGCCGCTCTGGCGCGAGAAGTACAACGCGGCCGCGCGAGAGGCGATGGCCCTGCGGCTTGCGATCGCGCACGAGCGCGAAGGGGAGGCGAACCGGGTGGCGGCGGAGGTGTCGAGGGCGTGGTTCGAGCACACCGACGCGCACCGGCGTGTCGGGCTGTACGAGCGGACGCTCATCCCAAAGGCGGAGGAGTCGCTCCGCGCTTCGCTGGCGGGGTTCCGCGCGGGCGAGACGAGTTTCCTCGACCTGCTCGACACCGAACGGACACTGCTCGAGTTCGCGATGTCCGCGCAGCGGGCGCGAGCGGATCGGAGCATCGCGCTGGCGAGGCTCAACCGGCTCGTCGGCACGATGCTCCCGACGGAGCCTGAGGATGAACCGACAGAGGACCAACCATGAGACAAATCATCCGCGGCGTTCGGAGGGCAGCGGCATGGGCGTGGCGGCACGTCAGCGCGGGCGTCGCGGTCGTGCTGATCGTGGCGGCGTTCGCGGGGGGGTACCGGCTCGGTCGGCCCGCGCCGGAGCCGCACACGGAGACGAGCGCGGCGACGGGCGAGACCGCGGGCGAAGGGCGCGTGCGGATGTACACGTGCTCGATGCACCCGCAGATACGGCTTCCGGACCCCAAGGCGAAGTGCCCGATCTGCTTCATGGACCTGATCCCGGTGACGGACGACATGGGTGACGGCGGGGGGGGGCGTCGGCTCGCGCTGAGCGCTGAGGCCGCCGCGCTGAGCCGGGTGGAGACCGCGGTGGTTCGCCGGTTTTTCCCGGTCGCGGAGGTGCGGCTGTTCGGGAAGGCGGCGTACGACGAGACGTCGGTGGCGCGGCTGACGGCGTACTTCCCGGGGCGGATCGACCGGCTGTTCGTGAACTACGTCGGCGTGCCCGTGAACCGCGGGGACCACCTGGCCGAGATGTACAGCCCGGAACTGCTGGGCGCGTTCGAGGAGTTGCGGCAGGCCCGTGCAGCCACGGACGGGGCGACCTCTGCGAGCGAACTGCTGCGGCGCGCGACGGAGGACACGCTACGCGCGGCTCGCGAGAAACTCCGGCTGTTCGGCCTGACGGCGGAGCAGGTGGCTGGCGTGGAGAGCGGCGAGTTCGCGTCGGATCGGCTGACGGTGTTCGCGCCGATCGGCGGCGTCGTGACAAGCCTGGCGGTGCGCGAGGGGGACTACGTGATGACCGGCGCGCCGCTCGCGACCGTCGCGGACCTCTCGCGGCTGTGGCTGGACCTCGAAGCGTACGAATCGCAGTTGCCGCTGCTGCGCTGGGGACAGCGCGTGCGATTCACGGTCGAAGCGCACCCCGGCGAGACGTTCGAGGGGCGCGTCTCGTTCATCGAGCCGGTGGTGAAGGACGACACCCGCACGGCGACGGTGCGCGTGGCGGTGGACAACGCCGATCGGAGGCTCAAGCCCGGGATGTTCGCGTCGGCGGTCGTGCGCCCGCGCGTGGCCGAGGACGGCGCGGTCGTCGGGGATGAACTCGCGGGACGCTGGGTCAGCCCGATGCACCCGACGGTGGTGAAGGACGGCCCCGGGCAGTGCGACATCTGCGGGATGGACCTCGTGCCCGCGGAGTCGCTGGGCGTGGTGGGCGACCCGGCGGCTGCGGTCGCGCCGCTGGTGGTGCCGCGCTCGGCGGTGCTGTTCACGGGCACGCGCTCGGTGGTGTACGTGGAGGTCGAGGGAACGGAGAGGCCGACGTACGAAGGGCGGGAAGTCGTGCTCGGGCCGCGCGCGGGCGAGTTTTACGCGGTGCGCGAGGGGCTTGGCGAGGGTGAGTCGGTGGTCGTGAGCGGCGCGTTCCGGATCGACAGCGCGATGCAGATCGCCGCCAGGCCGAGCATGATGTCGCCCGAGGGCGGCGAGGCCGGCGCGCCCGCGGGCCACGCGGGGCACGGGGCGAGCGCGACGGAACGCGTGCGAACGCCTGACCTGTTCCTCTTCGGGCTGAAGCCGGTGTACGCGGCGTACCTGGATGCGCAGGAATCGCTGGCGGCGGATGACCTCGACGGGTTCAACCGTGCCGCCGACGACGTGCGCCGAGCGCTGGACCTGGTGCGCGAGGCCGGACTCGTGGGCGAGCCGCTCGGGACGTGGCGGCGGGCGGCGTCGCGCCTGCGGCAGGAGGGGCGCGCCGTTTCGCCGGACGACGCACGCGAGCGGTTCCGACGGATGAGCGAGGGGGCGATCGACCTGCAACGCCGCTTCGGGCACCTGGGATCGGAGACGTGGCATCTCGCCTTCTGCCCGATGGCGTTCGACAACCGCGGGGCGGAGTGGGTGCAGCGGACGGAGACGATCGCGAACCCGTACTTCGGCGCGGCGATGCTGCGCTGCGGGGAGGTTCGTGAGCGTTTCACTCCGCTGGAGCGAGGGGAGGGCGAGCCGTGACTTCGCCCTCTTCCGTGGCGCCGCGCGGGGCCGTGGCCGCGCTGATCCGCTTCTGCCTGGAGCAGAAGTTGGTCGTTGCGATCGTGCTGATGGGGACGCTGTTGTGGGGCGTGCTGGTGGCGCCGTTCGACTGGGACCTGGGGCCGCTGGCGCGAGACCCGGTCCCGGTGGACGCGATCCCGGACATCGGCGAGAACCAGCAGATCGTGTTCACGGAGTGGCCCGGCCGCAGCCCGCAGGACGTTGACGACCAGGTCAGTTATCCGCTGACGGTGGCGCTGCTGGGCATCCCGGGCGTGAAGGACGTTCGGAGTTACTCGATGTTCGGGTTCTCGTCGATCTACGTGATCTTCGAGGAGCGGATCGACTTCTACTGGTCTCGCTCGCGGGTGCTGGAGAAGTTGAACTCACTTCCCGCGGGGACGCTGCCGCCGGGCGTGGCGCCCGCGCTCGGCCCGGACGCGACCGCGCTGGGGCAGGTGTTCTGGTACACGCTCGAAGGGCGCGACCGCGAGGGGAGGCCGGTCGGCGGGTGGGACCTGGACGAGTTGCGCACGATCCAGGACTCGATCGTGCGGTACAAACTGGCCGGCGTGGAGGGCGTGTCCGAGGTCGCGTCGATCGGCGGGTTCGTGCGCGAGTACCAGGTGGACGTGAACCCGGACGCGATGCGGGCGGCGGGCATCTCGCTGGACGAAGTGGTCGGAGCGGTCCGCGCGAGCAACCTCGACGTCGGCGCGCGCACCATCGAAGCGAACCGCGTCGAGTACATCGTGCGCGGCCTTGGGTTCATCAAAGGCGTGGAGGACATCGAACTCGCGGCGATCACGGCACGCGACGGGCAGCCGATCCTGGTCGGGGACGTGGCGAAGGTGTCCGTCGGTCCCGCGATGCGTCGCGGCGTGCTGACGAAAGCGGGTGAGGAGGCCGTGGGAGGCGTCGTCGTCGTGCGGTATGGCGCGAACCCGATGGCGACGATCGAGCGCGTGAAGCAGCGGATCGCGGAGATATCGACCGGGCTGCCGAGCAGGATCTTGGCCGACGGCACTGAGAGCCGGGTGACCATCGTGCCGTTCTACGACCGCACGGGGTTGATCCGCGAGACGCTGGGGACGCTGAACGCGGCGATCTCGCAGCAGGTGCTGGTGACGATCGTGGTGGTCGTGGTGATGGTGATGCACCTGCGGAGCAGCCTGCTGATCGGCGCGATGCTGCCGATCACCGTGCTGATGACGTTCATCGGCATGAAACTGTTCCGGGTGGACGCGAACATCGTGGCGCTGTCGGGGATCGCGATCGCGATCGGGACGATCGTGGACATGGGGATCGTGCTGAGCGAGAACATCCTGCGTCGGCTGGGGGAGGCGGGGCCGGAGGAGCCGACGCTGTCGGTCATCCACCGGGCGTCGTCGGAGGTGGGGAGCGCGGTGCTGACGGCGGTGGCGACGACGGTGGTCGGGTTCCTGCCGGTCTTCGCGATGGAGGCCGCGGAGGGCAAACTCTTCAAGCCCTTGGCGTACACCAAGACGTTCGCCCTGATCGCGTCGATCGTGATCGCGCTGACGATCCTGCCCTCGGCGGCGCACGTGCTGATGGGGCTGCGGGTGCGGCGCGGCGCGGTCCGAATCGCGGCGGGCGTCGTCATCGCCTTGATCGGCGCGGCGATCGCGCTGCGCGTCAATGCGCCGGCTGGGACTCTCGTGGCGGCGTTCGGCGTGTTCCAGGCGGCGCGGGACCGGCTGCCCCGGCGCGCGGCCAGCGCGCTGGAGTGGTCGGCGAACCTGGTGGCGGTCGCGGTGGTGCTGGTCGCGCTCGCCGCGGCGTGGGAACCGCTCGGGCCGGCGGCGGGACTGTCGCGCAACGCCCTGTTCATCGGGGCGGTCGTGGGCGGACTGCTCCTCGCGTTCTGGCTGGTTCGTCTGGCGTTCCCGCACGTGCTCGCCTGGTCGCTCCGGCACAAGGCCGTCGCGCTCTTGCCCGCGGCGCTGGTCGTGCTCTTCGGAGCGACGGTGTGGCTCGGGTTCGACCGCCTGTGGGGCCGGTGGCTGCCCGAGAGTGTGCGGCAGCGCGAGGCGGTGGTGCGGATGGCGCACGCGCTGCCGGGGCTGGGGAGCGAGTTCATGCCGTCGCTGGACGAGGGCGCGTTCCTGTACATGCCCACGACGATGCCGCACGCCTCGATCGGCGAAGCGACGGAGATTCTGCGTGAACTGGACCGGCGGATCATGAGCGTGCCGGAGGTGGAGGTCGCGGTGGGGAAGATCGGGCGCGTCGAAAGCCCGCTCGACCCCGCGCCGATCTCGATGGTCGAGACGCTGATCCAGTACCGGAGCGAGTACCGGACCGACGCTCGCGGCAGGCTGCTGACATTCCGCGTCGATCCGGCGACGGGCGAGTTCGTTCGTGACGACCGGGGCGATCTGGTCGAGGACCCGGGCGGCAGGCCGTACCGGCAGTGGCGCGACGGGGTGCGCTCGGCGCAGGACGTGTGGGACGCGATCGTGGCGGCGGCGGAGATGCCGGGCGTGACGAGCGCGCCGAAACTCCAGCCGATCGAGACCCGGATCGTGATGCTGCAGTCCGGGTTCCGCGCGCCGATGGGGATCAAGGTGTACGGCCCGGACCTGGCGACGATCGAGGCGTTCGGCGTGGAACTGGAGCGGGCGCTGAAGGAGGTTCCGTCGGTGCAGCCCGCCGCGGTGTTCGCGGATCGCGTCGTGGGTTCGCCGTACCTGGAGATCGACATCGACCGCGAGCGGATTGCGCGGTACGGGCTGCGG
This sequence comes from Phycisphaeraceae bacterium, assembly GCA_026128865.1. GTDB lineage: Bacteria > Planctomycetota > Phycisphaerae > Phycisphaerales > UBA1924 > CAADGN01. The sequence continues at coordinate 3,765 of JAHCJE010000063.1, read as the reverse complement.
ATCACGGACGTGCAGGGGGTGATCGAGGTCGCGCTCGGGGGGATGCCGCTGACGACCACGGTCGAGGGTCGCGAGCGGTACCCGGTGCGTGTCCGGTACCTGCGTGAACTGCGCGACCAGCCCGAGACGCTGGGCGACATTCTGGTCCCGACGCCGGGCGGCGCGCAGGTGCCGCTGCGCGAACTGGCGACGGTGGAGTACCGGCGCGGGCCGCAGATGATCAAGAGCGAGGACACGTTCCTGGTGGCGTACGTGCTGTTCGACAAGCGTCCCGGGCACGCGGAGGTGGCGGTGGTGGAGCAGGCACGCGGGGTGATCCGATCGAAGATCGCGTCGGGCGAACTGACGGTGCCGCCGGGGGTAAGTTTCGAGTTCGCGGGGTCGTACCAGAACCAGGTGCGCGCGGCGCAGCGGCTGAGCATCGTGCTCCCGCTCTCGCTGGCGGTTATCTTTCTGCTCTTATACCTGCAGTTCCGCCGCGTCTCGGTCACGGCGATGGTGTTCAGCGGCGTGTTCGTGGCGTGGGGCGGCGGGTTCGCCATGCTGTGGCTCTACGGCCAGCCGTGGTTCCTGGACGTGGACGTGATGGGCACGAACCTCCGCGACCTGTTCCAGGTGCGACCGTTCAACCTGAGCGTGGCGGTGTGGGTCGGGTTCCTCGCGCTCTTCGGGATCGCGACCGACGACGGCGTGATCATGGCGACGCGGATCGACCAGTCGATGCGCGAGGAACGGCCCGGGTCGGTCGAGGAGATCCGGCGGGCGGTCGTCGCGGGCGGTCGGCTCCGAATCAGGGCTGCGGTGATGACGAGCGCGACCACCGTGATCGCGCTGCTGCCGGTGCTGACGAGTTCGGGGCGCGGGTCGGACGTCATGATCCCGATGGCGATCCCCGCGTTCGGGGGGATGGTGGTCGCGTCGATCACGTGGTTCGTCGTGCCCATCATGTACTGCTGGGGGGCCGAGTGGAAGCGCCGCCGTTCGGACGGCGGTCGAGCGTTGATACCATCAGATGAAGGAGGTTCACCGTGAAGAAGTTCAGTGTTCTTGCCGCCGTGTTCGCCGTGTCGCTCGCGCGGATCGCCCTGGGCCAGGCGACGCCCGTCAACGCCATGTGCCCGATCGGGAAGGAGCCGATCGTGCCGTCGGCGGGGACGGTCGAGTACAAGGGCGTGACGATCGGCCTGTGCTGCCCCGGGTGCGGGGAGCAGTTCCTCTCGTGGGATGAAACCCGCAAGGACGAGTTCGTGCTGCTCGCCAGGGCGCGGCGCGAGCCTGGGCAGGAGCAGCACGGCGAGCAGCCGGGGAAGCAGCCCGAGACCGGCGCGGCCGCCGACGCGGAGCCGTGGACGGACCTGTACACGCTCGGGACGTGCCCGATCTCGGGGCGGAAACTCGGCTCGATGGGCGACCCGGTGGTGAAACGCTACGACGGGCGTGAGGTACGTTTCTGCTGCGCGGGGTGCATCGAGCGGTTCGAGTCCGATCCGGCGGCGGCGTGGAAGAAGGTGGATGAGGCGATGGCGAAGGACCAGCGGCCGTTCTATCCGCTGGAGACGTGCATCGTGTCGGACGAGCCGCTGAAGGAGGATGGGCGGGACGTGGCCACGGAGATCGTGTTCAACAACCGGCTGGTGCGGCTGTGCTGCCGGACGTGCGCGAAGGAGTTCGCGGCGGACCCGCGCGCGTTGATGAAGAAACTCGACAAGGCCGCGGCGGACGCGCAGCGGAAGGACTACCCCCTGACGACGTGCATCGTGGCGGGGGGCGAGTTGGGATCGATGGGTGAGCCTTCGGAGATGGTGGTCGCCGGGCGGCTGCTGCGGTTCTGCTGCGCGAGTTGCCACCCAAAGGTGAAGGCCGACCCGCTCCGCTACCTGCGGATCATCGACGAGGCGTGGCGGGCGAAGGGACGGTACATGCCCGAGCGTGCGGACCGCGAGACTCCGCGTGAAGACCCCAAGGGCGACTGAGAAGGGCGTGAGGCAGGCTGGTCGGGGCGCGGCGGAGCCGACGTGTTGCCATGCGGAGGCGAATGACACGAGGTCGTCGGCCGGCGCGCCTTGCGGGGTCGGCTGACGACCGTGTGAGCCGCGTGCATTCCATCTCGCTGGGACCCGGGCCGCAGAACCAGACCGGCGTGGTCGCGTACAGCCACGTGGGGCTTGGGATGGCTGCGGAGGTGGACTACCCGGTGTCGGACGTGCAGTTGGACAGGACGGCGTCGGGTGACGGGAAGCGTCGGACGCAGGGGTTCACGACGCAGGCCGCGGGGGTGTACCCGGGGTGGGACCGGTTCGGGCGCGTGGCGCGGCACACGCGTTGGCCGCTGATCGCAGCGCCCTGCACACAAAGCGTAACTCTCAGCCCCCCGGCCCCGCCGCGGGCGTGGCCGCCCGGGATCGGCGCGGCTACCCGGCCCGGTCGAACTCGACGTAGAACACGAGCCGCCGGCCGCACGCCGCGCAGAAGTCCTTCGAGCGGTCGCTCGGCTCCCCCGAGTGCGTCTCGACGTGGCAGCGCACCGGCCCGCGCCCCCCGCCGCAGGCGCGGCAAGGCCCGGAGCGGCTCGCGATCGCCGATGCCTTCTCCAACCGCCAGACCCGTGCGCTCAGCCGCATCACCACCCGTCAACCCTCCAGCACCGCCGCCCCGAACCCCCCGGCCGCGATGGCCCACGATCGCGCACGCCGAGCCTCCGCCGCGCGCCCGGCCGGGGGCCGCGTCATTCCATCTTCCCGAGGACGATGCGGGTGACGCAGCGCACGCGCCCGCACGCCTCGCACCCGCGCGGCCGGGCCTCCGGCTCGCCCTCGTCCTGTAGCATGAACTCGTAGCGGCCCAGCCCGCCGCAGGCGGCGCATGGGCGCTCGGCCCGGCGGCGTTCGAGGCGCTCGACGCGGTGGCGCACGCGGCTCACGCGGCCTCCTCGCGCTGGGCGCGCTCGAGGGCCTCGACGCGGTCGGCGAGGTCGTCGAGCTCGACGCCGTCGCGTCCGAAGCGCAGGATGGCGGCGGCCGCCGAGACGCGCGCCGAGTGCGGGGCCGAGGGGTCGCTGAGGATCTGCGCCAGCGTGGTGACGGCGAGCGGGGCGTAGCGCTGCGTGAGCGCGACGGCCTGGCCGAAGGCCTCGCGGCGCACGCGGCGGTAGGCGGCGCGGAAGCCGGGGTCCTCGACGAGCCAGCGGTGCAGCGTGCGCTCGCCGATGCCGCTGGCGCGGGCGGCGCGGGCGATGGTCGTCTCGTTGACCAGCGCCGCGATCGCGCGCTCCTGGCGGGCCGTCACGCCCTCGACCACGGGCTCGCTCATGCCCCCCCCTCAGGACTCTCCCTTGCACCGGGGGCACCGGGGCGCACGGCGCTCAGGACATGTCCTCGATGTGCGAAAGGGCGGCGAATGAGGCCGGATTCCGCTTGCAAGCCGCGCGCGGATGGGGCTTCATGTGCATGACGCGAGCGGGAAGGCCGCACGCGGGAACAACGCGAAGGAGACCGACCATGACGACGACGAACCAGCCCGCGACGACGAACAGCAACAGCAACCGCGCCTGGGCCATCGCCCAGGCCAAGCTCGCGATCGAGCTGCGGTCGGACGCGGCCCGCGACGCGATCCGCGAGAAGATCGCATGGTGTCGGCGGAACCTCGACGAGGCCGAGCGGCGCCTCGACGCCGGAGAGACGCCCAACACCTGCGGCGTGCTGCAGGGCAGTGCGGTCGAGCTCGACATGGCGGTCGCCCGCCTCGCCGCGATCCGCGACCTCGCGC
>JAHCJE010000062.1 GCA_026128865.1 Phycisphaeraceae bacterium | reverse complement strand
GCGGCCCGAGCCGATGCTGCCGTCGGGATTCTGCTGCGAGACGAGGTAGAACGTCCCGCGCTCGACCGCGCGGTCGAGAGCGGGGTTGATCTCGTTGGGGAGGATGCTGTTCTGGGCGACGGAGGGGGGGGCGATGGTGAGAATGGAGAGGAGGAAGATGAGAAAGGGAGCCTGAAAGGCCCCGCAACAGGCGTGTGAGAGAAGAGCGCAGCGGATCATCGTTCGCGCTCCTCGGCGAGGCGCTTGTAGTAGGCTTCTGTCAGGCGCTGATAGAGCGTGCTGAAGCGGTCGGACGAGCCTTGCACGAGAGCCTCGCGGACTCGCTCGGGGAGCGCGCCCCAGGCCGCCAGGTCCGCGACGGCGGCGGGGTTCAGCGGGCCGTCCTGGCGCGCGGGCGGATCAACCTCGGCCTGATTGTCGCGGCCGCCGGGTCGCTGCGCCGACCGCTGCGCGGGCTGCTGCTGCGACTGCTGGTCGGCGTTCTGCTGGCTGCGGGACTGCGAGCGCGACTGCTGGCGACGGTTCTGCGCGTCGGCGATGAGTTTGTCGAGTTTGCGGATCGCGTCCTCCTGCATGCGCTGCGTGACGACGCCGGTGTCGCCCGCGGTGTCGAGACGCGCGGCGGTTTCGCCCATGAGCCGCACGGCCTCGACGAACGCCTCCGCGATCTCCTCGCCCGAGAGAAGGCGGTCGAGTTCGGTGGTGCGGTCCTGTGCGGGCGCGTCGGCGGGCTTCTCGGATGGCAGCCCCAGGAGTTCGTCGAGGTCGGGGAGCGTGTCACGGTCTGGCTGCGGGTCCGGCTCGTCGGCCTCTTGGGCGAGGGCGTGAGGGGTCAGCACGAAGAGAAGGAAGATGAAGCACGAGATGGGGACTGCAAGGCCTCGCCCCGAGGTCGGGAAGCCGCGTCGAGTTGGGTTGCGTGTCATCGCTGGTCCTCCTGCGGCGTCGGCTGGGGGCGTGCCTGCGGCGCCTGCTGCATCACGGCTTGCACGAGGGCATCGCCGCGTGTGGCGAGTTCGCGCTGCAACTCGGCCAGCCGCGCCTTCTCGCCGGGGTCGGGCCGCGGGTCGGCGTCGAGTTCGCGGGTCCAGTCGGCGGCTTCCTGCTGCATCTCGCGAAGGATGCGGAGTTCGGCGATGGGCGGAATGAGGGGGGGGGTGCTGCCGGACTGCCCGCCGCCCTCGCCGCCGGAGTCCTGCTCCTGCTCCCGGAAGTCGCGTTCCTGCTGGGCCTCGTTCAGGGCTTCGACGAGCGAACGGAGCAGACGCACAGCCGCAGTTTGGTTGCGGGTGACGGTCGTGTCGGCCTCTCCGGCGCGGAGCCGCTGGGCTGCGGCAGACGTCGCTGACTCCAGACGCGAGTGCGCATACTCGACGACGATGGTGTCGGCGAGGCCCTCGGTCTGGTCCCGGAGTTCCACGAGGCGGGCGCGGACGGCGTCCTGCCGCTCGCCGATGCCGCGCACGACCGCGCGGTCGCGGCGCGTGAGCTCCGCGCCGACGAACGCCTCGGTCTCGGCGAGCAGCGACGCCTGCTGTTCGAGCAGCTCACGGTAGGCGGAGCGGAGTTCGGATCGCTGGCGCGTCGCGTCACGCTCGGCGGCCTCGCGGTCGGCACGCTCAGCCTCCTCCTTGGCCTGCACGAGCCGGTTCAGGCTCAGTTGCTCGTGCTCGCGTGCCGCGTCGGCATCCACGGGCGAGCGGCGCAGCGCGACGACGGCCGACTCCTGGGCGCGGGCCGCTTCTTCCACGAGCGAGGCGACGACCGCGAGGTCGTTCTGCGCGGTCGTGATCTGGTCCAGAACCGAGAGGGTGTTGAAGTGGAGCGCGAGCATGCCCAGATCCAGTCCTTCGAAGGCGTTGAGCGGGACAGCCTCCTCGAGCGAAGCCAGAGCTCGCTCCTGCCGCACGATCAGGGCTTCGAGCGATTCGATGACGCTCGCGAGGACGCGGCGCAGGGCCTCGTCGCGGTTGCGCTGCGCATTCTCCACGTCGTCGAGCATCCGCTGGAGCGACTCCGCGGCCCGCTGCTGCTGCTCGGCGGCGGTCTGCATGCGGTTCTGCTCGGCCTGGTCCGCCGCGTCCTCGAGACGGTCGGCGACCTGCTCCTGCCGACCTCGCGTTGCGGCGTCGCGCATGGCCTGCGCCTGGGCGGGGTCGGCGCGCTCGAGTTGCCGGGCACGCTCGCTCAGTTCGTCGATGGCCTGCTGGGCGCGCTGGGCAGCCTCACGTTGGGCCTCAACGATGCGATCGAGTTCGGCACGTTGCTGCGCGGAGAGCTCGCTCAGTTCGCGCCCGACCGTCTCGTTGCCGAGGCGGCGCGTCCGGTCGGCGATCTCGCGCTGGTCGGCTATGAGCCGCTCCAGCGTGCGGCGGGAGACCCACGCGTCCTCGCCGCGGTCGAGCATCTCGATGAGCGCGGAAAGATAGTCGCGCGTGCGGGCTTGCTCGTCGGCGATGGTCTCCATGGCTCGCTCGTCAGGTTCGGCGGCCTCGCCCGCTTCGCTCGCAGCGCCGAGGCGACGCCGCTCGGTTTCGAGCGCTCTCGAGGCTTCTCGGGCCGCGTCCGACGCATCGGCCAGCAGCCCGTCCGCGTCCTCGAGCGTGCCCGAGAGCGACGGGTCGTCGAGGGAGTTACGACGAACTCGCTCCGTAAGCGTGTCGAGCGCACGCCGCTGCTGCGCGATGCGCTCGGGGAGCGAGGACTGCCGGCGCGCAGCGTCGTCCGTCGGGCCGAGGGTCGCGGTCTGGCGCTGGGCGGCTGCCTGCTCGGCGTCGAGCTGGATGGCAGCGCGGCGCAGCGCGGTCAGTTCAGCCCGCACCTGCTCCATCAGTTCGGCCTCGCTGATGATGCGCAGGCGGCGCGGCGCGGAGCGGGTCGCGCCGCGCTCCCCGCCGCTCGCCCCGTAGGCGTCTGCGGCGAGGGCGGTGATCCAGAGTTCGTCGCCCGGTCGCAGGCCGAGCGTGGCGAGATCGAGCGTCGTCTGCACCCGGGCCTCGCGCGGCATGGCCTCCGTCCAGGAGAGTTCCGCGGCACGAAGGGGGGGGGCGTCCGCCTCGGGAGGCGCGCCGACCGAGCCGGCGGGCGGGCGGGCACGCTGATGCTCAACCGCAGCCCAGGCGACGCCGACGTCGTCGCGCCCTTCGCCCGCAACGGGCACGACCGCAGTCGGCAGAACGGTCTCGTCGCGCGGCGGCTCCGTGACGACCGCGCCGGGCGGCGCATCGGAGACGACCTCGAGCGTGAAGACAGGCTCCTCCGCGGAGGCGAGGCCGTGGCGATCGATGAGCGAGAGCGGAACCCGCTCGGTCGCGTCGAGGATGAACGAGCGCCGGATGACGCGATCGGTTGCGCCGATCTCCCAGCCGTCCGGCGGCGGGACGGGCTTGTTGAGTGTGACTTCAAGATCCACGCGCGAGCCCGCGAGGACGGGCGAGAGGATGGCCCGCTCGTCCGCGCCGCGCCCCAGGGGGACAGAGCCGGAGAGGACGCCACCTGCCGCGAGTTCAGCGTAGGAGGGGGGGGATACGACCGCGGACGCCGACTCGACCGACGGCCGGCGCGCAAGCAAAATGCGACGCGGCTCGGTGCGCTCGTCCTCTGTCTCGAACCAATACTCGACCCACGCCTGCACGCCCTCGGCCGTGAGCTCGCGCCCGGTCGGCTCCACCAGCCGCTCGAAGAGTTCGCCCTCGACCGCGCCTTCGGGAATCGGCGTCACGTCGTTACGCAACTGGCTGCGCATGAGGACACGCTGAGTCGGGCCAGCGCCCCCAGCGCTGACCGTACGGTAGCGAGCCGCGACCGACGTCTCGCCAGGCGCGCGGTTGGTGCGGGTGAGCAAGACTCGCAGCGGGAGCGTCTCGTCGTCCGGATGTACCGTGAGCTGCGTCGCGTCCGCGAGCGCGGTACGGCGCGGCCACTCCACGCCAGCCCACGGCATGAGGACACGCTTCGCGCCGATCGCCGTCAGTTCCGGGCGCGCCGCCGAAAGGGCAACGACGGCTGCGAGCACGGCCGCGAACCACGCGAGGCTGCGCAGCGTCTTCGCGGGCGCGAGGATGGCGGATGCACGCACCCTCGCGAACCGACCTCGGGCAGCGGCGGAAAGATCAGCGGCCAGAGCGCGTTGCACGTCGTCCGCACGGGCCGACGGGTCGGCGAGTTCCAGCGCAGAGGCGAGCACGCCCGCCAAGCCCGCACGGCGCCCCATCTCGGTTCGTTCGACCCGCAGCGCGATTTCGGTGAGCGACGGTCTGAAACGCAGCGCGGGCACCAGCACGCGAATCACGCCCCAGGTCAGGCCGGCAAGGCCGAGCGCGAGCAGGGCAAGACGGATCGCCGGCGGCGTTCGGAGAGCAAAGTCGGCCAAGCCCAGACCTGCGACGACAGCGAGCGACGTGCCCGCCAGGATGGCTATCGCTCCACACACCAACAAGACCCGGGAAAACCCCCGAATTCGACCAAGGGATAACCGAACGGGGTCGCTCTCCCGTGACCGGTCCCCCTGGATGCCGCGGCGGTCGTCCATGCGGCGGTTCACCGTCCCTGGTCTTTCATACAGGAAGTTCGTCCGCGGAACAGCGTCGGGTTCTCAGAAAATGCCCCACAGTGCGGTTGGGGTGTGGAGCAGGGCGGTCAGGCGAGGCGGATGAGGCGGCGGCCGACCCATTCGACCGTCAGCAGGAGAACGAGCAGGGCGAGCACGATCGGTCGGTCCCAGAGGGTTTCGACGTCGGGGGTGCCATCGAGGATCAACTCGCGGTTGGGAAGGATGGTGGTCAGGTCTGCGAGCGCTTCGGGCTGGATGACAGCCCCCTCGGTCTGTTCCGCGAGAGCCGAGAGCATGCCGTGGTCGGCCTGGGGTGTGCGGAGTTCGTCGTCCGGGAGGGCGACGCGGACCTCCGCAGAGAGGGCGAGCCCGGCGAGGATCGGGTCATCGGTCACGACGCGGTAGACACCCGGCTCGGTGGGAACCCAGGTCGCGGTGTACGCCCCGGGCGCGCCGGCGGGTGTTGCCTCATCGGGCGAGAGCGTGAGACGAACCGGTGGCGTGGGAGGCGCACCCGGCAGGGAATCACGCTCGACACGCACGCGAAGCGAGGCGGGGCGCAGGTCGGCGAGCGATTGATCCGCGAGACGCAGGGAGACTTGCACCGCCTGATCGACGGCGGAGCGGGGGGGGGAGACCTCGATGACGGCGGCGCGCCCGCCTCGCGCCAGACTGTCGCGCCCGAGCAGGCGCACTAGAGGGAGCCAGAAGCGTTCTGTGAGGGCCTCGCCACGCCCGTAACGCCAGCGCCAGGTTTCGTCCGTGGCGACGTAGATCACACGCCCAGCGCCGTAGCGCATCGTGATGACGAGGGGGGGGGCCGACGAGAGGTCGCGGCCGAGCAGGTCCGGCGTCCACTCCGAGGCGGGAACCGCGACGGCGAGAACCTCAGCGGTCGGCTTGAGTTGCGATCGGTCAATGCGCTGCGCCCAGCGGAGAAGGCTCCAGCCGGTGGCGGGGTCGGAGAGGTGGGCCGGCCAGCCGCGATCGGCAGCGTCGTCCAGGCGGAGGACGCCGAGCCGCTCGCCGCGCTCGGTCCGGGCCATCGTCACGGGGCCGTCGAACGACCGAACGAAGCCGGATGCCCCGCCGCGTGGCGCGAGCGTGAACGGGAGCAGGTCGGCGAGGGCGGTGTTGCGCCATGACTCGGGCGTCGCGCCGGGACCCGCGATCCAGAGCAGTCCGCCGCTGCGGTTCGCGACGTGATCGCGCAGGTTCTCGAGCTGCTCCCCGCTGAAGTTGTCCGCGCGCAAGTCGCCCAGAATGACGGCGTCGAACTCGGCCCAGTCCTCGGTCGAACGCGGCATGCGAGTGAGGGCGACGTCGCCTTCCTGAATAGAACGCCGGTTCGTGGCGAGCAGCGTCGCCGAGGAGCGGATGGACTCCTCGCGCACGAGCAGGTCCTTGACGTAGCGATACTCCCAGCGCGGGTAGCCGTCGAAATAGACGACGCGGAGAGGGCTGTCGGCGAGTTCGAGCGTGAGACTCCGTGCGTTGTTCGCTTCGGAGAGGTCCAGGACATCCGGGATGACGCGGACGCTCCAGCGCGCTTCGCCGGCTGCCTCGGGACGGGTGAAGAGGACGACTTCGGTCGGTGTGCCCTCGGCGACTTCGACACGGCGCTCGTCGAGGGTGCGCCCGGTGCGCTCGTCGATGAGGCGAACGGTCGCGGGTGTGGGTTCGCCCCCGCCAACCTGCTCGACGGTGACAGACACGGGCACGGTGTCGCGGACGAACGCGGCAGTCGGCGCGTCCGCGGCGGTGATGGCGAGATCGCTCGACGGCGTCGCGCTCCCGAGAGGGACGGCATAGATACCGATACGGTCGGCCCGCAGGCGGCGGAGAAGGGCGCGGTCCGGCTCGTCCCCGGAACGACCGTCGGAGACGACGACGATGCCGCTGACCGGGCGTGCGGCGACGCGCTGCGCGGCCTGTGACAGAGCGGTGCCGATAGCGGTGCGACGCCCCTCGGCCTCATTCAGGCGCACGCCGTGTTGGTCGGAGGGAAGGTCGTACGCGCCGGCGTCGAACCCGAGCCAGAGAATGTTGTGTTCGTCGGCAAGGGACTGCCACGCGGGCCAGGAGCGGCGCAGGGCATCGGAGAGTTGCTCATCGCGTGTGCGCCCGTCCGGCGCGTCGGGGATGGTCATGGACGCCGAGCGGTCGAGCAGCACCACGACCCAGTCGCGCTCCACCCGGCGGTTCTCACGGATGAGGTGCGGTCCTGCCGCGAGCAGCACCAGGACCAGCAGCGTGAGGCACCGGACGCACGCGAGGACGGCGCGCGGCACACGCGGGCCGACCAGGCGCGAGTACGACCACGCGGCAATCCCGACCGCGGCGAGCGTGACAACGGCCCATCCCCAGGCGGGCATCGGCCGTTCGAGGGCGAAGCGAACGCCCTCCTCACCGGGGTGGAGGGCGGAAAGCCCGAAGAGTTGGACGAGGAGGTCGTTCACGCACCAGCCTCCGACGGGGGGGCCGATCGCGGGACGGTCGCGTGGCTGGCGAAGCGGGCGACCGCGAGCTCGGCGATCGCAACGAACGCGGCCGCAACCAGCAGCGGCAGGCTGAGCGGCGTGACAGGATCGTCGCCGCCGAGGCTCGCGACGGACTCGCCGCCCGGGGACGTCGTGCCGTCGTCAAGGGTTCGCAGGTCACGCCCGGGAGTCGCTGCGCCGAGCCAGCGGCGAATCTCGTCGGGCGCGGTGATGTCGGTGCGCGAGGCGCGGGTGTCCGGGTTCACGAGAATCGTGCCGCGCGTGACGCCCTCGCTGTCGAGCGCTCGCCACGCGGCGGCACGCCTCAGCGGTTGCGCAGCGCGACCCGACTCGACCGCGATGGTCGTGCCCTCGTGAGAGCGGAGTTCGGCGGCGGACGGCGGTGCGGTGGGCACGGATCCGGCAGCCGAAACCCATGCGCCGCCTGCCCGCCCGACGCCCTGCCGGACGATCTCCTGCAAGAGCGGCACCATCAGCGGGCGTGCGGGCAGATCGGTCCAGTCGAGGTCGAGCGCGGACGTGATGTAGACGATCACGCCGCGCGAGGGGGGGGCAGCCTCGAACTGCTCGGGCCGCGCAGCGAGAACCAACGGCGTGCCGTCCGAGAGCGCCAGCACGGCGTGCCCCGACCCACGGGCTGGCTGCGCGGCGAGCACACGCGACACGCGCACCGGCGCGGCGAGGTGCGTCAACTCGCCCACGAGCAGGGCGAGCAGGTCGAGTTCGCCCGTTGCGGGTCGCTCGCCCGCGATCGTCCCCGCGTCGAGCGTGCGCGGCTCGCGCTCCACTGTCCAGTCGAGCGAGAAGGCCTCGAGCATGAGGTCTGGCCAAGTCTGTGCACCACCGCGCGCAGCCGGCGTGACGACCACGAGGCCGCCCGAGTCGGCGAACGCACGCAGGCGCGTCCACGCGGCGGAGTCGATCGCGTCCGGCTCGAGGACGAAGACCGCGTCCACGCCGGCAAGCCGCGAGGAATCGACCACGCGAGGGTCGATCTCCGAGACCCGCACCCGGCCGGCAGGCGAGCCGAAACGGTCGGCGGCGGGTTCGAGGGCGAGGCGTGCCCAGTCGGCCGGCGCAAACGCGTCGAGCGTCGGCCGCGCGCCGCCGCGGCGTGTGCCGATGAGCGCGACTCGCAGCTCGTCCCGCAGCGAGATCGAGACCCGGCGGGTGTCGTCGCGATGCAGTGCATCCGGGTCAATCTCGGCGCGAAGCACGACCGAGCTTGTCCCTTCGCGCAGCACAGGCGCGAGGCGTTCGAGTTCGAGGGCAACGCTCGCGGTCGCCTGGCTCTGGCCGGGCGACCAGCGGACGACGGCCTCGCCGATCAGGGTCGCGTCGCCGCCGCGCGCGGATTCGGCGAGGAGACGCACCGTGGTCGCCGCTGTCGTGGCGGTCGCGGGACCGAAGCGCTGGAGGTCGGCCCGAACCTGAGTCGAACCCGCGGGTGCGGCCGCGCTCTCCGGTCCCGCGGCCCCAGCGAGGATCACGGGCCGCAACGGTTCGAGCGCAACGAGCGCAGTGTTGGACACCGGCACGCGCGCTGCCGTCGTGGCCGCGAGCGTTGCCCGCCGCGGGAGTTCGGGGAGACGCTCGGCGTCGCGCACCGAGCCTGCGCGAAAGTCGCTCAGCATCGCGACGAGGGGCCGGTCCTGACCTTCGGGGCCGAGGTCCGCCGCGATGCGCGACAGCGCCCCGGCGAAGTCGGCGGGAGCGTCGGTCGGCGTGAGCGCGCCCACGAGGCGGCGGATCGAGCCGAGGTCCGACGAGGGAGGAACCACGGGAGCGTCGGCAGGCGCGCCGAGCGTGAGCAGCCCGGCGCGGTCGCCGCGGGCAGCGTCGAGCGTCGCAAGAATCGCCTCCGCGGACGACTTGTGGCGGGCGAGCGCACTCGTGCCCCCATCATCCGTCGCAGCGCTCGTGAGACTGTCGTCGATCACGAGATAGACGGTGCGCGGACCAGGCCCGACGATCCCGGTTCGGCCAGCGATCGGGCGCGCGAGCGCGAAGGCAATGAGCGCAACGAGCAGGCACCGCAGCGAGAGCAGGAGCAGTTGTTCGAAGCGGAGGCGACGCTTCTGCTGGCGGTACGCCTCGAGCAGGAATCGCATCGCGGCCCAGCGCACCGGCCGCCGGCGCCGACGCATGAGAAAGTGGATGATGATCGGCGCGGCGACGCACGCGAGTCCGGCGGCGAGGAGGGCGGGATGAAGGACGCTCATAGATCGCTCACCCGTACTTGCTCCGCTTGATCTGCGCGTTCCGGCGGGCGACGAAGGCCGCGAGCGGAGGACCGAGCCAGTCGTGCGTGTCAACCAGCTGGTAGTCGAAGCCGAATGACCGCGTGATCCTCTCGACACGCTCCACGTGCCCGTTGATCGCGTCGAGGTAGCCCCTGCGGATCGCGCGGGGGTCAACACGGAGCGCGGCCTCGCCTTCCAGCCCCTCGAACGGCGCGGACTCGGAGAACTCGAACGTGCGCTCAGCCCGGTCGAGCACCTGGAACACGATCAGGTCGTGCCCTCGGTGCTTGATGCGGGCGAACGCCGCCCGGATGCGCTCAGGATCCTCGAAGAAGTCGCTGATGAAAACGAGCAGACAGCGGTTCGTGATCTTGGCGAGTGTCTGGTCTGTCGCACGCGCGAGGTCCGTCGGTCGATCGACCGGGTGCGTGGAGAGTGCGCCGACGACCTGCCGCCACGTGGCAGTGGAGGAAGAACGTCGCACCATCGCCCTCACCTCGTCCGCGAAGACCACGACACCAGCTCGGTCCCCCTGACGGAGCGTGACGTAGCACATCGCCGCGGCGAGCGCCGTGGCGTGGTCGAACTTGCTCCAATAGTCGCGCCCGTCGAGGCTCGTCTTGCGCCCGACGCCGGAGGCCTCCGCGAAGGATCGGCTCCCGTAGTCCATCGAGCCGGAGGCGTCCACCATCGCCACCAGGTCGAGGTTGGTTTCCTGCTGGTACTGCTTGAGGTGAAGTTTGTCGGACCGCGCGAAGACCTTCCAGTCGAGGTGCCGCACATCGTCGCCGGCGACATAGGGGCGGTGCTGGGCGAACTCAACGCTGAAGCCCTGGTATGGAGAACGGTGCTGCCCGCTCATCACGCCCTCAACGATCATCTTGGCACGCAACTCGAACGTGCGCAGCCGCGAGAGTGTCTGCGGGTGCAGGTAGAGCGAGGCATCCTGCTCGGGCAGGCGTATGCGATCGGTGCGCGGGCGATCTGGCGTCGGGTCGGGCATCCGCTCCGATGCTATCGGCCTCCACGCCGCGAAACGGCGCCAAGTCGCCGCCCCACACAAGAACGCCCGGCAGCCTCGAGGCGACTGCCGGGCGCTGGGCGTGGGGTGGACCCGGAGGATCCGGGTCAGACGCCTCGCCGACGCCGTCCGGAGGCTGCGCCGAGGCCGAGCAGCATCGCCGCCACCGTCGAGGGAGTCGGCAGCGGGTTCGTCGCCGATGCCATCGCGAACGCGATGTCGTTCGCGTGAGGATTGCGGGCGAACGCCGCGTCCATGTTCGTCTGGTGCCATCCGGACTGCGTCATCGGCCGCATCACGTCGCCGTCTCGGGGGATCCCGATCGTCGTACTCCCGCCGGGCGTCGTGTGGTCCAGCCGAAGCGCATGCCCGATCTCGTGCAGCGCGACGATGATCGGGTCGTAGTTGATGTCCTCACGCATCGGCGCGTTGGTGCCGATCCCCCACGAGGCAAACGGGTTGAACACGATCTCCGCGGAGGTGGCGAACCGCCCGTCGGCAGGGTCGGTCCCCGTGATCCTGAAGAAGGCGAGTGTGTTCTTCGGCCCGCCGCCGCCGTGACCGTCGTTGTCTGCCGTGTCGCTGTTCGGGTGGTCGAACTCGTTCTTCGTCGGGTCGGTCGGGTCGATGAAACCCATCCGCACGTGAACCGGAATCTCGCCCGCCAGCGGAGCGCCCTCCTTCAGCGTCCAACCGCTCCCTGTCGCGTTCCACGATGACATCGCCCGCCGGACGCTATCGGCAATGTTGTACCCGTTCTCCGGCGTCGGGTCCGGCTCGACTCCGCCGGTGTGGACCACCTTCATGATCGTGTCCACGCCGAACGTCAGCGAGAGCGTCCGACCGCCACCCTTGTCCGCGCCCTTGTAATCCCACGTCTTGTCGTAGTCGGCCTCCGCATGTCCAGCGGCTCCGAACAGCACCGCGGCAAGCGCCACACTCAGGCAGGTCCGATTCGCTTCGTACCACATCGCTTCGCTCCTTTGGGTTTCCGGCAGCCGCCGCTCGAAGTGAGTGGGGTCTGCAGGAACAGGAACGAAGCCCGTGCAACTCACTCACGCGCGAACGTCACGAATCGCGAGTCGCTTCGCGCCTCTACAGGCTGCCCCGGCGGGCCAACTCGAGCACGAAGACCGCGTCTCGATGGTCCACCGTGCCGTCGCCGTTGAAGTCCGCGCTCGTGTCGCCCGCATTCACACGGTCCACCGCCCGCGCGGCCTCGCCGGCGTCGATCACCCCGTCGCCGTTCGTGTCGACACGCCGGAAGGCACGCCGCTCGATGTCGCGGGCACGCTGAGCCTGTCGCATCAGTTCACGCTCGCGCTCGTTCAGCCGGCCGTCGCCGTCGAGGTCAAACTCGGCAAGCATCGCCGCCCGCCGTTCCTCACCCTCGCGCCGCATCGCCTCACGCATCGCACGCCGCTCGTCGTTCGAGAGCACGCCATCACCGTCTGTGTCGAAGCGGGCAAGCATCCGGCTCTCCATCTCGGCCTGCATCTCGCCCCGGAGAGTCTCGAACGCCTCACGCGCAGCCTGGCGCTCGGCGTCAGACAGCACTCCGTCGCCGTCGAGGTCGAACGTGCGAAGCATCTGCGCTTCCATCTGCGCGCGGATCTGCTCGCCTCGGGCACGCATCGACGCACGCTCTTCCTCGGTGAGTTCACGCCCTTCGCCCCAGCGCGGCCGGCCGTCCTCGCCGCGCCATCCCTCGCCCCCGGGGCCACGACCTTCCCCGAACACCATCGGGAACTCGCCGGGACCGAACCGCCCGAACCCCTCGAAGCCGGGGCCGGGCAACGGACGATCCTCGGCAGGGGCGCTCGCGATCGGCGCTGGAGCTGCCCTCCGCACGGGCGCGGGGGTCGGCTCCGGAGCAGGCTCCTCGTCGAGCGTCACGGGCGGCAGCGGCTCCAGCTTCGGCTTCAACAGCACGGGCTGGATGGCGATCGCCAGCCCGGCAACCGCGACAACACCGAACGCCACGAGAACTGTCTTGCTGCGGGTCATGATCGACTCCCTCGAAAGCGGGCGTGGGCGCGGAACCATCCCGGCAAGGGACGGGAGCCCGACGGCAGAACGCCCCCGATCCACAATCATTGCCCTTTCGGCATACCGGCGGCGGGGGTATTACGATCCGCGGATGGGCGAGATCGGCCGAATCGGCGTGCTGACGGGGGGCGGGGACTGCCCGGGGCTGAACGCCGTCATCCGGGCGGTGGTCAAGGACGCCCTCCGGGACGGGATTGACGTCATCGGCATTGAGGACGGGTTCCTCGGCCTGATCGAGAATCGGGTGAGACCCCTCGCCGACGAGGACGTCTCGAACATCCTCCACACCGGCGGCACGATCCTCGGCTCGAACAACCGGGCGAACCCGTGCCGGTTCGCCACCGGCCGCCACCCCGACGGCACGACGAAGTTTGAGGACGTGACCGACCTGTGCATGCGCCACGTGCGCGACCACGGGCTGGATGCGCTGGTGGTGATCGGCGGGGACGGGACGATGGCGTGCGCCGCGCCGTTCGTCGAGCGGGGCGTGCCCTGCGTCGGAGTGCCCAAGACGATCGACAACGATCTGTGGGGGACCGAGATCACCTTCGGCTTCCAGACCGCGGTGCAGACGGCGACGGAGGCGATGGACCGCGTGCGCACGACGGCGGCGAGCCACCACCGCGTGATGGTGGTGGAGGTGATGGGGCGCAACGCGGGCTGGATCGCGCTGCACGCGGGCATCGCCTCGGGCGCGGACGTGATCCTCGTCCCGGAGATGCCCTTCGACCTCGACGCGGTCGCCCGCGGCATCGTCGAGCGCCGGCAGCGCGGCAAGCGGTTCTCCATCGTCTGCTGCGCCGAGGGCGCCAAGCCCCTCGGCGGCGAACGCATGGTCGAACGCGTCGATCCGACCAGCCCGGACCCGATCCGACTCGGCGGCATCGGGCGGTGGCTCGCGGGCGAGGTCGAGAACCGTACCGGCATCGAGTCGCGCTACGTCGTGCTCGGGCACGTGCAGCGCGGCGGGACGCCGGTGGCCGCGGACCGCGTGCTGGCGACGCAGTTCGGCGACCGCGCACTCGACCTCCTCCAGGCCGGGCGCGTCAACCGGCTGATCGTCATGCAGGGCGGACGGCTGGGCGACGTCGACCTGCTCGAATCGGCGGGGCGGCAGCGCCTGATCGGGCCGGACGAGCCGCTGCTCGCGTCGGCACGGGCGGTGGGGACGGGTTTCGGACAGCGCGAGTAGACTTACCGCCGGTCGTGTTGTGCGCTTGCGCGCCGTTGTGCGCGGGGGTGGACGATGCTCGTGCAACTCGGGCTGCTGGCGGGGTCGCTCCTGGTGCTCACGCTGGGGGCGGAGGGGCTGGTGCGCGGGTCGGCCTCGCTGGCGAAGCGGATGGGCGTGTCGTCGTTCTTCATCGGCCTGACCATCGTCGGGTTCGGCACGTCCACGCCCGAACTCGCCACGTCGGTGACGGCCGCGATTCGAGGGAGCGCGGACATCGCCGTCGGCAACGTCATCGGCAGCAACATCTGCAACATCGCCCTCATCCTCGGCGTCGCCTCGCTCATCTGCCCCATCGCGCTCAAACTGGACCTCGTCCGACGCGAGACGTTCATTGTGATCGCGGTGGCGTGCGTGCCGTGGATCGCGCTCACCTCCGGCGGGCGGCTCGAGCGGTGGCACGGGGCGGCCATGCTCGCGGGGCTGCTCGTCTACCTGTGGCTCGGCTACGTGCGAGGGCGGCGCGACGCCCAGCGCGAAGCCGCGGCCGCGGCCGAGCGGGAACTCGAGCACGAACTCGGCCTCGACAAGCCCGGCCCCATGACGCGACCGCTGGTGTGCGTGGCGATGGTGCTGGCGGGGCTGGCGCTGCTCGTCGGCGGGTCGTACCTGCTCGTCTCGTCCGCCAGCGAGATCGCGCGGAGCCTGGGCATCTCCGAACTCGTCATCGGCCTGACGATCGTGGCGGTCGGCACGTCCGCGCCCGAGTTGTTCACGTCGGTCGTCGCCGCCATGCGCGGCCAGCCGGACCTCGCCGTCGGCAACGTCCTCGGCTCGAACGTCTTCAACATTCTGGGCATCCTGGGCATCACCTGCCTCGCCACGCCGCAGGACGTGTCGCGCCAGGTCCTGTGGTTCGACGTGCCGGTCATGCTCGCGGCCAGCCTCGCCTGCCTGCCGATCATGCTGAGCGGGGCGAGGATTTCAAGGGCGGAGGGGGCCGTGCTGCTGTTCGGCTACGGGCTGTACGTGGCGGGGCTTTTCACGGTGGTGGGGGGGTGGTTTGGGGAAGGGTGAAAGCGCGCGGGACGGTCGATTCGAAAGGGGTTCATCGCAGTTCGTGCAGCCCGAGCGAGCGCAGGTACTCGTAGGTAGAGTCGTAGAACTCATGCGATCTCGTCGGATCGTCGTCGGAACCGCGCGGGACGACGATGACGAGGCCTTGCCTCGCACGCGTGAGCAGGACGCGGTACGCGTTCTTGAGGTAGGTCTTGCGTTGGTCCGAGCGGATGCGCTGCCAGCGGTCCCCTCGAAACGACCAGTGACTCCAGCCGCTCGGCGTGTAGCGAAAGTCTGCGTCCCACACGACGCACGCCCAATCCAGTTCGAGCCCTTGGATATGAAACTCTGTGGCGGCGTCTTCGAGGTAGTATGACGACCGTACATCGGTTCTCGGGTCCAAGAACCAGTGCACGGGGTCGATCGGCGATCGGATGTCGATTGCCTGCGGTTTGAGTCTCTGCGCCTGCGATGAGACCACGAGCCCATAGCGTTCACTGCCGCGTGCCTTTCGCTTCAGCCACTGTTTGGCGCTCCCCAGGTCGCGCGTAATCGTGATTGGGTAGCGTGTGTCCAGGGAGGCCACAATCTCGCTGGCACCGCGCATGTTGAGATCGAGGAGGTGCTTCACGAACGTTGAGACGTGTTCGGCTCTGAAGGATCGCACGGACACGGCGAGGTGCAGGTCGTCATTGAACATGACGTGTGGCCGTCCTGCCAGCATCTGCAAAGCGTTGCCCGCGGCGTATTCCGAGTCGTGAAGTCGTGGAGAGACGTAGATGTCCCAGTGGGGGAAGGCCTCGACGGCCGCGCGGATCCACTCGCCGATGCCCGCCTCGCCCGTGTTGATCTCCTGTCCACCCCCGACGAGGCACACGATCACGGCCCAATCGTGGTGGCGGTCCAGGCATGAAATCAGAAAGTCTGGCTCGGATCGATCGAAGTGTGGATGTCCCTTCTTCCGCCTCATGAAGTGCGCTGTTTGCGCTTTGTCCCACGCCCGCTGTGCTTCATCGAAGATGGCAACGCGTTCGATCGGAGGACGATCGACGTCAAGCAAGCACTCGTCTCGGAAGTGATGAACGTTTTGGATGAACACCTTGATCTCGCTCCGAGCGGTGCCGAGGGTCATACGGTGTCCTGCGGCGCTCTCGCGGAGCACCCGATCCCGTGCCAGCGCTTCGCGCAAGATCGCAACAAGGGGCCCGTTGCCCGAGAGGAACACGCTGTACAGATCGCTCGATCGCTCCATGTGCCGGGTAGCGATGTTCAGTCCCACAAGAGTTTTGCCGGCACCGGGTACACCCGTGACGAGGCACAGAGACTTGCGACGGTGTGTCCTTGAAGAGTTGATGATCTCCTCGACTGCCGCAGATGTCTGCGACAGGTTGATGGCACTTCCGTCGCTACGCGAGATGTTCTCGACGCCGTGGCCGCTGTACAGGGCTCTGGCTGCCTCGATAATGGTAGGGGTGGGTTGATAGTGGCCGGACTCCCACCGAGCGGTGTCGATATCAGAGCCTTCGCAGAGCGACAGAACGTGCGCGATGATGTCGCCAAGGCGGTCGAGGGTCGCGTGAATAGGAGCAAACAGTCCGTCCTGATCCCGACTCAACGCGATCGGATTGGACGGTGTGTGGGCATCGGTGGCGACCAGAATGGGGCAGATAGGCTTGTCGTGACTTGTGCTGTGAAAGTTCTTGAGATCGAGCGCGTAGTCCCACACCTGCTCTGTCGCGTGGGCCGTAAAGCGTGTGTCGCCGACTTTGTACTCGAGGACGAAGATCACCTGACGAAGGACGAGCAGTACATCAATGCGGCGTCCGACGCGCGGGACGGCGTATTCGAGCGCCACCCACCCGCTCGGCGCATATGGCCCGAGGAGCGACCGCAGGTGGCGAATCTGCGCGAGCCACGCGTCACGCTGTTCGGTCTCAATGGCGAAGGAACTCGCCCGCACGAGTGCACTCACGATATCTGCGTCGCTTGCTGCAAGAAAGCCAGCGATGGACGCGGAGTAGTACGCGCGGGGTTGGAGCCGATCACCGGGGATGATTGAGGGCGGCATGATGGCCGGTCATGGTATAGAGGTCTGGCTCTGCGTGAGCCCGGCTCGTCTCGGCGCGGATGCTGGACTCAGCCTCCCCCTCAGCACCCGCAGCAGTGTCTCCGCCTCTAGGTACTGCTCCGGCGGCCTGTAATACACCTCGTGCAGCGAGTCGTGGGCTTTGGGCGGGAGGGGCGTGACGGTTCCCTTTGCGCCGCGGAGGCGCTCTGTGATCGGGTTGGGGTCTCGGGCGCGGAAGACGACGTCGCGTTCGCGGACGACGACGCCGCGCACGCCGAGGCCCGCGGCCAGCACGCGGAGTTCGGCCAGGTCGAGGAGTCGTCGCGCGGGCGGGGGCAGCGGGCCGTAGGCGGAGGCGAGGTCGCCGGCGACGGCCTCGAGTTCGGCCTGCGACGATGCGGCGGCGATGCGGCGATAGGCGGCCAGGCGCCGCGCGTCGCTGGGGATGTACGCGCGCGGGATGGTCCCCGCGACGCCGATCTCGACGGCCGTGCCGCTCGCCGGTTCGGGCGGCTTCTCGTTGCGCAGTTCGTGGACGGCGCGTTCGAGGAGCCGGCAGTACATCTCGTAGCCGACGGCCGCGATGTGCCCGGACTGCTCGGGGCCGAGCAGGTTGCCCGCGCCGCGGATTTCGAGGTCGCGCATGGCGATCTTGAAGCCCGCGCCGAGCATGGCGTACTGCTCGACGGCCTGGAGCCGCTTGCGTGCGGTCTCGCTGAGCGTGCGCGTGACGGGCAGCAGCAGGTAGCAGTACGCCCGCCGGTCGGAGCGTCCGACGCGCCCGCGCAACTGGTGGAGGTCGGCCAGGCCGAAGCGATCGGCGTCGTTGATGATCATGGTGTTGGCGGTGGCGATGTCGATGCCGCTCTCGATGATGGTGGTGCAGACCAGCACGTCGGTCTCGCGGCGCATGAAGCGGAGCATGACGGCTTCGAGTTCGCGGGCCGGCATCTGGCCGTGGCCCACGTCGATGCGGGCGTCCGGCGCCAGGCGGCGCACGTCGTCGGCGATGCGCCGGATGTTGTGGACGCGGTTGTGCACGAAGTAGACCTGCCCGCCCCGCGTGAGTTCGCGGGCGATCGCCTGCGCGATGCGCCGGTCGTTCCAGGGGACGACTTCGGTGACGATCGCCCGCCGGTCGAGCGGGGGTGTCGCCAGGCTCGAGATGTCGCGCAGGCCCAGCATCGCCATGTGCAGCGTGCGCGGGATCGGCGTCGCCGAGAGGGTCAGCACGTCCACGGTCATGCGCAGGCGGAGGAGTTTCTCCTTGTGCTCGACGCCGAAGCGCTGCTCCTCGTCGACGACGACGAGGCCGAGGTCGGCGAACGCGACATCGGCCGAGAGCAGGCGGTGCGTGCCGATGATGGCGTCCACGCGCCCAGCCCGCAGGTCCGCGAGGATCTCGTTCTGCTCGCGCCCGGTCTTGAAGCGCGACAGGCTCTCGACGCGGAACGGGTAGCCGGCGAAGCGGGCGCGGAAGGTGCGCTCGTGCTGCTCGGCGAGCACGGTGGTCGGCACCAGCACGGCGGCCTGGCGCCCGGACTCGACCGCCTTGAACGCGGCCCGGATGGCCAGTTCCGTTTTGCCGAAACCCACGTCGCCGCAGAGCAGCCGGTCCATCGGGCGCGGCGAGGCCATGTCCTTCTTGATCTCGGCGAGCGCGGCGAGTTGGTCCTCGGTCTCCTCGTAGGGGAACTCGGCCTCGAACTCCTTCTGCCAGGGCGTGTCGGCCGGGTAGCGGATGCCGGGCATCGCCTCGCGGGCGGCGCGCACGCGGAGCATCTCGGCGGCGAGGTCGCGCACGCCCTCGGCGACGCGGGCCTTCTGCGTCTGCCATCGGGTGCCGCCGATCGTCGAGAGTTGCGGCTTGCCGCGGAAGCCGCCGACGTAGCGCTGCACGAGGTCGATGCTCGTCGCGGG
>JAHCJE010000061.1 GCA_026128865.1 Phycisphaeraceae bacterium | reverse complement strand
GGGAGAGCCTTCCTCGAGGCCGAAGCCCGCGAGCGTGGCGACGCGGAACTGCTCGCGGAGCGCTTCGGCGGATTCGTCGGCGCGGAACTGCCACGCGGGGCGGCCCGTGAGCGCCGCGCCGACGGGCTGCACGGCGGAACGGACACGCTCGGGCGGCTGGCCGTTGGCCGTGTCGGCGTAGAGGACTTCGCGCACGCCGAGCCGGGCAAGTTCGTCGGCGACGCTCTCGGGCTTGCACGCGGCGACCGTGAACGCACCGGTCGAGACTTCGACGACGGCGATGCCGACGGCGTGATCGGCGAACGCGAGGGCAGCCAGGCGGTTGGGGGAGGCATCGTCGAGGAGCGATTCGTCCACGAGCGTGCCCGCGGTGACGACGCGCGTCAGCGCGCGGTCCACCACCCCCTTCGCTTCCTTCGGGTCCTGGACCTGCTCGGCGACCGCGACACGGAACCCCATCCCGACCGCCCGCCGGAGGTAGTTCTCGAGTTGGTGGTAGGGCACGCCGGCCATGGGCACGCCCTCGGTGCGCTGCGTGAGCGTAAGCCCAAGGGCGCGGCTGACCGTGACGGCGTCCTCGAAGAAGAGTTCGTAGAAGTCGCCCATGCGGAAGAAGAGCAGGCAGTCGGGGTGCTGCCGCTTGAAGCGCGCGTACTGGCGCATCGCGGGGGTTTCGCGCGGGTCTGGCATGGTCGGCGATCAGGATAGCCGACCGGTCCCCGCCCCAGCAGTCCCGGCACGGGACGCCGGGGTGGAGCCGGTCCGCGGGCGAGTTGCGGGATCGCTCGCTACTTCCCGCCCCACGGCAGGAACCCAATGGCGATCGACACCGCGATCAGGACGACGATCGCGATCTCGAGCGCCTCCATGCGGCGGTGGGTGCGGTACTCGGCGATCTTGTGATAGATGCTGTCGGCGGTCTGGAGTTTGCGCAGCACGTTCGCGTCCCACTCGGGCAGGTGCAGGCGGTCGGCGGCAAGGCGGTAGAGGCGGGCGAGGTACTGATCGCCGACGAGTTTGATGGCGTTGTTGACGCCCTCGAAGAGCGCGGCGGCGTCCATCTGGAGGACGGCGAGGCGGCGCAGGTCGCTGGAACTGGGGCGGATGGGCCAGAGGCGGCGCTCGCCACGCCCGGCGAGCATGGCGTGTGCCCGTTCGAGCACGCCGTCGAGTTTGCCGTCGAGCAGGCGCATCTCGGCCAGTTCGACGTTCGCGTGTTCGAGGACCGCGAGCGCGTCGCCCGGCTCGGGGTCGAAGACCGCCGCCGCGTGCCAGTCAACGACCGCGGCGTCGGTGCGCCCGAACGCGATGCGGCTGGCCAGGCACTCGGCGACCTGGCGGGGCGACAACTCCCCCCGTTCGCCCAGCAGCATCCGGCCCACCAGGTCGGCGTGGCGGTCTATGACGTCTTCCGCCGCGAGGGACGGCTCCCACGCGGTAAACGCGAAGACGGCGTAGTCCTCGACGATGGGCGACACGCCGGGCTTCGCCACCGCGGGACGCACGGTCGCGAGGAGTTCCTCGACGCGGCGGCGCGATTCGGCGAGCAGAGCGTCGTTGTCGTAAAGGTCGTCGCTCAGGGCGGGCAGGTCGCCGAGCGGGCCGTCGATCGGCAGGCGGAAGCAGACCGACGCGCCGCCGAAGTCGTAGAGCGTGCAGTCGGCGGCCCCGTCCGTTTCGAAGCGCCCGACGCGGATCGGCGGGGCTTTGTGCGAGACGAGCAGCGGGGCAGGCTCGTACTGGAACCAGGTCGCCGCGCGGCGTCGCTGGCGCATCAACTGGCGCTGGGCGACCTCGGTGATGAGCTTCGACGCGGCCTCAAGATCGACCGAGAGACCGACGTCGTAGGCGAAAAACACGTGGCACGAGCCGCGAACACGAACAGCGCCGTCCGTGCCGCCGCTCGATCCTGAGTCGGCCGTGCTCATGCGAGTCCTCCGCGAGAAAGGCCGGCGGATGATAGGATTCGTCGGCAAGCCTCCACGCACGATCGCCGCATGGCCAAACTCCGCCTCGACATCCTGCCGCAGCCCGACGACGTGACCTGCGGGCCGACCGCGCTGCACGCGGTCTACCGCTACTACGACGATGAGATCCCGCTCGATGACGTGATCTCGCAGACAAAGATGCTGGAGGAAGGCGGGACGCTCGCGGTCATGCTCGCGTGCCATGCGCTCAGGCGGGGCTACAGGGCGACCATCTACGCCTACAACCTCAAGGTCTTCGACCCGACGTGGTTCCGGCGGGGGGTCGACCTGGCGGCCAAACTGCGGCGGCAGGCCGAACTCAAGCCGGACGATCGCCGGCTCCGCTGGGTGACCGACGGCTATCTCGAGTTTCTCCGGCTCGGCGGCCGCGTGCGCCACACCGATCTCACGACCGGCCTGCTGCGCGGCTACCTGAAGCGAGGCATCCCCATCCTCGCCGGGCTGAACTCCACCTTCCTCTACAACTGCGCCCGCGAGGTGGGCGAGACGAACGACTACGACGACCTGCGCGGCGAGCCGGCGGGGCACTTCGTCGTGCTCGCCGGCTACGACAAGGTGCGGCGGCAGGTGCTGATCGCGGACCCGCTCGGCGACAACCCGACCTTCGAGCCGCACATGTACTGGGTGCGCATGCCCCGCCTCGTCGCTTCGATCCTGCTGGGCGTCCTGACATACGACGCGAGCCTGCTCATCGTCGAGCCGGACGGGCCGCGCCCGGGCCGCCGGCGCTAGGGGGCCGCGCGTTCGAACTCGCCCCGCCGCCACGCCTGGATCAGCGCCCAGACCGTCTCGTCACAGGCCTTGGCGACGCCGTCCCCCGCGCAGTTCGTCGCGACGAGCACGGCGAAGTCCCTCTCCGGCGCGGCCCACACGACGCAGTACCACATCGTGTTGCTCCCCGAGTGCGAGATGGCCGTCCCGCCCGCCCAGTCGCGCGCCGGCGTGCCCCACCCCATGGCGTAGGCCTGCCCGTCCGCGTCCTCGTGCATGGCCGCGAACGACTCGGGGCGGAGCAGCAGTCCCTCCACGCCGCGCGCACCCGCGAGGTGGAGCGCGACGAACTTCGCCCAGTCCGCGAGCGAGGCGTGCGCCGTGCCCGCCGGCCCGAGCACGGCGGGGTTGTCCGCCCGGACGCCAGGCTCGACGGCGGTCCAGGCGTCGCCGGCGCGTCGGTGCGCCCTGGGCTGATCGACCCTGCCCGGCGTTCCGGGCGGGCCGAAGCCCGCGCTCTCCATCCCGAGCGGGCCGAAGACCCGCTCACGCATCAGGTCCTCCCAGGCCTTGCCGCCGACGCGTTCGCACATCGCTCCCGCGATGACGTACCCGCCGTTCGAGTAGTGCATCGCGGACCCCGGCTCGACCTCTGGCTCGCCGGCGAACGCCAGTTCGACGACCCTGCGCCGCCGATCCGTCATGGGGCCTCGCAGCGCCCACATCTGCGCGTGCAGCGAGTTCGGACGCCGATCCTCCGCCATGCCCGAGCGATGGCGGAGCAGTTGCGCCAGCGTCACGCCGCGCCAGCCCGCGTGGATCGAGCCCGCCTGGTCCGCGAAGACCTCCCCCACCGTCGAGTCCCATCGCAGCAGCCCCTCCTCAACGAACGTCGCGCACAGGGTCGCGGTCATCGCCTTCGTGCACGAGCCGAGGTGCCACAGATCGTCGCGCGTCACGCCGACCGCGGACCCGGCCGCCCGCACGCCCACCGCGTCGGCCCCCGCCAGTTCGCCGCCGATGATGACCGCCGCGCCGAGCGCGGGCAGCCCCGCTCGCTCGCGCCGCGACTCCAGCTCCGCCCGCAGGCTCCAGTCCTGCGCGCCCGCGCTCGCCCCGAGCAGGGCCAGCGCGAAGGTGACGATCGCCTTCCTCATGGATGACTCCCGCGGAGCCGCGCCGTGCGCGGCGCGTGCTCAGCCGACCGACGCCGCCCTCGAGCGCAGCCCGTCGATCATGCCCCGGACCTCTTCCGCCATGCGCGTGTTCGGGAACTCCGCGATGATGCGCTCCCCGACCCGGGCCGCGTGCCCCCACCGCCGGTCGCGCACCGCGAGCTTGAACTCGACGCCGAGGTTCTCGCGGGCCTTCCCGATCACGCCGCGCGCCACCTCCCGGAACGGCTCGGCCTCGCGCTCGGTCAGGTAGCCGTCGAGCTCCTTGAGCATCGCCATCGCGTCGTCGACGCGGCTCTCCCGCGCCGCGAGCAGGAACCGGCGTTCGAGATCCTCCTTGTAGCGGTCGTGCGCGTCGTCGGCACGCTTGCGCAGCCCCGCCACGCGCGGCGAGTCCGGGTACAGCCGCCCGAGCCGCCCAGCCTCGGCGCGGGCGTCCTCCCACCTCCGCTGGATGATCAGGCCGTCGAGCTGCGCGATCGCCGCCGAGATCTGCCGCTCGTACGCGTCCCGCCGCGCCGCCTCGATGCGGGCCCGGAACTCCTCCGCGTCCGTGCGGTAGCCGAACCGGTCGGCCAGCTCCCGCACCAGCACCAGCGCGGCCTCCCACTCGCCCGCCGCGATGTCCTCCTCGATCGCGCTGCGCAGCAGCTCCCGCTCGCGCCCGCGGTTGAGCACGCGGCGGGCGTCGTCCGAGAGGGCCTGGAGCTCGGCGAGCCGCTCGACCGCCGCCCGGAACTCCGCCGCCGCCCGGCGGACCTCCTCCCCCCCCCCGTTCCGGGCCAGCGTGGCGAACGTGACCGGCGCGACCGCGAGCACGAGCGTCAGCCCCAGCGCGCCCATCGCCGCGAGCACGGGGTCGTGCCGCCACACGCCCCACAGGCCCAGGCCCAGCGCGACGAGCGCGGCCGCCCCGTAGACCCACGCCATCCTCACCGACGTCTCACGCCACGCCGATCGCTTCGCGCTCATCCCTGATGCTCCCTGGCGGCGTCCCGCGCCGCGTCAACCGCTCCCCGGGGTCGGCTCGCCGCAGTCCCGGTGCATGGGCACCAGGCACAGGAACCGCAGCCCCTCCGGCGCGGTCGCCCGGAACTGGTGCTCTTCCGCGGCGGGCACGAGGATCACGTCCCCCGCCCGGATCGGCCTTTCCTCCCCCCCCAGCAGCACCGTCCCGCCCCCCGAGACGACGAACACCTCGTGCTCGTAGTCGTGGGCGTGTCTCGGCGTGTGCCCCCCGTGCTCGACGCGGAACTGCCGCAGCGCGAAGTTCGGCGCGCCGTCGCCACGGCCGACCATGACCGCCATGGTCGCGCCCCGCACGCCGGGCATCTCCACCGGGGTCATGGGCGTCTCGTCGATGTTCCGGATCAGCGCCATCGGGCCTCCACGGCGGCGGGCCGCGCCTCCAGTCTAACTATGCTCACCGGATGCAGCCCGAGCAAGCCCCCGTCGTCCGTGCTTTCGCGCTCGGCCCCTGGGAGACCAACTGTTACGTCGTCTCGATCCCCGGTTTTCACCGGTGCTGGATCGTGGACGCCGGGTTCGACCCCGGGCCGCTCATCGACCATGTCCGCCGCGAGGGCCTGACCCCCGCCGCCCTGATCCTGACCCACGCCCACCTCGACCACATCGACGGGGTGCGGGAGACGCTCGCCGCCTTCCCAGGCACGCCGGTCTGGATCCACGCCGCCGAGGCACGCTGGCTCAACGACCCCGAACTGAACCTCTCCGCCTTCGCCGGGATGCCCGTGACCGCGCCCGGCCCGGACCTCACCCTCGAGGACGGCCAGACCCTCACCCTCGGCGCGACCACCTGGCTCGTCCGGCACACCCCCGGCCACTCCCCCGGTGGGATCGCCCTCCTCCACGCCCCCTCCCGGACGGCGATCGTCGGCGACACCCTCTTCGCAGGCTCTATCGGCCGCTCCGACTTCCCGACCTCCGACGAGGCCGCCCTCCACCGCTCGATCCGCGACGTCCTGTACGCCCTCCCCGACGAGACCCGCGTCCTCCCCGGCCACGGCCCACCCACGACCGTCGGCCGCGAGAAACGGACCAACCCCTTTGTGCGGGGCTGAGCCACGCCCGCCTCACCCGGCGGCGCGGGGATCCGTCGCTGAACCCCGGGGTTCCATCCCTGATCCTTGGGAATCCCTCGCCGAACCCCGGGGTTCCATCGCTGATCCTCGGGAATCCGTCGCTGATCCCCTGGGTTCCGCGGCGGCAACGCGGGGATCGAACGCGGAAACCGCAGAGCGGAACGCGGAGGAAGCGGAGTGGAACGCGAAGGAAGCGGAGGGAGCAGAGTACTAGCGGAGCGGGATCAAGGCGTCGAGGGGGGATGCGTCCGCCCCGCCTCGATGCCCCCCCGCCCCCGCGTGCGGCCGCCCTCGCGTCAGAAGACCCGCCCCAGCCCCATGCACCGCCGCCATGCGCTCAACTGCCCCATGTGCATCATCTGGTGGCCGCCGAGATAGAAGCCGAGCAGGCCGGCGGTGGTGTGGAACTTCCTGGCGAACTCGCTGGGCATCCCGTGCGGGCGGGCGAGGGCGTCGTCGCCGACCCCGGGGAGTGCGGCGAGGAGCTTCGCGTGGCCGGCGAAGTAGTGCTCGGCGACGCGGTCGAGCCGCGGGTAGACCACCCACTCCGGATCGTCCACGCACTCCTTGCCCGCGGCGAAGAGGTCCTCGAAGTCGGGCGGGTTGGGGACGAAGCCGTCGCCGAGTCCCGCCAGCGCGGCGATGCGGTTCGGATAGAGCGAGAGGTGCCCGATGACGAACACGGGATGGTTCGTCCGGATGACGTGCCCGCCGGGTCGCGGGAGCGAGGCCGCCCGCTCGGCCGGGACGTCCTTGAGCAGCATCTCCGCGACCCCGACCGCCAGCCTCCCGTTGTCCGCGACCGCCTGCGCCAGCGTGCCCATGCGTGCCCTCCTTCTTTGCCCCGTCGCTCCCAGACCCGTCCTCACGACCCGACATACCTGGCGTAGATCGCCCGCGCCCGCTCGGGGCGCAGCGTGCCCGAGACGATCGCCCGGCCGTCGCCGAAGACGGTGAGCGAGCACGCGCCGCCGCCGTCCGCCGGCTCCGCGCCCAGCTCGCAGCGGACGAGGAACTCGTTGGCGGCGACCGCGCCGTGCGGCCCGAGCCGCCCGGCCAGCGCGGGCAGGTCCACGCCGCCGTTGCGCCGCGGGAGCACCTGCACCGCGTTGCGGCCGCAGAGCGTGGTGGTGCGCGTCGCCGCGACGCCGCGCAGGTAGTCGAACCGGCGTCCGACGCAGCAGGGGCAGTCGGCGCGGCGCGAGCCGCGCACGTCGAAGCGGCGCACCCGCGGCGGCCAGAGGTCGAACTCGACAAGATCGCCACCCGGCGCGGCATCGCCCAGCAGCAGCCGCAGCGCCTCGGACGCCTGCCACGCGGCGGCCATCACGACCGTCGGCCCGAAGACGCCCGCCGTGTCGCAGGTGGGCGTCGAGCCGGGGGGGGGCGGGGCGTCCACGAGGCAGCGCAGGCACGGCGTGCGGCCCGGGACCACCGTCATCGTCGTCCCGCAAGCGCCGACCACGCCCGCGTAGACGAACGGCACGCCGCGGCTGACGGCCAGGTCGTTGAGCACGAGGCGGGTCTCGAAGTTGTCCGTTCCGTCCACGAGCACGCCGAGGGGACCCTCCGCGAGATCGTCGGCGGCGTCGCCGGTGAAATCGGCGACGTGGGCCTCGACGCGGACGCCGGAGTTCACCGCCGCGAGCCGGCGCCGCGCCGCCTCGGCCTTCGGCGCGCCGAGGTCGGCCTCGGTGTAGAGCGTCTGCCGCTGGAGGTTCGTCGGTTCGACGACGTCGCGATCGACCAGCACGAGCCGGCCGACGCCCGCGCGCACGAGCAGGTCCGCCGAGACCGACCCGAGCGCGCCGCACCCGACCAGCAGCACGCTCGACCCCGCCAGCCTGCGCTGCCCCGCCTCGCCGATGCGGGGAAGGAGCATCTGCCGGTGATACCGCGCGAGGTCGGCCACGCCGAACTCTACTCGCCCCGCCCTCACCCCGCCTGCCGGATCGAGAGCCGCCAGTCCTTCGCCTCCGTGCTCAGCGCGCGGCCGTCGAGGAAGACCTGCTGCCGCGGCGTGATCGACTTGTACTTCCACCCCGACTGCGACAGCGGCCGCCCGCGCTCGTCAAAGAACTCGAACTGGTACTGCACGCGCGTGTACCCGTCCTGCATCGAGCGCACCGGCGCGACCACGCGCATCGGCTCCGTCTCCGTCGCCGGCGTCACGTCCGGCCGCGTGAAGCCGAGCAGGT
Organism: Phycisphaeraceae bacterium; assembly: GCA_026128865.1. Lineage (GTDB taxonomy): Bacteria > Planctomycetota > Phycisphaerae > Phycisphaerales > UBA1924 > CAADGN01. The sequence goes on along the minus strand of JAHCJE010000061.1, from coordinate 10,628 downwards.
CGTTCAGCGGGCGCGTCACCACGATCTGCGGGTAGTCGGACAGGGGGATCGGGTCCACCCGGCCGCGGTACGGCGGCGCGCTGCTCTGGCACGCGGCCGCGCCGAGCAGGCCACCGAGCGCGATCGTCGCCCCGAGCATGTTCGTCTGTGTGCGATTTGCCATGGTCGTCTCCTTGCGTCTGTGCGTCGTCTGGTACCGCGACGCGGGGCGCGGGTTGATGCGTTGCTACTCCACGGTCTTCCGTTCGGCGCGGATGCGCTCCGCCAACTCGCGCACTTCGCGCGAGCGGGGCGTGTACGCCGAGTGCTCCTGCCCGAACAGCCGCGCGAACGCCGCCGTGCCGGCCTGCGGCGTGAAGACCGTCCGCCCGCCCTCCAGCACGTGCCCGCGCGCGCGCCGTCGCTCCGCGCCTGGGAGCGTCTCCAGCCCTTCGAGTCGGTAGAGTTCGAGGAGTTGTCCGAACGAGACGTCGCCCGGCAGCCCCGCACGCTGATACTCGACCAGCAGGTCCGGCGTCGGTGTTCGCACGCACCGCCCGCCGAGGATGTACGGCAGCGTCGGCTCGGCCAGCGGTCCGGTCTCATCGTTCGCGTAGAGGATGCGCCCGGACGTCGCCCACGCGGGCGCAAATCCCGTCCCGAATCGGTAGTCCAGCGTGCGCACAAATCGGACCGTGAGGCCGTCGGGTCCGGGTTCTGACAATCCCGTCAGCGTGAGGCGTGTGCCCGGCCGACCCGCCACCTGCACGGTCACCGGGCCGTCGTCGGCACGAAGCGGCACGAGATAAACGAACCGCGGCAGCAACTCGTTGTGGCGCGTGTCCGCCTTCGAGCCGGCGCGCACGGCCATCCCCGCGAGCAGCATCCCAAGCCCGGCGAGTTGCGCCTCCGTGTCGTTCGAGCCGATCGCCACCGCCGCCCCGGCGACCATCAGCCCGGAGCCGAGCAGGCTCTTGGCGCGCCGCACGTCTTCGAGGTTGTTCCAGCGGTGGTCGCGCGCCATCTCGTTCAGGTCGCAGACCGCCGGCAGTTCCGTGTACCCGCGCCCTGCCTGCTGCACGACGAGCCCGATCGCGGGGCCGCGGTCCCGCGGCACGAACGCCGCCACCACGCCGTCGTTGCCCGTTGCGATCTTCTCGGGGCCGAGGCCCGCCTCCACGATCAGCAGCGTGTCGTAGTCCCCGTGTTCGAGCGTGGATGCGAGCGACGCCAGCCGCGGCGCGATGGTCGCCGCCTTGGCGAAGTGCTCTGCGGACTCCTCGGGCCGGCCCAGCATCCGGTTCGCCACGCCCGCGAGCAGGTACCCGAGCGCGAAGTCGGACTCGACGGCGGTGTAGCCGGTCGAAAGGTAGTCGCCGCCGTCGCGGTCTCGCTCCGCGGCACGCCCGGCCAGTTCGATCGAGGTCATCGGGCGGCCGTCGCGCGCACGCCCGAAGTCGCGCAGCAGGAAGATCGAGTCCTGTGCGGCCGCACGCGCGTTCCCCCAGTCCGCCGTCACCATGTCGTGCGCGGCGACGTAGGCGTACCCCATCGCCTGCTCGAACGGCTCGCCCTTCCAGATGCGAACGCCCTCCTGCACGATCACCGAGGGCACGGTCTTGTCGGCGTTCAGCCCCTGCGTCCGCAGCAGGTCGTAGACCTCGGCCAGGTGAGGCTCGGCGGCCTCGGGCAGCCCGTCCGCGAGCGCGACGATCCCCGCCTTCATGCGCGCGAGCAGGTAGCCGGGGTCCGATCGGCTCGAGGGCATCGTCGCCACGATCCGGCCGCGCGCATCGCCGTACCGCCCGCGCGAGACATCGCTCATCACCGTCGAGTCAGGCCGGTACGAAGCACAGCCGCACGCGACCAGCGCCGCTGCAAGTGCCGCGAGTTGTCCCGTCCGATGGTTCATGGTGCGACGCTCAATCAGGACTCGAACGCAAAGACCGCAAGAGGTCCGACGATCCAAACAGCCCCTGTGAGAGGCTATCCGGGAACCCATGTTTCACCACAGAGGCACAGAGACGGGAAAACAAGCTTCATTTCTCTGTGCCCTCTGCGCCTCTGTGGTGAAGTTGTGCTTTGTGGATATGGGATAGGTGCTGCACGCTCTGCCACTCCGCCTTCAGTCCACCAACAGCCCCCTCGCTTCTCTCGCAAACTCCACGTCCGCCTGCCACACCACCTCGCGTGAATCGATCTCCTCGACTTCATACGAGATCAGGTACACGTCCTTGCGCACGTCCGCCGGCCCCGTGCCGCGCGTCGGTCCGCCCCGAACCACCGATCGGATCGTCGCTCGCAGAACGTGCGTCGGGTTGTGCTCAGGCAGCAGGGCCGGGTATTCGACGCCCGTCTCCCGCAGCAGCGCGGCCTTCTCGGGCGGCAACTGGAACACCACGCCCCGCTCACGCGCCGCCTGCTGCACGCCCCGATCCGCGATCAGCCCCGACACCATCGCCCACTGCTCCGCGATGGGCACGCGATCGCTCGACAGGTTCTCCAGCCGACGGATCACGATCCGCATCGGCGGCGAGTCCGGCGTGCGCCCCTCCAGGAACCGCGCCGCGGCGAACCGCTCGCGCATCTCCGCCCCGGCGAGCGCGAGGTCTCCGTGCCGCAGGCGCGTGGTCTGCTTGGACGACCCCGACGCCGCGCACGCGCCAAGCACGCACGCGGCCGCAAGGCACAACAGGCTCAGCAGGCGGGCGGGCATCGGGCGCCTCGTCGCGCACTCAGCGCTGCTGGGCCAGGTCGAACGACTCGTTGAACACGATGTCGCGCGACTGGAGGTTGACGAGGTTGAACTCGAAGTAGTACCGGCTCACCTGTCCGCCGCCGCGCGTCGACTCGTAGAACGACCCGCGCAGCACGTACGTCAGCCGCTCGTCGTAGCGGTCGGTCATGCCCCCCGCCCCGCCGCCGGCCTGAACGCGCTCCTTCTCGCGGTCCATCGTGCGCGCGCCCTCGACGAAACGCGCCTTTGCCGTCACCGTATCGCTCGTGAGCAATCGCCCGCGCAGCCGCCGCTGGATCAACTCGTAGTCCTGGCGCGGCGTGTTGGTCATGTTCTCGATGTCGCCCAGTTCGATGACGACCTTATGCACCGAGTCGCGGATCTCCGGGATCGCCGCGATCCGTGCCGCGAGGGCGTCGGCGACCTGGTCGGAGAACTCCCAGAGCGACGCCGCGTTCGCCGCGCTCGACGAGCGATCCGCCGGGGTCGTCGCGTAGGGATTGATCCGCCCGCCCGAGTCGCCGGTCTGACGGCGGCGGGTTGACTCGCACGCCCATGCTGACCGCGAGCAAGGTCGCGTTTTAAAGCAGGCCACTCCTCGCGAGACGCCGGTCGCATCCGTTGTGGCTCATCGTGTCGGCTCCTTCATGGCCGGCCGGCCCGCTCGAAATCGAGGGGCGGCCCCTGGCGCATGTTTGTACCGACAAACCTCTGCCGGGTGTCGCTGCCGGGGCACGGACTGGATGAGGGGTGGGGGCCGAGGCCCCGTCACGCAAGGACGGCGTCGGGGTCCTCATTCAGGGACTGGGCCAGTTCGATGGCCTCTTCGCGGCTGTCGCAACGCCTGAGCGTCGCCCAGCCGTTCGCGCTCATCCGGCGCCAGACGTACCAGTCTCCCCGCTGGTCCACGTCCGCCCGGAACTGCGCGACGTCCCCGTCGGTCAGCCGGAAGATGCCCGATCCGCTCTGGGTCTTATCCATGACCACCTCCCTGCGCTGGCGCGGCCGCTCCCACGCTCCCCACGAGCCACGGCCGACCCCCCATAATCGTCGAAGCGCGGTCCCCTTGTCAACCGCTTTCGCCCGTTTGTTCGCAATATACTCGTATATTAGCCGACACTAATATCCAATATCAGGGGTTTGAGAGGGCAAGAACGGCCAGGATGAGCCAGGCACACTCGGCCACTCAACCACTATCCACCATCTATCCCATCTTCACGCACAGCACTGCCGCGGCGCGTTCTTCCACCCCTGCTATCTTCTTCGCCTCTGGTCCCTGCTCACGACACCGCCCTGGGAGGCGATATGCGAACGTCCGTGCTTGTTGCGTCTGTGGTCGCGTTCAGTCTCGCCGCCGGCGCCTCGGCGCAGGACTCCACTGAGCGGCTGGTCGAGGTCTCGTCCATCGGCAAGAGCCGCTCCGGCCGCACGCTCCAACTGCTGCGCCTCGGGCACCCCGAGCCGGACTCGCTCGGGCGCACGCCGGACCAGCGCCCGGCGTTGCTCATCGTCGCCGGCCTCGACGGTCGCCACGAGGTCGGCCCGCGCGTCGCTCGCTCGCTCGTCGATCGCCTGGTCACGAAGCACGCAGACCTGCTGCGCGAGCGCACGGTCTACATCATCCCCGACCTCAATCCCGACAACGCTGCCTTCTTCGCGCGCGCGGGCACGCCGAAGTCCGATTTCGGGCGCACGATCGTCGAGTACGACGCCGACCGCGACGGGCGCGTCAACGAAGACCCCGCGAACGACCTCAACGGCGACGGCCTCATCACGATGATGCGCATCAAGCACCCCTCGCCCGCGACCGGCCTGACCGCCGACCTGATCCCCGACCCCGACGACCCGCGCATCATGCGCAAGCCCGAGGCCGCCAAGGGCGAGGCGCCGACGCACGCCGTCCTCATCGAGGGCCTCGACGCCGACGGCGACGGGCGCTTCAACGAGGATGGGCCGCACGGCAGCGCGGGCGGCGGCGTGGACCTCAACATGAACTTCCCCGCCCTCTGGCCCGAGCACACCGACGGCGCGGGGCCGTACTCCCTCTCCGAGCCGGAGGGCCTCGCGCTCGTGCGCTGGATGCTCACCCGCGACAACATCGTCTGCGTGCTCGTCTTCGGCCCGCACGACAACCTGCTCAACATCCCCGAGGCAGGCCGCAACGCACCCGACGGGCGCGAGCCGCTCGGCATCGAGTCCGACGACAAGGCGTACTACGAGGAGATCGCCCGCGTCTTCAAGGACGCGACCGGCATGACCGGCGCGCCCAAAGGGCCGGACAGCGCCGGTTCCTTCCACCAGTGGGCCTACGCGCACTTCGGCGTCTACGCCTTCACGACGCCCGTGTGGGTTCGCCCCGACCTCGTGAAACCGAAGGAGGCCGACAAGCCCGCCGACGCGAAGGACGACGCCGAGCAGCCGGCCGCCGACGACGCTCCCGCCGAAAGCCCCGCCGACGCCATCCGCCGCGAGTTCCAGGCGGCGGGCGCGCCGCAGTTCGTCATCGACTTCATGGTCGCCACGCCGGCCGAGCGTGCGGAGATGATGGCCTCGGCCCAGGACCGCCCGCCCGAGGAGCAGCGCGAGCGCATGATGGCCATCATGGCCCTGCCCGAGGAGTTGCGCGCCAGGGTCATGGCCGTCGCGCAGGGGCAGGAGGCGCAGCCCTCCGCACCGGCGCGCACCGGCGGACGCCCGCAGGGCGGACGCGCAGCGCAGGGCGCGCCGGGCGCGCAGGCCGCGGCCTCACGCGCCCGCGACTCCGACGACGCCAAGTGGCTCAAGTACTCCGACGAGCAGCGCAACCGCGAGGGCTTCATCGACTGGCAGCCCTTCGATCACCCGCAACTCGGCCCCGTCGAGATCGGCGGCTTCGTCCCCGGCTTCCGCACCAACCCGCCCGAGAGCGAGTGGACGCGCCTCGCCGACGAGCAGACCGCCTTCGCCGCCACGCTCCTCGGCAAACTCCCCGACCTGACCATCGACATCCACGCCGTCGAGCGGCTCTCCACCGGCCTGTGGCGCATCACCGTCCGCGGCACGAACACGGGCTATTTCCCACGGTAGCTTCGGCGATCGCCCGCAAGGCACGCCGCCTGCCGCCCGTCGTCTCGACCTGCGCGTCGAGCCGGACGCCGTCGTCGCGGCAGCGCATCGCCCGCTGGGAGAGCATCGGCGGCTCGGGCGGCACGGCCTACGTCGAGTGGGATCGTCGCCGCCCGACGGCTCAACCATCACGCTCAACATCCGCTCCGTCGCGCTCGGCACCGCACGTCACGATCAACCTCACGGAGGACCAGCCATGACTCGCGCCGGGTACCCCGCCACTCCGTGGCGGCTCCGTCTTCTCCGTTCCCTCCTCCGCTCGAACGCCTCCCGTGCGATCGCGGCCGTCGCCGCCGCGCTCTCGATCGGCGAGGGTGTCGCCGCCGCCCAGCCCCACATCGACGGCCGGGTCGAGATCGCCTTCAACCGTTACTACACCTACCCCGAACTCGAGGCCCACCTGAAGAGCATCGCCGCCGCCTACCCCGACCTCGTCGAACTGCGCGAGATCGGGCGGTCGCTGCAGGGCCGTGCCCTCTGGGTCGCCATCGTGAACTCGCCGAAGACCGGCCCGCACACCTCCAAGCCAGCCATGTGGATCGACGGCAACGTCCACGGCAACGAGGTCCAGTCCGCCGAGGCCGTCCTCTACTCGCTCTGGTACCTCACCAAGGCCTACGGCCAGGTCCCCAGCCTCACCGACCTGCTGGATCGCTGCTCGTTCTACTTCATGGTCAGCGTGAACCCCGACGGGCGCGAGTACTGGTTCGAGGAGGCCAACACGCCGCACTCCAGCCGCTCCAACCAGCGGCCCGTCGACGACGACCGCGACGGCCTCTTCGACGAGGACCCGCCCGACGACCTCGACGGCGACGGCTCCATCACGCAGATGTGGATCCGCGACCCCGACGGCCGCTGGGAGCGCGACCGCCACGACCCACGCGTCTTCCGGCGCGTCCGCGACGACCAGCGCGGCGAGTGGACGCTCCTCGGCTCCGAGGGCATCGACAACGACGGCGACGGGCGCATCAACGAGGACGGCCCCGGCGGCGACGACATGAACCGCAACTGGCCCAGCGGCTGGAAGCCCAACTACGCCCAGGGCGGCGCGGGCGAGTTCCCCTTCAGCAACCCGGAGACCCGCGCCGTCGGCGACTTCATCATGGCCCACCCCAACATCGCCGCGGGCCAGAGTTACCACAACGCAGGCGGCATGATCCTGCGCGGCCCGGGCGCGCAGTTCCGCGACAACTTCTACCCCCGCTCCGACGCCCGCGTCTACGACGAGATCGCCCGCATCGGCGAGGACATGCTGCCCTACTACCGCTCCATGATCATCTGGCGCGACCTCTACACCGTGCACGGCGGGTTCGTGAACTGGCTCGCCGAGGGCCTCGGCATCATCTCCTTCACCAACGAACTCTGGACCAACGCACGCTACTTCCAGCGCGACGTGAGCGAGCCGGACGACCAGCGCATGTGGCTCTTCCGCGACCGCCTGCAGTTCGGCCTCACCTTCAAGGACTACACCGAGTTCGACCACCCGCAGCACGGCCCGGTCCTCATCGGCGGCCTGAACAAGTGGTCCAGCCGCAGCACGCCGACCTTCATGCTCGAGGAGGAGTGCCACCGCAACTTCGCCTTCACCATGTTCCACGCCGACCAGATGCCGCTGCTCTCGTTCCAGCGCGTCGAGACGGCCCGCGCCGGCGACGGGCTGTGGACGGTGACCGTGCAGGTCCGCAACGACCGGCTGATCCCCTCGCGCACGGCCGTGCAGGCCCAGCGGCGCATCGGCGCGAACGACCTGCTCACCTGCGAGCCGCTCGGCGGCGGGCGCGTGGCGGCGTCAGGCTCGATGAACACCTGGCGCGACACCCGCATCGACCCGGTCCCCTTCGAGCCGGGCCGCGTGCAACTCGCCTCGGGCGTGCCCGGGCGCGGCAGCGTCATCCACCGCTTCTACGTCGAGGGCAAGCCGGGCGAGACCGTCCGCATCCGCTACACCGGCGAGCGCACCAAGGACATCGAGACGGCAGTCACGCTTCCCGAGTGACCCCCAGGGGCAGCTCGGACCAGCGCCAAGTCCTCACTGTCTCGTCCGTGCAACCAATCCAGGCATTTCCCTTGATTTTTTTCGGTCCATTTGGGTCAGTCGTTCTTGACGCCCCCTGTGCCCCCATGTACTCTCGGGGCATGTCGGGGGACCGACCTCCGACATCTGGGGAGGCGTCTCAGGAGAGAGGCAAGCCATCCCGCGACAACTTGTAGATGACGGGTACGGATCGGCCGTGCCCGCATTTTGTGCGATTTGAGGCATGGCGCAGGATGCGGCACGTCTCGTGGGCGACTGGCGCGTGCCAGTTCCCGTCGGCGTTCAGGGCGGTCGATTGCGGCCTCCGCACTCGCGTCCGCAGTTACAGGAGAGAGCACCATGAGGAAGAGTCTGCTTGCAGGAGTTGCCGCGGCGACGTTCGCCGGCGCCGGAATGGCCCACGGCTTCACGATCATCTACATGATGACCGGCACACTGTCCGCCACCGGCGGTGACTCCCAGGGCCTGAGCGGCGCGACGCTGACCGCCGTCGCCCATTACGACGGGACGGCCCTCTACATCAACTCGTTCGGATTCGCCGCGACGCCCGCGATCATCGGCTCGCCGAAGGTGACGATCTCCGGGTCCTCGAACGGCGCGAACAACACGACGACCGGCTACACGTCCGACCTGGCCTTCTACCCGACCTTCGCCGGCACCTTCACGCACCCGGCCGGCGGTCACACAGAGTTCTTCACCGGCTCCGGCGCCCTGATGCAGTTCACCATGAACACAAGCCCGTCGGCAGGCGCGGCCAATGCGTTCGTCGGCACCGTGGTCGAACTCGACGACTTCGCCCCTGCCAACTACACCGGTAGCGGCCTCATCAACCTGCACACAGGCGAGGGCTACTTATTCCACAACGTGACGATCACCGCCGTCCCGGCTCCGGGTGCGGCCGCGCTGCTCGGCTTCGCGGGCCTCGCCGCCTGCCGCCGCCGCCGCTGATCGCACGCCTTCGTGTCCGACTCGACGGTTCACAGCGGCCCGCGTCACGCCGACGCGGGCCGTTCTTCATTTCCCCAGCGCACCCGCTCCCGCTCAGCCGGGGACGCGGTAGACGCCCGTCGCGCGGATCGTGAGGACGCCCTCGCTCGGTCGTGCGCCAACCGCGCCGACAACGATCACCTCGTCGAGGGGCTTGAGCGAGGCGCCGATCGGGGCGACGGCCGCTCCGTGCGCGTCCACGATCTGCACCGTCGCGCTCTTGGCGGCGAGTTCGCTCCTCGATTCACAGCAGTAATCCCAGGGGGTCGGGCACTTGTCGTCGGGGTCTTCGCCGCAGTGCGGGAGCGAGAGATCGACGATCACGAAGACCGGGCTGTCGGCGGTAATCGGGGACTTGCGCCCGCCGATCCGGCCGCGCACGACGATTGTCGCGCCCTCCTCGGCGACCGCCTTGGCATCGGAGATCGAGATCGAATCGGCAGGCTCGGAGACGAGCAGCCAGGCGGGCGGTGTGCTCGGTGCCTGCGTGCCGGTCTTGGACGTGCCGGACTCTCCGCAGCCTGCGAGCGAGCCGGCCAGGAGTGCGATGAGCATGAGAGCGGTGAACTGTCGCATACGGAAACTCCTCGGCGAACGGACGCCGGTTCAGTGGGCCTTGAGGGCCTCGGGGATGGAGAGACGGAGACAACGAACTGCCGGCGGGATGGCGCCCACCAGTCCGACGACAAGCCCGCAGAGCACGCCCGCGAGCACGACCGGCGCGTCGAGCGTGAGCGTGAACGCGCCCATCGAGAAACGCACCGCGAGGCCGTCGAGCAGGAGCAGGCCGAGGGCCGCGCCCGCGAGCGCGCCGCATGCGCCGGCGAAGGTGGATTCCTCGGTCAGGCTGAGGACGATGGCAGTGCGTGTGAAGCCGAGAGCCTGGAGCATGCCGACCTCGCGCACGCGGGCGGCGAAGGCGGCGTACATGGTGTTGAGGCCGCCGAGGATGCCGCCGGAGGCGATGAGCGCGGCGGTCACGAGCACCATGGCGCGGATGGGGGCGTAGAAGGCGGCGATGGAGGCGTAGTAGTCGCGTTCGCGGATGGCGGTGATTTCGAGGTCGAGGCGGCTCTTGACGAAGAGGTCCACGTCGGCGAAGCGAGCCGAGTCGAGCGTGACGATCACGCACGAGAGCGATGCGGGCCGGTTGATGGCCACCTGCAGGTCGATCAAGGGGAGCCAGATTTCGGCGTCCATGACGGTGTTGGGCGCGGTGAAGTGGCCCACGATCGTCCAGTCGCGGTTGCTGAAGTGGAGGGTCTGTCCGACGGCGAGGCGCGAGTCGGGCACGCCGAGTCGGGTGGCGGCGAGTGCGCCGACTATGAGTTCGTCGCGGCCGCTGCGCGGGGAGCGTCCCTCGACGATCTCGACTTCGGGGTGGACGAGGAGTGCGACGGGCCGCACGCCGCGCATCACGGCGGGCAGATCGCGTTCGCTGGTTGCCGACTCTCGCACGGGAAGGGCAGCGTGGATCTCGGGTGAAGCGTAGATGACGCCCGCGCTCTCCCTCAGGCCGGCGATGCTGGCGGCGGCGATGCCCTCGATGCCGGCATCGATCTGGGATCGTTCGACACCCTCCTCGCTGCCGATGCCGACGATCATGACGTTCTCGTGGAGGCTCGCGCGCTGGGTGAGCGTGATGGCCATCCCGCGCACGAACCCGCCCGCGGCGAGTGCGAGCAGGACAACGAGCGTGGAGCCGATGAGGGTTGCGGCGAGGCGCAGGCGGCTTCGGCCGAGGTTGCGGAAGGCGTAGTGGAATGGGAGTTGTCTCATGGCTGG
>JAHCJE010000060.1 GCA_026128865.1 Phycisphaeraceae bacterium | reverse complement strand
TTCTCCTTCCCCTCTTCACTCCTCTCGACGCTGGCGCTCCCGTCCGCGAAACCACACGAGAAGCTATCCCGTACCTTCGGAGAGCCGATCTCACCACAGAGACACAGAGAGCACAGAGGCGGGAATGCAGGCTTTTTTCTCTGTGCCCTCTGTGACTCTGTGGTGAATCAGGAGTTTGGGGATAGGCTCCAGACACATTCCGTATCATCATCCAAGCCGATGCATCTCCATCGTCTCATCTCGCTCGCCGCCGCGCTCACCGCGCCGGCCGCGCTTCCAGCCACCGCCCAGCCCGATCTCCTCGCCGGCCAAACCATCCCCATCCGCTCCATCGACCCGGGCGACGACGATTTCGCCGACCTCGAACCGCTCATCGCTCTGATCGGCGAAGCGCGCGTCGTTCAGTTGGGCGAGCAGACCCACGGCGACGGGGCGGCCTTCCTCGCCAAGGTCCGCCTCGTCAAGTTTCTCCACCAGCGCATGGGCTTCGACGTGCTCGTCTGGGAGTCGGGCATGTTCGACTGCCGCGTCGTGGACGACAAACTCCGCGAGGGCGTCCCAACGATGGACGCCCACGCCCACGGCGTCTTCGGCATCTGGCGATACAGCGCGCAGGTCCGCCCGCTGCTGGACTACGTCGCCGATTCGCACGCCACCGACCGCCCGATCGCAACCGCCGGCATGGACACGCAGTTCACTTCGGATCACGGCACGGGCGAGTGGGCGAGGCGCGTGCGCGCGCTCTTCGCCGATGCAGGCGTGCCGCCCTCGCCCGACGCCGACGCCGCGCTCCGCTTCTTCGCGCCGGCGGGCGGCGAGGCCTTCAGCGCGGTGATCGCGGGCGAGATCGGGGGCGACACGAAGCGCGGCCTTGAAGCCCTGGCCATGGACGCCGCCGCCTCGCGCCCCGCCCGCGTCGCCCGCCACGGCGAGCCTGAGGCGGACTTCTTCGCCCGCGTCATCGACGACATGCGCGAGTGGGTGCGTTTCGCGGAGGCGAACGCGCGCGGGGCGTCGATGAACAACATCCGCGACGCCCGCATGGGGGACAACCTCGCCTGGCTCGCCGACGAGTACTACAAGGGGCGCCGCCTCATCGTCTGGGAGGCGACCATGCACGCCGTTCACCGCGCGTGCGAGATCGAGACCGGCCTCCCGTTCACCTACGACGGCCTCATCACCGCCGGCGAGCGTGCCCGCTCCATCCTCGGCGACGCCGTCTTCACCGTCGGCTTCACCGCCGCCCGCGGCACGGCCGCCCGGCTCGGCATGGCGCCATCGCGCCTCGAAGCGCCGCGCGAAGGGTCGCTTGAAGCCGCCGCTCTCGCCACCGGACGCCGCTTCCTCTGGATCGACTTCCGCTCCGCCCCCCCGGACCACCCGCTGCGCGCTCGCTTCAGCGCACGCCCGCTCGGCTACGCCCCCATGCACGCCGTCTGGCCCGACCAGATGGACGCGATGTTCTACACCGAGGAGATGTTCCCGAGCACGGCCGAGCGAACGCACCCGCCGACCTACCGCCTGCGTGTCGAACCGGCAGACGACTGATTCAACCACCCCCGAGCACGCGCCGGCACACCTCCATCGTCACGGCGTCCACCTCGGCGACAGCCTCGTAATCCACCACCCACGGCGACGGCACCTCGAACCGCGGGTACGCGGCCGCGAGACCCGGACGCAGCGGGATGTTCCCCGAGTCGCTCTCGGCGAGGATGCGCTCGCCCCGCTCGCTGAGCAGGAACTCGACCAGCCGACGGCGTGCTTCGGGGCTGCCCGGTCCGCCGCGAACCAGCGCGACCGTGTTCGGCATGAGGAGCGGGCCGAAACTCGGCAGTCCCTCGACCGATTCGCCCGGCCCGTCCGGCCGCTCGTACACCAGGCCAACCGGCCAGCCGTTGCGCTGCGCGACCCAGACGTCGTCGGTGTCGGTCAGGCAGACGTCGATCTCGCCGTCCGCGACGCCGCGCACGGCGGAGGCGTTGCCGCTGTAGAGGCGGACGCCGTTGGCCTTCATCGCCGTCAGCCACGCCTCGAAGGCTTCGACGCCGCACGCCTCGACGAGCGCGCCGAAGTGCCCGCGCGTGGTGCCGAACTCGGGGCGCGCGATGCCCACGCGGCCGCGCCAGCGCGGGTCGGTCAGATCGCGCAGCGTACGCGGCGCATCCTCCTCTTTCACGCGGCCGGTGTGGTAGGCGATGACGCGCGCCCGGGACGCGAAGCCGAGCCACAGGCCGTCGTTCGAGACCAGCGGCCACCCGCCCTCGACGCCGGTCTCGACGCCTGTCGCCGGCTCGAACAGCCCCTCGCGCGCCAGGCGGATCGTGCCGAACGGCTCGCTGGACCACCAGACGTCCGCCCGCGGGCTGTCCTTCTCGGAGAGCAACCGCTGCACGAGGCCGGTCGTCTTGGTCGCCTCGGTGTCGCCGAGCAGTCGCACGCGCAGCCCCGTCTCGGACTCGAACGCCGCGACCATCTCCCGCAGCACGTAGTCGTCGGCGGAAGAGTAGAGCACGACTGACCCGCCGCCCGCACTCTCGCCGTTCTCGCGCGAGCACGCGCACAGCAGCCCCGTCATCAACCCGAGCAGCATGAACAGACCGGCACGGCGCGGGGCGATCGACCTACTTGCCGCCATCGCCCGCGGCCTCCTTCTTCGCCCGCTCGGCCCGCACCCGTTCCTCGAGCGTGCCGAAGTAGTGCTTCACCGCGCCGTGGTACTCGCGCGGCACCTGCATGGTCTGGAGCGCCTCGGCCGCCTCCTGCGACGAGACCTGGACCGCCGTGGCGAACTCCGCCAGCGCCTCTCCCTTCACCGAGTCGCCCTGCACCAGCCGCGAGCCGATGATCGGCCCCGCCGTCGTGTGAACCCTTGCCTTCACGCGGTTGACCATGAAGTCCGCGGCCTCTTCCTCCGGGCCTTCGCCGTTGCCCTGGCCCGGACCGCCGGATCCCATGCCCTGTCCCATGTTCGAGCCGGGCCGCCACTGCCCGGTCATGCCCGCCATCCCGGTGCCCGAGCACTGGCCCCATTCGCACTCGCCGAGCGACTGTCCGAGTTTGTTGAGTTGCGCCATCGCCTCCTGCATCGCGGCGTTCACGCCGCCCATCTCCTGCGAGAGCATCTCGAGTTCGCTGAGTTGCCCGGCGAGCGATTCCATGCCGGACATGCCGTCCTGGCTCATGCCGCTCTGGCCCATGCCCTGGGCCATCTTCGACATCGCCTCGCCAAGGCCGCTGCACGACTCGCACGCCTTGCTGACGGCCTCGGCCATCTGCTGCAACTGCTGCTTCTGCTCGGGCGAGAGGTTCTGCATGTTCTCGAGGGCCTGCTGGAGGGCCTGCGGGTTCGCGGCCGCTTCCTTGGCCTGCTCGCCGCTCATGCCCGCCTGACGCAGAGCCTGCTCGAGTGAGGTCTTCTGCTCGGCGAGTTGCTGCATCTGCTTGGCGAGGTTCTCCATCTGGGCCTTGAGTTGCTCGCGCTCCTCGGGCGACATGCTGCCATCGCCCATCTTCTGCGCCAGTTCGTCGAGCATCTGGCGGGCCTTGTCGAAGTTCCCCTTCGCCAGTTCTCGCGAGAGTTCGGTCATGGGACCGCGCCCGGGTGTGCGCAACTGGCGCAGCATCTCCTGCAGCGTGTCCAGTTTCTGGCCCTTCTCGCCGGACTGCTCCGCCGCGAGGCGCTCCGTCAGGCTCGTCAGTTTGCGGATCGCCGCGCGCCGGACTTCCTCCGCGGTCTGCGGTTTGTCGATCTGCGCCTCCCGGTCACCGAGCGCATCGCCCAGCCCGTCGCCCAGGTTCGACTTCGCGAGCAACTCGCGGATCTTCTGCTCGCTCTGTAGCGCGTCCGCCTTCGCCTCGGCGATCGCCTTCTCCTCCTGCTCGCGCTCACGCTCCGCGGCCAGCGCGCCGCGCAGGTCGATCGGCGGCAACAAGAACCAGACGACGGCGAGCGCCAGCCCCACCACCGCCGGCGTCGGCCACGTCCTCGGCCCGGCGATCGGCACCGCATCCCGCACCACCACCCGCCGCGCCGCCTCGCCCGCGCTCTCCACCACCGCACGCGACCACGGGTCGTCGCTCCGTTCGACGCACAGCGCGGTGCTGAGCGTCTGGCGCAGCCCCGCGCTCTCGTCCACCACCCGCGCGACGGCAAGATTGCCGAGTGGACGCACGGCACACCAGACCAGCGCAATGACCACCGCTGAACCGAGAGTCGCCGCGAACACCCACAGCCACGGCACGCCCAGGATCAGCAGCCTGTCCGCCACGCGCAGCGCCAGCACCGTGCCGAGCGCGGCCGTCAGCGTCATCGTCAGCGACGCCAGCAGCCGCACCAGGAACAGCCTTCGCCCCGCCGCCGCCAAGACCCGCCGGACCTCGTCCATGGCCGCTGCTCCTTCGCCCTCTGTCCTCAGCCTACTCCATCGGACTGTCGTACCGTTCCAATTGTTCGCTTTCACCCCCCGATGGTTGCCCCGAATCCCCCCAAACCCTCCTCCCGCTTGCCGATTGGACCGCCCGACCCCAAGATGGCCCCCGCATGGCTCCCGACGCCCATCCCCCGCGATCGCCCCTCCGCTGGCTCGACGCCCCGTGGATCGACCCCGCCTGGGCGATCCGGGCCTTCGACCGGCAGTTGGCGGTTGATCCCTTCGGGCTGCGCGTCCACACGGCGATCGGCGCCTTGTGGTGCCTCTTCCTCGGCGCGCCCATCAGCCCCTCGCAACTCGCCGGCATCCCGCTCGCCGCCGCTTTCCTGATCAGGATTCACCGTCACTGGGCCACCTTTCTCCGGCTGATCATCCAGCCGCCGATGCTCCTGATCCTGCTGTGGTCCGCGTGGGCCGCGCTCTCGCTGCTCTGGTCGCCCGACCCATCGCTCGGCTTCGATCAGGCATCCAGCGTTCGCTGGTTCGCGGCGATTGTGTGCCTCTGGCCCGTCGTGCAGCGACGCGCCCTGCTCCTCGCCGCGATGACGATCGGCATCGCGCTCGGCCAACTCGGGCAGGTCGGCCACGCGATCGGCACCGCCTTCGACGTGGACTGGCTCGTTCGACCACGCCTGCCCGGACGGAACTCGGGCTGGTGGTTCCCCGTCGTCGGCGGGTCCATCCTCACCGCAGCGCTGGGTCTGCACCTGCCCGCGGCCGTCTGGGGGCGCGGGAAGTGGCGCACGCTCGGAATCGCTGGCTGCCTCTGCACGATCGCCGGCATCGCGGCGACAGGCACGCGCGGGGCGTGGATCGCCTCAGCCGCGCTCGTCCTGATCGTCGGCGTGGCGGCGGGGTGGCGTGCCGCGCGGTGGCGCGGGCTGGCCCTCGCCTGCGCTGCCGCGACGCTCCTGATCGTCGTCGCGGGCACCGCGGCATGGACGCTCGGAGGCCAATCGCTCCGCGACAGGGTCTCCCTCGCGCGCGTCGAGATCACCTCCGCGCTGCGCGACGGGGAGTACAACTCCGACACCGGCGCACGCATCGCCATGGCCGGATGGGCGGTCGCCGCGTTCGCCGAGCACCCGCTCTCCGGCACGGGTTCGGGCGGCTATCGACGCTGGGTCGAGGACCGCCTGCGGTCCCGCGGAATCGACCCCGCCACGCGCTCGATCCACGATCACGCCCACAACGCCCTGCTTCACACCGCCGCCACCGCCGGGCTGCCGGGCCTGGCCATCGCGGCCGCGTTCATCGTGTGCGTGCTGCGCGGCGCGGCGCGCCGTCAGCCCGGCGACGGCCCGCCCGGATACGCCGACGGCCCCTTCTGGGCGCTTCTCGGCCTGCTGCTGGTGAGCGCGTTCGACGTCGTCCACATCAACGCACAGACGAGCGCGCTCCTCGGTGCGCTCGTCTTCTTCTCACTGCCCTGGCGTCCCCCCCCTCCCGAGCCTGCCGCGTGAGACTCCTCCTTCTCGCCGACTACGCCGAGTGTCACCCGTGGTCGCCTGCGGCATGGGCCGCCGACCTCGCGCACTCCCTCCACGAGCACGGGCACGACGTTCTCGTCGCGTGCGACGGCGCGGACGACCCCGCCGACTTCGCCCCTGTGCGCGTGCTGGTGCGGGACGAGCGGCGCACGGCTCGCCACGCGCACCCGCTGCGCTTTGCCCGCTGGGCGGGAGCGGTGCGCGCCCGGCACGCGGATCGGGCGTGCGTCTCGCTGACGCACTTTGCGCCGGGAGACCTGTGGATCCCGCTCGGACCGCCGACGATGGCCTCGCTGCGTTCGAACCTGCTGCTGCGCCGATCGTCGCCCGGTTCGATGGCGGCCTACCTCGCCGACCGTCCGTGGCTGGCGCACGCCGCGATTGCCGAGCGGCAGGCCCGCGCCGCCGCGGCACGCTTCGGCACGATCCGCGGCGCTCTGAACGCCCCCGCCGGCGCGCTGCCCGACGGACGCATCGGGCTTGGATTCGCCAGCCGTCTGCCCCCCCCTGACGCGGCGCATGACGCGTGCCAGCGCGTCCGCACCCGGCGCACACTCGGCCTGCGCGAGCATGAGAGCGTCGTCCTGCTCTCGGGCATCCATCTCGACCGGCCCGGCCTTCACGAGTTCCTCGCCGGAGCAGCGGTCGCAGAAGCGCGACCTATCGTCCTTGCACCGGCCTACCGCGGCTATCGCCTGCACTTGGCCGCCGAGCGGGCGGGCATGGGCGAGCGCGTACGCCTCGTCGGCGCGACCGCGCGGATGGACGCGCTCTTTGCGGCTGCCGACCTCGCCGCCGCGCCGTTCGCCGCGCCCGCCGGCATCACCACCGGACGCTTCGTCTGCGACGCGATCCGCGCCGCGCGGCCCGTGCTGGCACGCGCGGATGCGCCCGGCGCGGAGCTCATCGCTCTTGCGCCCGAGACCCGTCCCGGCGCGCTCGTGCCGAACCCGACGCCAGAGGGGTGGGGTCGAGCCATCGACGCTGCGCTCGAACCCGAGTCGCTCGCTCGCGCCCGGCATGCGTCCGAATCTCTCTCGTGTCAACTCGGACTGGACGTACTCGTCGATCGCCTGGTCGTGTGCCTGGAAGCGCACGCCGCAGAACGCGTGGTCAATCCCGCGTGATCGTGCGCGGCCCCTTGCCGGCGCGCTTCTCGTACACGCCGTCGCCCGAGCGCTGGTACTTGGTGAACCCCAGCCGATCGAGGTTGGCGTCGCTCAGTTTGCCCTTGCCCGGCGCACCCGACCACTTGCCCGCGATCATCGGGGCCTGTGGCACGCGGCGCACCGGCTCGCCCGTCTCGGGATGCTTCGTGAGCGCGGCCGCGGACATCGGCTGCACCCACTCGAACGTGCGTCCGGTGCCATTGCCCTTCGCGTCCGTGATTTCGTAGACGTAGGTGGGCATCGCGCCTCGCTCCTCAGAAGAACGACCGCCCGGAATCGGGATCGACCATGCGCCACCCCATGGTCTTGCACATGCGCGAGAGCACGGGCCATGCGGTATCGGCGTCGGCGATCGAGACCATGACCTGCGCCAACTGCTCCTGCCCCGTCGGCATCTCGACGACGAAGCCCGGGCCGTAGAGCCGATCGGTGCCGAAGGCAACCGCCTTGCCCGACCCGTCGCTGTGCGTGTTGAAACGGCCGAGGGAATCGACGATCTCGGCACGGCGACCCAGCGGCACGGTCTCCCCCGTGGCGCCGGCCTTCGAGTTCATCAGCACCACCATCCGAGGCGTGGACACCGCTGCGCTCCCGTTGTGCCGGGGACCCTAGCCCGCCCGATCCGCCTCAGTCCTCCTCTTCCGCATCCCGGGCGTCGATGAGCGCAACGGCGGCGTCCAGCAGCTTCTCCAGCGGCACAGGCTTGAGCAGGTAGGCGTCCACGCCGAGGCTCTCGGCATAGGCCTGGTGGCGTTTGCCCTCGTTCGCAGTCACCATGATGACCAGGGGGCTGTCTTCCCGCCCCTTGATGCGCTCCAACGCCAGAAAGCCCGACCGCCCGGGCAGCATCATGTCCAGCACCACGAGATCGGGCGGATCATCGCGACACAGGTCCACGGCCTTGTTGCCGTCCGAGGCGAGCAGCGTCTGCGCCCCCTCGGCCCGGAACGCAGCGTCGATCGACTCCAGCACGTCCCGGTCGTCGTCCACGATCAGCACGCGCACGTCTTCGAGTCGATGCCGGGTACTCGTCATCATCCAACGCTCCTTCCGCCCCGCCAGTCCTTGCATCCGTCCCGCCCGCGGCACGGGTTGCGGCCCGTGCATCATTGAATCACCCAGCCCCCCCGAACGCAAGCGAAAACCGCCCGATCAGGGGAGGCGATCCAGCCCGTGCTGCACCAGGAAGGCCGCGTCGCGGGCCGACTGGTCCTCGATCCGCGATGCCTCGGATTCCGTCATCCACGGCAGGGCGCGGAGCTTCTCGCGCAGAACGGGTGGGAATGGCCTGCCCTCTCGCTCATGCCGCGGTCGGCTCTTCCAGATGCGGTGCATCCACAGGTACTGCTCCGGCGCGGAACGGACCATCGTCTCGATCGCGCGCCGGTAGCGAGCCGTCAGGTAGAAGAGCGGGTCAGGCTGCGACTCCCACTCCTCGGGCAGAATCTCGTCCACCATCTCGATGCGGTATCGGACGCCGCTGTCGTCGCGCGCTCGCTCACCTGCGCTGAAGCCGTGCTCGACGGGCCGGTCGTGCACGTCGTTCCACCCGAGTCGTCGTGCCTGCCCAACCACCACCGGCGTTCGGAACTGGATCGCCAGCAATCCGATGGACTTGTACGTCGAGGCCAGCCGCCCGAAGAACGGGACGAACATGCCGCGGTCGCCCGCGTTCTGGTCGGCGACGATGCCCATCGGCGCGCCCTGCTGCAGAATCCGCGGCATCGCGTGCATCGCGCCGAACTTGTCCACCAGCGTCATGCCGCGACGCTCCCGGCTCTGGCGCAGCCACCGGTCGAGCGGGCGTAAGTCCAGCGGACGATAGAGCGCGTGCACCGGGTAGCCCAGCAACGCGACCACGTAGCCCAGCAACTCCCAGTTGCCGCAGTGGCCGGTGATCATCACGGTCGGGTGGCCGCACATGAGCGCGCGGAGGGCGCCGTCCACCCGGTCGAGTTCCACGTGGCGGAGCCAGCCCTCCTCGTTCATCAGCCGGGGCGTGAGCGCAACCTCCACGCCCAGCATGAACAGGTGCTCGTAGGCCCGCACGGCCAGCGCGAGGCGACGGTCCTCGTCCCAGTCCGGGTAAACGAACGCGAGGTTCGCTGCGGCGCGGCGGAGGCGCGCCCTGTTCATCGGAGCGCCGGCCCAATGCCGGCCGAGGTCGCGGGCGCACCGGATGCTCTCACGCGGCGGCAGGATCAGCGGCAGGGCCGCCGCGGTGCGAATCGCGTAGTACGCGGCCGGATGCAGGAACTTGGGCAGCCCGCCCATGCTCCGCTCAACGCTCCCCGAGGAGCGTCCGGAGGCGGTTCTCATTCAGGACCGGGATCGAGGTCGCCGTCGCTTGGGCGAACAACTCCTCGTACCGGCGCAGGGCGGCCTGCAACTCCGTGTACTGCAGCACAACCGCGATCGGCGCCTGCGGACCCGGCGCGGGCGGCAGCACCGGCGCCTGCCCGAGCACCAGGAAGTCAACGTCGCCGCTCAGGTCGTCGATCACCATACCGCCCCACGCCTCGATCTTGGCGCGGACCGCGGCCTGCTCGGACTCGGTGGCGATGCCGTCGTTGTTCGCGTCGAAGTTGCCCGCGACCACCATCTTGTAGACCTTGTTCGGGTCGTAGACCGGGTTGGCGATCACGTCGCCGCGAATGATGGGATTGCCCTGCACTTCCGAGAGCACGCGGGCAAGCGAAGTGGTCTCGTCGACGCGGATCACTTCGATGGACGCTTTGCCGCGGGGGTAATCGCCGGTCTCGGGGTCGGGACGGATCGCCGAGGCGCTCGAATACACGGAGAACGTCATGCCCAGCGGCACCTTGTTGCGCCGCCCGACGCTGATCGTCACCTGCCGCTCGGTCGCGTTGGTGCCGACGATCTGCCCGTCGACCAGGGCGTATTCGTCGGTCACGCGGAAGAGGTCCTTGGTGCGCTCGCCGCGCAGCACGTCCAACTGGTTCTGGAGCCGCGCCCGCTCGTCCTCAAGAGCACTGATGCGGTCGAGCAGCTGGCCCTCGCGGTCGCGCGAGTCGCCGCGGATGCGTTCGACGCGGGCATCCATGTCCGCACGCGCCCGATCCGTGCCGGAGCGGTAGGTGTTCAACTCGTCGCGATAGCGGCTCAGCTGCTCTTCGATCGCGGCCAGCGTCGCCTGGTGGCGCGACTGGATCGCCGCAACGCGCTCGGTCTCGTTGCGAAGGTCGTTCTCGGCCACCACCCGCGCCCGCTCCGCGTCGGCGAGATTCGACGCCAGCCGCGTCGAGTGCGCGTCAACGTCGCGCAGCAGTTGAAGCATGTTCGAGCCGGCGACCAGGTCCTGCACCGACGGCGGCTGCGCACCCTGCTGCGCCGGCGTCCAGCCGGTTGCCGCCGCCACCCCCGCGAGTCGCACGTTCCCGAGACGCTCCATCATCGCCTCGTAGGTATCGCGCCCCGAGCCGGAGAGCCGCTCCATCGTCTGGCGGTGCGAGGACTGGAGATAGCCCACCACGCTCTGCCCCGAGCGGCCGGCGAGTTGGGCCATCGAGACGATCTGGGGGTCCTGCTGCTCTTCCTGCCGGACGAACTCTCGCAGGGCCTGCTCGGCCATCTGCTTCTCGCTCTGCGTGCGGCTGAACTTGCCGTAGAAGACGATCGTCGCCACGAACAGCCCGAGGCTCAGCAGGCTGAGGATCGTGATCGTCACCAATGTCCCGACGCTCGCGCCGCTGCGTGCCGCCATTGCCATGCTCCGCCAGAGGCCCGCCCCGCGACGCACGCCGCGAGCCGGGCCGGTTGTTCCGTTCAGGCCGCGTGGCTCGGCACGCCGCCCGCCTGCCGCCGCCCGGGCCAACCCGGCCCGGCCGCGCCCCCCCGCCCCGAGAGCCTAGCCCCCCGGCACGGGCCATACGCCCCCGCCCCCCGACGGGATGCGGGCCGTGAGTCTCCCGACCGAGGGCGGCCGCGTCAAGCCCGAAGGCAGAACTCCGGCAGGCATCGAGCGACAGGGAGAGAGGCTCGCGGCTGGGTATCCCGGGGCGGGTCTCACCCTATCAGAGGTAGAGTACTGGCATGCTGGCGGACACCGACAGGCTGCGGGAGTATCTGGCGGAGCGCGATGAGCCGTGCCCGTCGTGCGGGTACAACCTGCGGGGGCTGGCGGGGCAGGCGTGCCCGGAGTGCGGGCTGGGGCTGACGCTGCGGGTGGGGCTGACGGAGCCTGCGACGGGGGCGTTGATCGCGACGATCGTGGGGCTTGCGGTGGGGGCGGGCTGGTCAGGGTCGATAACTGCCCTCTATGTTGTTTTCTCTCTCGGGCATGGGGGATGGGCGTCGTTCTGGGAGTGGAGCGTGTTGGTCCCAACCTTCCTGTTCCTGGGAACGCTCACGGCACTGCTGGGGAGCCGGGCGGGCAGATCGTGGTTTCGACGCCGATCTCAGGACAAACGAGCGCTGCTCGTCGTTGCTGCCTGGACCGCGACCGTCGTAAGCCTCATCCTCTTCGCCATCTCCGTGGTGTGATGACGACCGCTCTACCCCGAGGTCGGCGAAGACCCCGATCCTCGAACAGGTTCCGACCGTATAGGCGTGTGGAGGCCCACGGAATCGGGGCGTGTTCGGCCTTGCTCGGGCCGATAGAGGTGCAGGATGGCACCGCGGATGCACATCACGGACCTGTCGCCGGAGTTACGCGAGCACATGGCCGCGATCAAGGCCAAGGCGCGCGAGTACGGTCTGGACTTCTTCGAGGTGGTGTTCGAGGTGCTGGACTTCGAGACCATGAACCAGATCGCGGCGTACGGGGGGTTCCCGGTGCGGTACCCGCACTGGCGGTGGGGGATGGAGTACGAGCGGCTGAGCAAGCGCGATGCGTACGGGCTGGGTCGCATCTACGAGATGGTGATCAACAACGACCCGTGCTACGCGTATTTGCAGGAGAGCAACAGCGTCACGGACCAGAAACTGGTGATGGCGCACGTGTACGGGCACGCGGACTTCTTCAAGAACAACCTGTGGTTCGGGCGGACGAACCGGAAGATGATGGACGAGATGGCGAACCACGCGACGCGGGTTCGTCGGCACGCGGAGCGGCACGGGCAGGGGGCGGTGGAGCGGTTCATCGACGCGTGCCTCTCGATCGAGCACCTGATCGATCCGCACTCGGCGTTCGTGCGGCGCGAGGAGCCGGCGCGGCGGGGGCCTGAGACGGCGGACGAGGCCGCGTTCCGGCCGGACCGGCTGCCGGCGAAGGACTACATGGACCCGTTCATCAACCCGGCGGGTGAGATCGCGCGGCAGCGGGCGGAGCACGAGCGGCGGCAGGCGGAGGAGAAGCGGCGTTTCCCGTCGGAGCCGACGCGGGACGTGCTGCTCTTTCTGTTGCGGCACGCGCCGCTGGAGGACTGGCAGTCGGACGTGCTGGGGATCGTGCGCGACGAGGCGTACTACTACGCGCCGCAGGCGATGACGAAGGTGATGAACGAGGGGTGGGCGACGTACTGGCACTCGAAACTGATGACGCGGCACTTCCTCGAGGCGTCGGAGATCGTGGACTACGCGGAGCAGCACTCGGGCGTGGTGCACATGCCGCCGGGCGGGTTCAACCCGTACAAGATCGGGGTGGAACTGTTCAAGGAGATCGAGCGTCGGTGGGACCGGGGGCAGCACGGGCCGGCGTGGGAGCGGCTGGAGACGATGGGGGCGCGGGAGCGGTTCGACGACCGGTCGATGAAGGGGCGGGACAAGATCTTCGAGGTTCGGCGGGTGTACAACGACGTGTCGTTCATCGACGAGTTCCTCACGCCCGAGTTCGTAGAGCGGCACCGGATGTACCAGTACCGTCGCGACCCGCAGACGGGGGAGTTGCGGGTGGTGAGCCGGGACTTCGAGCGGGTGAAGCAGGCGCTGCTGCACCACCTGACGAACGCGGGGCAGCCGTTCATCTACGTGGTGGACGGGAACTACCGGAATCGCGGGGAGCTGTACCTGGCGCACAAGTTCACGGGTCTGGAACTGGACGCGGGCAAGGCGGCGGACGCGCTGCGGTCGCTGCGGCTGCTGTGGGGCCGGCCGGTGCACCTGCAGGCGCGGATCAACGAGGAGATGTTCGTGACGTCGCTGGACGAGGCGGAGGGCGAGGCGAAGCGGGAGAAGATCACGGAGGAAACGCCTCCCCCGGCGCACGCGGTGGAGTGATCGTTCTCCGTCTCACGACCCGAGCAAGTGCACGACGACGAGCAGCACGGAGAGCGTCACGAAGTTGTGCAGGAAGTGCGCCGTCACCGACGCGGTGAGCGACCCGCGCCACTCGCGCAGCATGGCGAACATGAAGCCCAGCGCGATCAGCGGCGGCGTGAAGAGCGGACCGTAGCCGTGCATGAAGGCGAAGATGAGCGCGGCCAGCAGCCCCGCGACCACCGCCCCGACCCGCGCCCGGGCGTGGCGGTAGAGCGCGCCGCGGAAGATCGTCTCCTCGACGATCGGCGCCCAGATGGTCGCCATCAGAAAGAGCAGCACGACGAGCACGGTGTTGCCGGAGAGGACGAGGTCGAGCGGCGCGTTCTGAGGCAGCGGCTGGTGCTCCGGCGTGCCGCGAATGGCGGAGGAGATCATCGCCCAGATCGCGGAGAGGATGAGGCTGAGGATCACGCCGCCCACGAAGACAGGGAGCGCGGCGAGATAGCCCAGGACGCCGCAGCCGATCTCTCGAAGCACGCCGCGCGGGGCGTGCCAGCCCGTGGCGGCGCGCCAGCGAGAGAACGGAACGCCGCGCGCGAGCGGCCAGAGGATCAGCACGACCAGCCCGGCCTGAAGCACAAGGCCAGTGACCACCGCGGCTGTCTCGCTCAGCGCATGCCCGACGAGGTCGGCGAGCATCTTCACGCCCAGGAACCCGATCAGGAAGACGACGAGCGTTTCGAGATAGACGCTCCCGCCGGGCAGCGGCGGCACGAAGCGAGGTCGCAGCGACCGACCCACGAAGAGCACCAGACCGATCACGAGCAGCACGAAGCCGACCAGGATGGCGAGCGGGATGACGATGGCGGCGATGATCACGCCGAACGCGAGCGCGGTGGCGGGCCCGAAAATCCCGGCGCGTTCGGGCGCGTCGTCGTCCAAGCCGAAGGTGAGCGCGAGCCGGCCGAACCAGCCGTGCCGGTGCACCAGCCGATCGCGCGCCTCGTAGCCGAGGGATTCCGGCCCGTCGGTATAGATCGAGCGCAGGGCGTCGAGGTCGGCCAGGAGCGCGATGGGTTCAGGCTCGTCGGGCTGTTCGCTCGCCAGCCGCTCGAACTCGGGCCGCAACTCCTCGATTCGGGCGAGCGCCCGCTCCGCGCCCGCTTCCGGCATGTGCGCCATCTCGGCCATCGAGACGACGGCACGGACCTCGTCGCGCGGGGTCGGCGCAGCCTTCGCCAGAGCGCGCGACGCCTCGCCGTCGGGATCGGGCATCCCAAGCCCGTGCAGCACGAGCACATAGAGCCGCGCCGTCAGGCCGAACTGGTCCATGGTGGTCGCTGGGGCATCGACCTCGGCGGCCTGCACGGGCGCGGGCTGACCTGCCGCGATCGAACTCAACGCCTGCAACCCGGCCACCAGCAGCACGAGCGCGACGGCGAGCGTGAGCGTGATCTGGCGCGACATGGGCGTGCCGGGGTCGGGCGGCTCGCGTGGCGGGCGGGCGGGTCGGGGGGCGCTCGGGTCGAGGGGCATGCCCCCGATGATCGGCCCGCGCGGGGGACGGGGCCACAGCCGGGGTGGAATCTTGACCGGGGCCGGTCGGCTGCTAGGGTTCCCGGCTGTTGATTCCCCGTGCCCGGGCTGGGAGGCCCTCGGTGCGGGAGCCTTCGGAAACCATGCCGCGGACGACGCGGCCCGCCCCGCCCGGTAGGCGGCGAGCAGACGCACCCGGCGAGGGGCTTTCGCCTTCGCCAGAGCAGGACGAGCGGCCGGCGCGCCGTTGTCCGATCGGGAGGCCCGACGTGAGACGCCAGACGTTCTATGCCAAGCCCGGCGAGGTCGAGCGCGGTTGGAAGGTGGTGGACGCGGAGGGCGTGCCGCTCGGGCGTCTCGCGGTCGAGATCGCCACCGTGCTGATGGGCAAGCACCGCCCGGAGTACTCGCCGCACGTCGATACGGGCGAGTTCGTGGTGGTGACGAACGCGAAGAAGGTCGCGTTGACCGGACGCAAGGCGGAGCAGCGGATGAAACTCCGCTACTCGCGCTACCCGGGCGGGCTGAAGGCGGAGCCGTACGGTGCGCTCCGCGAGCGCCGCCCCGAGCGGCTCGTCGAGGACGCCGTCCGCCGCATGTTGCCGAAGAACCGGCTCGGGCGGCACATGCTCACGAAACTGAAGGTCTACGGCGGACCGGACCACCCGCACCAGGCGCAGCAGCCCGTCCGCTTGGAAGTCTGACCCCCCGCGAACCCCGCATCAACGACCGCGATCCACGCACGCGAGAACCATCATGACGACACTGAGGACCGATACGCAGACCCCCGCCGAGACCGCGGCGACCTCGACCCGTCCCTTGCGGGAGGCGACGCCACCCGATGCGCAAGGGTGGTGGTGGGGCACGGGGCGGCGCAAGACCGCTGTCGCGCGTGTCCGCCTTCGCCCGGCCAAGGGCGAGGCCTCGGTGAAGGTGCAGAAGTCTGGTAACCGGTTCAAGACGATCGAGGAGCACTTCTCGGAGGAGCGTGACCGCAATGACGCGTACGCCCCGCTGAAACTGACCAACACCTTCGGCAAGATGGAGGTCGTGATCCGGGCGGCGGGCGGCGGGACGATGGGCCAGGCGCAGGCCGTCCGGCTCGGCATCAGCCGGGCGCTCGCGGGCTATGACCCGACGTTCGAGGCTGCCCTTCGCGCTGCCGGCTTCCTTACGCGCGACGCCCGTGAGGTCGAACGGAAGAAGTACGGCCAGGCCGGGGCACGGCGTCGCTTCCAGTTCTCGAAGCGTTGATCATGTGATCCAGAGTCCATGCAGCGGCGGCCCGGGCCTCTCCCGGGCCGCTCTCTTCCACAACGCGCCTGGGTATGCCGAATCCACCGTCATCGCTTGCGGAACCCCGCCGAGGAGGCGACGATTCGAGCGCCGATGTCTACGGCCGCAACCTCGCTCCGATTCTGGCGTCGTGTCCGACGCCGGGTAGTCTGGGCCGCCTTTGCGCTCGCGGCGATCGCGTGCGCGGCCGTGGCGTACGCGATCGTGCTCTCGAACAGACCGCCGGCGTGGTGGGCTGACATCGACCCGCACGACTCGCGTCAGGTGATCCTGGCGGAGGACCTCGAGAACGCGGTCGGCACGCACCTGCACCTGGCCCGCGAGACCGATCCCTCGCTCGGCGAGGGCGAACGCTGGCGCAGCGAGCCGTGGCGCGTCGCCATGCGGTCCGACGACGCGAATGCCTGGCTGAACACGCGCCTGGAAGCGTGGCTCGAGTCTCTCTCGAACGGCGCGGCGTCGATCCCGGACGAGGTGCGCCACGTGCGTGTCGTCTTCGATCGAGGGCGCATCCGAGTGGGCGCGCTCATCGATGATGGGCGCACACGGCGCGTGCTCTCGGCCACACTCCGCCCTGAACTGCGCGCGGATGGCTCGCTCTGGGTTTCGGCCGAGTCGGTCGGAATCGGAAGGCTCTCACTCCCGCCGGATTGGACGCTCGGCAGCGACGGCCCGCCCGACGCGCGTGTCGTCCCGGCCTCGCTCTGGAACAAACCCGCCGCCCGCGATCTCGTCGAGGCGGTTCGGGGCCGGAGGCCGCTCCTCGACGAGCCGGTGATCGAACTGTTGGACGGGCGAAGCGTGCGGCTGCTGTCGATCGCGGCCCGCGATGGCCGGCTGGAGGTAGAGTGCAGGACGGAGGGGGGGGGGAGGTGAGACGCCGGCCTCACTGGCAATGGTGCAACCTTCGCGGACCTCTCAGGGTAGCGTTGACGCCTTGCCGTATTCCCAGCAGTCTGCTTGGGGGCAGGAACGCCATCGATGCCGAAATGGGGCTTCAGAGGCATGTTCTCGACGGGAGGAGGGACGATCTCCCCCGGGCCGTCCCCTTCGCCCGCACCGAGCCCCTCGGTCGTGTCGTCGGACAGCCCGTCGGAATCCGGCAGCCCCTCTCCCTCGGACTCCGGCTCCCCCAGCCCGTCACCGTCTTCAAGCCCGACGCCGTCGCCCAGCCCGACCCCCACGCCGACTCCGACCCCTACACAGACACCGACACCTACGCTCACCCCTACCCCAACGATGAGCGGGTCGCCCAGCGAGTCGCCGACGCCCAGCCCGTCCCTCTCGCCGTGCGGGGCTATGATTACGTTCCTTGACCACAACAACAGCCTTATCGACCCTGAGACGCGGGCGTTGAACGTGAGCAACCACGTCTCCGACGACGGCGACGTCGCGACAAGCGCCTTTGGCACGACGGTCAATGACCGCAATGCGTTTCGTATCCAGGTCGAGTTGGACCAGTATCAGGGCTCGTCCATTCAGGTCAAACTCCGTGTGGGCTCGCGGCCGTGGATCACGCTGACGCTCTCCTATCCGTTTGGAGCTGGGGCGCCCGGAGGAACGACCAGATACCGCGGAGTGTTCCACCGGCTGGTGACGGACGAGCCGGACGATGCTGTGCTGGGCAACCAGACGCTCCTCTGCAAGCTGCGGGACCTCGTGTTGGTCCGCTACCAACAGGGGACCGAATGCATCGAGCAGGCCGCCATCCGCGTGGGCCGGTCCGCTTCCGAAGACAACAACGACCATCCCAACCATCTCAGGCATGACGTGCGCCTGCTGAAAGTCAACGTGGTCGTGTTCAGTCGTCCGGGAACGACCGCGTTGGACGGCCCGATCGACGCGACGGCGACGCAGATCAAGGTGGACAGCGTCGCTGACGCGCACGAATCAGGGTTCATCCAGATCGAGTCGGAGTACATCGAGTACGACGGCCTGGACAAGACAAACAACCGTTTCTTGAACTGTACGCGGGGCATCGAAGGGTCTACTGCCGCACCGCATGCGGACAACTCTCCCACTCTCTATTCTACAACCACTCCCGTGGTGTCTCGTTCACAAGTAATGGCGGATCTTGCGACCATCGATGAGCGCTTTGCACAAGCTACAATTCGTTTGAATCGACCGGTTTCCATCAACATGGGAGGTACGGGAGATCCCGGAGTGGTCCTCCCGTCGGTGTTTCTAGATGGCTTTGTTGCCGCTAACGAGGACCCATTGCAGAATCCTACAGAGGATGAGCAGCGAGTAGTGGGGTATGCTGATTCTAACATGCATTCTATGGATATATTCTATGTTGACGAGCTTCTTGTGGACACAATACCGGTCTACGCATATGCGTACTATCCGTCAGCCAATGCCACGCAAGATTCCGCCTACCAGAATTTCTGTATAGTCTCTGCGAATATTTATACGACCCTTAGTATTCCCCATGAAGTCATGCATGTTTTGCTGAATGCAAGCCACCGGTCCAGTGAGCCCGACACGGCGCTGTTCTACCCGACCCCTGCCGCTGGGAAACCCGTGGGCGGCCCGAAACGAATCGGGCCTTATCCCGACGCCCAATCCACAGGCGTGGGCAATGATGATACGATGAAGATCAGATCGATAGTTGAAGTGCTGCACCAATAACATTCCATAGTCAACATGAAACTCTTCAGCCAAACACAACGGTAGGGACAGATGGAGCACAATTGCCGATCAAAGCCCGATAAACAAGGCGAGTCGCCCCCCCGATTTGCTCCTCAGTATCCGGCCAAACGCCGACCTTTGCAGA
>JAHCJE010000006.1 GCA_026128865.1 Phycisphaeraceae bacterium | reverse complement strand
GGTCCTTCCGGCGATCGCGATTCCGACGAGCCGCGCGCGTAAGCCAGCGGTTGGCGAGGATGAACCGCTCCCTCACGGTCGCGGCTCGTGGCGTACCCTTCCCGCGTGTTCATCGACGAAGCCGTCATCGAAGTCCGGGCCGGCAAGGGGGGCGACGGGTGCGTCTCCTTCCGACGCGCCAAGTACGTCCCCAAGGGCGGCCCCGACGGCGGCGACGGCGGCGACGGCGGCTCCGTCATCCTCGAAGTCGACGAAGGTCTGAACACCCTCCTCGACTTCCGCGGCACCCACCACTGGGCCGCCGAGGACGGCGAGCCGGGACACGGCAGCCAGATGTTCGGCAAGCGCGGCGAGGACCGCGTCATCCGAATGCCCCCCGGCACCATGGTCTTCGACGCCGACACCGGCGAACTCCTCTGCGACCTGCGCCCGGGTGATCGAGTGGTCATCGCCCGCGGCGGAAGGGGGGGGTACGGCAACGAGCACTTCAAGGGACCGACCAACCAGACGCCCCGCAACGCGGACCCGGGCGAGCCGGGCGAGCAGCGGACGCTACGGCTTGAACTGCGCCTGATGGCCGACGTCGGCCTGGTCGGCCTGCCCAACGCCGGCAAGAGCACGCTGCTCGCGGCCGTCACGCGGGCGACGCCGAAGATCGGCGACTACCCCTTCACCACGCTCGCGCCCCACCTGGGCATCGCGGAACTGGACGCCGAGCGCCGTATCGTGCTGGCGGATGTGCCGGGGTTGATCGAGGGGGCGGCGGATGGCGCGGGGCTGGGGCACGAGTTCCTGCGGCACCTCGGTCGCACGCGGGCGCTGGTGCACCTGGTAGACGCCCAGCCGCTCGACGGCTCAAGCCCGGTCGAAAACTACCGAACCGTGCGCGCCGAACTGCTCGCCTACTCGCCCGCGCTCGCCGAGAAGCCCGAGGTCATCGCCCTGAACAAGATCGACCTGCTCGGCGAGGGCGGAGCACGCGAAGAAGCGGTGCGGTCCTTCAAGCGCGCCCTGCGGACGGAAACGGATGCCGAGGTGGTGGCGGTGAGCGGCGCGGCACGGCTCCGCCTGCGCGAACTGCTGGAGAAGGTGTGGGAGGTGCTGAAGGGAGAGGGCGTCAGGAAAGAGGCGTGGTGATCAGCGCCAACCATTCCGCGTTCCCCGCCCCGCTCTTCGCCCCGCCGCGGATGGGGCTGCGGGCGATCGCGGCGACGGTGTGGCCCGCGCCGCGCAGCCTCTCGACCACGGCGTTGGCGATCTTCTCGCCTTCGTCATCGGGCAGCACGCCGCCGCGCGCCATCCGGGCGAACTCCGCCCGGTCGATCTCGTAGTGCGGCTTGATCAGCGTGATGATCCTCCCGCCCGTCCTCAGCCAGCGCAGCGCGGCCGGGATGGCGTGCGCCTGCCGCGTCCACCCGAGATCGATCACTACGAGGTCAACACCCCCCGGCGCAGGCTCCGCGTGCAGCGCGTTCGTCCGCTCGATGACCACCACGCGCGGGTCGTTGCGGAGTTTCCAGGCGAGTTGGCCGTAGGCCGTGTCGACGGCGTACACGCGCGCAGCACCCGCCTGCAGCAGGCAGTCCGTGAAGCCGCCGGTGGACGCCCCGAGATCGGCGCAGATCAGGCCCGCAACGTCGATGCCGAAGTGGTCGAGGGCGTGCCGGAGTTTTTCCCCGCCGCGCGAGACGTACTCGGTGCCGCCCCGATCTTGATGCCTTGATGCCTTGATGCCTCGGTCCCTTGATCCCTCTCCCCCACGTCACACCCCGACGGCGGACCCCGCCGGAGCGACGTAGATGCCGGACTTCGGGGCCGAAACAATCGTCGGAGCGCGGTGCGCCGTCGGCACGCCGACCAAGGCGATGCCCAGTTCGTCGGCGCGCCGGATCATCTCGTCCTTGTCCAGCATGATGACATCGCCCGCCGCGACCGCCAGGCACCGCCCCCCCGCCTCGTGAAGCAGTTCGATCGTCCGCACGCCGACCGTCGGTACGTCCGACCGGCGGTCGTGCCCGGCCCGCGCGCCCTTGCACAGCGTCCAGCCCTTCGCGCGGCAGAGTTGCCCGGCGCGCTCGATCATCCGGTCCGTACCCTCCACCGCCTCCACCGCGATCACGTCGCGCTCGCGCACCGCGATCGCCTGCCCCACGTCCAGCCGGAGCATCTGCATCAGCAGCGGCCAGACGAAGTCGATGTCCGCGGCCTGCTCGGCGCTCGGCCGCCGCCGCGTCATCACGCCCGCGGTCGAGAGTTGATCCGGGATCGGAGCGGTCGAGTCCATGAGCGAGACTCCCCAGTGTTCGAGTTCCTCCGCGATCGCCGTCAGCACCGCGCTCGAACGCCGGTCGTGGCGCAGGTGCCGGAACCACGCGACCGCCGTTCGCCAGTCGGGCACGTAGCGGAGGATGCGGAGCGGATCGTGCATCAGCCGCGCCTTGTCCACCCGCCCGACCATGATGGCGTGATGCACGCCGATGCGAGCGAGGGTGCGACCCCACGAGCCGACCCGCAGCAGCCCGACCTCGCGGAAAGTAGCGCACAACGGCGGCAGTTCGGCGTCGTACTGGCGGGCGAGGCCAAGCCCGTGGACCGGGTGCCCGGCCGCGCTCAGCCCACGAGCGATCAGGATGGGCAGCCGCCCACCCCCCGCGATCAGGCCCACGGGGGTGGGCGGCGGGGGGGGATCGGGCAGGATGGTCAGAGAGGGGGTCATCGCGTCGTCGGGCCGGTCGGCCGATCGCAAGTCTAGCGGGTGGGGGGACGTAGCGTCCCGGACGGCTCCCAAGCCGCTCAGCCGGTCTCCCGGCGGTGGCCGATAGATTGTTTCGGCACATGGGGCCTCGCTGGACCAACTCGACGCGAACCGGAGCCGTTGGCCGGCCGTGGCTCGGTGTACGTTTCGAATGCGCAGGGGTTTACGTGCGCGTCTACCGCAACCCGAACGCGGCTGCCTACCTCGCGCAGTGCCCTTCCTGCGGCCGCAGCGTGCGGTTCCGCGTCGGCCCGGGGGGAACCGCCGAACGCTTCTTCACGGTGAACTGCGGGTCGCCCCGCTACACTCGGAGGCCATGAGCCTGCCGACCCTCTCGATCCCGGAAGTGGGACGCCCGACCGGTGCCTGCGCCGCCACGGGACGCACGCTCCAGCCCGGCGAGCCGTTCGTCGGCGCGCTCGCCGAGGACACGGCATCCGAAGCCGTTCAGCGGTTCGACTTCGGCGCATCGGCATGGACCGCCGGGGCCAGACCCCCCGAGCCTTGGCGGGTTGTCGCGCACTGGCGCTCCGTCGTGCGAGTCTCGGACGCACCGCGCCGGATGCTCGCCGACGACGACGAGTTGCTCGACATCCTCGACCAGGCGGAGGGCGACGAAGACCCGGCGCAGGTCGCCTTCCGATACCTGCTGGCCCTGATCCTGATCCGCCGGCGCCGCCTCCGCCTCGAAGGGAGCCGGAGCCTGGGCGACGGCCGCGCCGTCCTCCTCGTACGCCGCAAGGACGACCGCCCCACGCCCAGCGGCGAGTACGCCGGCCCCCCGACCGAGGTCATCGATCCGGGCATGGACCGCGCGGCGATGTCGGCCGGGATGCGCCTGCTCGACCGGATCATGGCGGGCGGCCAGAGCCGATAGATCGGGAACACGACGTGACAGAGTGGCGCAGTGGCAAAGTGGCAGAGTGCGCCTTGCGGGGCGTGATCGGCGTGCTGCTCGGAGCGCTCATGGCCCTCGGCGGCTGCGCAACGAACGGCGACGTGCAACGCATCGAACGCGGCCCCGTTCCTCGCTACCCGGACGTCGCCGCACGCTACAACCAGACCGCCGATCGCCTCGATCGCCTCTGGTCGCGGGTCACGGTGTCGGTGCGTTCGCCCACGGGCAAGGGCGGACGCGAGACCGTCGAGCAGGCCGAGGGGCACCTGCTCATCCGCAGGCCTCACGAACTCGCCCTGAGCGTGAACAAACTCGGCGAGACCTACTTCTACCTCGGCTCGAACGAAGGCTTCTACTGGTGGATCGACCTGACCGATCGCAGCCGCCGCTACGCCCTCGTCGGGCTGCACGAACTGGCGACCCCCGAAACCTCGCTGGAGTTCGGCGTCCCCGTGCACCCGCGCGAACTCGTGGACCTGCTCGCGATCTCGCCGCTGCCGATGCCCCAGGCGCCCGGCGTCGGTCCCGCCGCCCCGCCGGGCTGGACGCGATGGTCGGACGACGGTCGCCTGCTCGGCGTCATCCTCCCCTCGCGCTGGGGGACACGCCGAATGTGGCTCGACCCGGACACCTACGAGGCCTCGATGGTCGAACTGCTCGGCGACGACGGCGAGCCGATCGCCATCTCCACGCTCTCCCGTTACGACTACGTCCCCATCCGCGGCGACGGGCGCGTCGGCCCCCGCATGGCCATGATGATCCGCGTGGACGTGCCGGACGCCGAAACCACGATCACGCTCCGCCTCTTCGAGCCGGAGAACCGCGAGGTCAGCGACCGCGCGTTCGACCTCGAGCGCCTGCTCCGCGACTTCCGCGTCGCCGAGGTCTTCTCCCTCGACGAACGCCCCGACGCCGACAAGCCCGAAAGCGAAGCCGACGGGGTGGCCGAGTGATCGGTCGAGGCGGCTACCGCACACTGCGCGAGACGGATGCAAGGCTCAGTTGGGTGGGCTCCGTCACTCCGTTACCCCGTCACTTCGTCACACTCGCACTTCTGCTCCTCCTCGTGTCTCCTGCCCTTGCGCAGCACGGCTGGGCTGTCGCCACACACCCCGGCACGGGCGGGCCTGCGCTCGTCCACCTTCCCCCGCGCGAAGACGAACGGGGGGGGGACGGCTCCTACCGAATGGTGACAGAGTTGCACGCCGCGCCCGAACGACTCGCGGCGTGGGACGGCCGCGCGTACATGGTCTTCCCGCCCGCCGGCGGGGTGCGCGTGCGACTGGTGCGGTCCGTGTCCGCCGTTCGCTCCGGTCTCGGCGGGCTGTGGGCCTACGAGCCGGTCGGTCGGCTCGGCCCGCACCCCTCGCTCCCCGGCGAAGGGTCTCTCGCCGCCGTCGCGGGCACTCCGGATGGGCCGGCCGCCCTGCTTCTCGGGATCGACGGAGCCTCGCTCCTGCGCCTCTCGCCCGCGGGCTGGCAGCCCATCCCGCTCCCCGACGACCTCCAACCGCACGATACAGGCCAGCGCCTCGGCATGGCCTGCAACGACCGCGGCCTCTGGATCGTCTCGCTGCGCGACGACGCAGCGACTATCTGGCTCCTCGCGCCGCACGCCGACGCCGAATGGCGGAGGTTCACGGTCCATGAAGTTCCTACCCTCGCGCCCGGCTCGCGCGTCGAGTTCATCGCCCACGGCCCGCACCTGGCGATGGTGGCCTGCTCCGGCGCGCGCGCCGAAGCGTTCGGCATCGAGACGGACGCCTTCGTCGAACTCGCGCGATTCGTCCGCGAGGGCGGCGCGTGGACGGTCTCGCCCACGCCCGTCTCCGGACGCATCGCGCTCCTCTGGCGAGAACTCGTTGTCGAGAGCGACGAGCGAGCCCGCGCCCGGGCGACCGTCGAGATCGCCGAAGTCTCGATCGCTACGGGCGCGGTCCTCTACCACGGCCCGATGCGACCCTCGCGCCCCGTCAGTTCCGGCGACTTCCGCCTGCTCGCGGTCGTTCTCCTCGGCGTGATGGTCGTCGTCGTCGCCCTCCTCATGCGCCCCACCGGCGAGCCTGGCGTCGTCGCGCTCCCGCCCGGCGTCGCCCTCGCGTCGCGCTCGAAGCGCATCGCGGCATCGCTCGCCGACCTGCTGCTCGCCGCGGGCGGCGCCTCGATCATCACCGGCGCGCCCATCGCCGAGATCCTCAGTCCCTTCACACTCCTGGGCATCACCGGCAGCCCCGCCGAGCCGCTCACGGCCGTGGCGGTCGCGATCGCCCACGCCACGACCGGCGAGTGGCTCGGCGGCCTGACCCTTGGCAAGTGGCTCGTCGGCATCCGTGTCGTCCGCGCCAACTCCGACCGCCTGCTCCGACCCGCGCTCTGGCGTGCGGCTGCCCGCAACGCCTTCAAGTGGGTGCTCGCGCCGTGGGCGTTCGCCGGCCTGATGACCCCGAACGCCCGACACCGAGGGGATCTGCTGGCAGGCACGGTCGTGGTTGAACCGCTCGTGCAACCGCCCGCCAAGACAGACGACGAAGGCTCCGAGTGAAGCATTCCTCGGCTGAGAACAGGTCAAGTTTGCGCGTTCCAAGGCCCGATACATGCGCGATCGGGCTTCCTTTGGCCCGTGAGGCCGGAGGATCCGGCCCGTGGCCGTCGTGCCGGAGGACCGGGTGGAACAGGGCCAGAACACTCCCGAGCGTTCAGGAACCGTGCGTCTGCGCGACGCGCTGCGCGGCTCGTGGCAGGTCTGGCTGCTGGTCGTCGCCCTGCTCCTGCTTGCCGGCGGCGTTGTGACTGCGGTTCTTCGCGCCCCCGGTCCGCAACTCGGCGGTCCCCTGACCGATGCCGAGACCTTGATTGCCCACGAGCGACACGCCGAGGCCGTTGCGATACTCAACCGCGAGGTCTACCCCCATCTCGGGAATGAGCAGGTCAGCGCGGCCGCCCACGCCCGGTACCATCTCCTCCTGGCGCGTGCGCTCCACGGGGCACAGAAGGCGTTGGGTGCGGACGTCGAGCAAAACAACCGGAATATCGCGGCGGCCTACCTCGAAGCCGAGCGCTACGGCGCAGCGCTTGCACCGGGCGACGTCTACGCCCTCGCCGAGACGTATCTGAATCTCGACAGCCCCGATGAGGCTCTTCGCCGGGCTGAGGGGCTTGTCGAGCACCAGTCCGAACTCCGCCGCCGCGTGATCCGGCGCGTCGTTGAGCGATCGCTCGAACGCGAGCCGCCGGACCACGACCGGGCGGTCCAACTCGTCTCTCGGCTACTGGCAGAGTCGGACCTTCCGATTGACGAGCAGTTGTGGTGCCTTGCACGGCAGGCGGAAGTCCGCATCGCGCAAGGGCGGCTGGAGGAGGCCGTCACACGGCTTGTGCAATCGATCGTGCGTCTGCGGGACCGCGTCGCCGATTCTCCCGAACTTGGCGAACTCTACTACCTGCTCGGCGTCGGGCACTTCCGACTCGGCGAACTCGACGAGGCAGTGCAGCAGTTCGAGCGGGCATCGTCGATGCTCAGCGGTCTGGACCTGCGCCGCGGTCGAGCGGAACTCCTCACGGCCGAGGCGGAGGCGAAGAGGGGCGACACGGCATCGGCCCGCGACCGCTACGCGACGCTCGCGAGTGAGTGGGAACTCACGCCGTTGCTCGCGTCTGCGCTGCTCGGGCTTGCCGAGACGCGCTGCACCCTCGGCGAGGATGGCGCTGCGCTTGACACATATGAGCGACTCGTTGACGTCGTGCGCCGAGCTCCGGACGGGGAGCCTGATCGTGCGCGAGTGACGCAGAGCCTGCTGGCTCGCTACGGAGAGCGTTATTTCGGGGGCGATACCGCGGGCGCGACGCGATACGCCCATCTCGCCGAATCGCTCTATACCATCGACGAAGCGACGGCGGAGGTGCTCCTTGCCCTCGCCGAGGCGCACCGGCGCGCCGCCGATGAAGTCGAGGCCGCCGCGGGGACGAGCGCGGATATGACGGCCCGGCGGCAGGCCCAGCAGCACCTGCTCAAGGCCGGTGGCTACTACGCCGAGCACATGAACCGGGTAGTTCTCGCCGACAATGACGCGTACGCGCGTTCGCTCTGGCTCGCGGCAGACTCCTTCGACCGCGGCGGCGACCGCGATCGGGCGATCCTCAAGTTTCGTGAGTATGCCTCGGGATTTCCGGACGATCCGCGGCAGGCGGAGGCCAGGTTCAGGCTCGCGCGGTGCTTCCAGGCGATGGGGCAGATCGACTCCGCCGCGGACGAGTTCCGCTCGCTTATCACCGACAAGAAGGAAGCAAAGGGCGTCGGCCCGTGGGCGGACGCCGCCTACGTCCCGCTCGCCCAGACCCTCCTCGGCGACGCCGATCCCGACAACGACGCCGAGGCCGAACAGCTCCTCGTCGCGGTTGTCCACGGGGAACTGGGTGACTCCGAGTCGGCCGCATACCGCGACGCGCTGATAGAACTCGGCGCATACCTATACAACGTGCGAAGGTATCGCGACGCCGTCGAGCGTCTGGAAGAAGCAGCCCGCCGATTCCCCGACGATCCCACGACGAACGCCGTTCGCTACCGCCTCGCGGACTCGTACCGGCTTCTCGCCGGTGCAATCTCCGAGGAAACCGCCCGCGAGGCGATGCCCAGCGTCCGCGCCCGCGAACTTGCCCGCCTGCGCGAGGACTACCTCTTTCGCGCCCTCGCCCTCTTCGAGGAGGCGCGCGCCGGGCTGGAGACGGTCGAACCTGGCCGCCGCACGATCGTGGACGAGGTCCAACTCCGCAACGCCTACCTCTATCTCGGCGATTGCGCCATGGAACTGGGCGAGCACGAGAGCGCGATCCGCCACTACACCGCCGCCCGAGACCGTTACCCCCGCGACCCCGCCTCGCTCGTCGCCCTCGTGCAGATCGTCAACGCCCACATGGCCAAGGGCGAGGTTGAACTCGCGCGCACCAGCAACGAGCGGGCACGCCGCTTTTTCGAGAGCCTCCCCGACGAGGCCTGGGACGATCCTTATCTGCCCATGTCGCGGCAGGACTGGGAGCGATGGCTGAACTCGACGCTGGAACTGGACCGGCTGGCGACGGATCGCCGGTCGTCTGTCGGGCCGTAGGAACACGGCAGGAAGAAGGTCACGGATGACCCCTCGCGAAACGGAATGGGACAGCGGCCTCGAGGGTGAACGCCTCGCGTCGCGCGTCGTCGATGCGCTCGATCGACAACTCGCCCTCTTCCGCCGACTCGACTTGCTCAGCCGGCGCCAGCGCGAGATCGTCAGCGATGGCGACACCGATGGTCTCCTCGGGGTTCTCGGTGAGCGTCAGGACGTGATCGAGCAACTCGAACGGCTGGGCGAGCAACTCCGTCCCGTCCGTCGCGGGTGGGACTCGATGCTCGAACGTCTGCCCATCAACCGCCGCGCCGAGGTGCGGGAGCGGCTCGACGCCCTCGCCGAACTGGCGGCCGCGATCGCCTCGCGCGACGAGGCCGACCGTTGCGTCCTCGAGGAGCGACGGGGAGCCATCGCCGGTGAAGTGAACACGCTCGGCCGCGCGCGCGGCGCCGCCGGCGCATACGCCGCGCCAGAACCGGCGGCCACTCCGCGATTCCAGGACGTGGAGGGATGAGCGTGGCCGCGACGGCGATCCAATCCGGAGCGGGAACCGTCGGCGGGGCGCCGAACCCGGGGCTTGGAGAGTCCGCGCCCCTCGCACCGCAGACGCTCGCGCCCGCGGACCTCGCCGAACTGCTCGCTGCGTTCAACGATGTCACCGCCAAACTCCAGTCGTCGCACGACCGCCTGCGCGACGAGGTCGCAAGACTCAATCGCGAGTTGAGCGAGGCGAACGGCGCGCTCGAGCGGTCGCGCCGCCTGGCGGCTCTGGGCGAGATGGCAGCCGGGATCGCCCATGAAATTCGCAACCCGCTCGGCGCGATCGGCCTCTACGCCCGTTCGCTCGGCGAAGACCTCGTCGATCGCCCCGAGCAGCGCGGCGTCGCCGAGCGCATCGCCCGCGCCGTGCGCGGCCTGGACGCGGTCGTCCACGACGTCCTGGCCTTCGCCGGCGAGGTCCGCCCCCGCTTCGGCGTCGCCGACGCTTCGGACCTGCTCGCCCGCGCCGCCGAGGAGGCCGTCCACGCGGCCTCGGGCGTGCGCGTCCGCCGCGACGACCTTGGCCGTTCGCCCGCGCCCGTGCGCTGCGACGGCGAACTCATGCACCGCGCGCTCGTGAACGTCATCCGCAACGCCTGCGAGGCGATGGCGGAATCCGGTGCAGCGACGCGTGTGCTCACGCTCGACGTGCAGCCCGTCCGGATGCGCCCCGAGGGCCGTACCGACGCTGTCGCGCTCGTTGTCCGCGACACCGGCCCCGGCGTCGGCCCGGAGGTCGTCGAGCGCATGTTCAACCCATTTTTTACGACTCGCGCGACCGGCACAGGCCTCGGCTTGGCGATCGTCCACCGCATCCTGGACGCGCACGGCGGCCGAGTCACCGTGCGGAACAACGACCCACCCCCTGGCGCGACCGTGGATCTGGTCGTGCCGAACGCAGGCGTCGAGAGATCGACGGATCAAGGCAATCAGGAGCAGCGACAATGAGCACCATCCTCGTGGTCGACGACAAGGAAATGATGCGCGACAGCGTGGCCTCGACGCTGACGAGGGCGGGCTTCACCGTCGTCTGTGCCGCGGGGGGACAGGAGGCGCTCGACCTCGTTGCCCGTCGCCGTCCGGACGCGGTCCTCACCGACCTGCGCATGCCCGGTCTCTCCGGCCTCGAACTCCTCGAGGGCATCAGGAGCATCGACGACGATCTGCCTGTCGTCGTGATGACCGCCTTCGGCACGGTTGAGACCGCAGTGCAGGCCATGAAACTTGGCGCGTTCGACTACGTCACCAAGCCGTTCGAGGGGGATGAACTCCTGATTGTCATCAAGCGAGCCGTCGGCCACGCCCGGGTCGTGCGTGAGAACGCCGTCCTCCGCGTGGGGGCGACCTCGGCGCGGCAGGCCGAAGCCGCCGGCTCACCACGCGGCCTCGGACGCCTCATCGGCTCCTCCCACGCTATGCGCCGCGTCCGCCAGCAGGTCGAGGCCGTCGCGGGATCCCAGGGCACCGTCCTTATCACCGGCGAGTCAGGCTCCGGCAAGGAAGTCGTCGCCCGAGCCATCCATGAACTCAGCGGCCGAGCCTCAGGCCCGTTCCTCGCCGTGAACTGCGCAGCCCTCAGCGAGTCGCTCCTCGAGAGCGAACTCTTCGGCCACGAGCGAGGCGCGTTCACCGGTGCGGATAAACTCCGCAAGGGCCGATTCGAACTCGCCGACGCAGGCACACTCCTCCTCGACGAGGTCTCCGAGGTCAGCCCGCAGGTCCAGGCGAAACTCCTCCGCGTCCT
This sequence comes from Phycisphaeraceae bacterium, assembly GCA_026128865.1. Taxonomy (GTDB): domain Bacteria; phylum Planctomycetota; class Phycisphaerae; order Phycisphaerales; family UBA1924; genus CAADGN01. The sequence goes on along the minus strand of JAHCJE010000006.1, from coordinate 38,464 downwards.
CCAGGAGCGGGCCTTCGAGCGCGTCGGCTCAAGCGTCACCATCGGCGTGGACGTGCGCGTCGTCGCCACCAGCAACCGCGACCTGCCCCAGTCCGTCGCCGAGGGGGCGTTCCGTCAGGACCTCTTCTTCCGACTGAACGTCCTCCCCATCCGCGTACCCCCCTTGCGCGAGCGACTCGAAGACGTCCCCGAACTCGCCTTACACTTCTCCGCAGCGTTCGGCCGGCGCGAGTGCGGTCGGCCCATGCTCTTCGACGACGACGCCCTCGCCTTGCTCGCCCATTACGAGTGGCCAGGCAACGTGCGTGAGCTCATGAATGTATGCGAGCGTGCCGTCGTCCTCCTCGCTGCACACGAGCGAATGGGAGACGAGATCGGCGGCACGATCGGCGCCGCCCTCGTCGAGCCGTGGCTTGGCAACAGCGTTCCGGCCTCCATTCCTCGCAGCGGCCCAATCCTCGAGCCAAAGCCAGCCTCCTCCAATGGCCGCCATGCCTTCACCGCGGATGAGCGAACACTCGAAGAGATCGAGCGCGAAGTGATCGTCGGCACCCTCCGCCGCTTCAACGGGCACCGCCAGAAGACCGCCCGTACCCTCGGCATCGGTGTCCGCACCCTCGGCCTCAAACTCAAGAAGTGGAAGGAGATGCAACTCGTCGAGGCAAGCCTCTAGCGGAGAGCGACGGGGGCAGAACGACAAGGCGGCGGAGTGGTCCGCGGATTGCGGAGGGCCGGACGGCGTGATCGCACTACTGACCAACGCGGGGGCATTGCCCAGCCTCGAAATGACCATGCGCTTTGCCGCGCAGCGCCAGCGCATCATCGCGCACAACATTGCCAACTTCGACACCCCCGAGTTCGTCCAAAAGGACGCCTCCGTCAACGGCTTCCGGGCGACGCTCGACCGCGCCATCGCCCAGCGACGACAGAAGACCGGGGGGATGCACGGGGATCTCGCATGGCGCGAGACAAGAGAACTCAAGCACGCCCCGGGCCGCGGACTTGTCGTCGTCCCCGGCACCCCCGTCGGCGGCCTCCTCGCCCACGACCGGAACAACCGCGACCTCGAACGGACCATGCAGGACCTCGCCGAGACCACGGCCGCGTTCCGGGTCGCCTCCGACCTCTATCGCGCGCACCGGGACGTGATCCACTCGGCGATTGCCGAGAGAGTGTAGTTGGAGGGGCGTCAACGGGGCCTGCAAGGCCCCGCCCCGGGAGAACACCTCGACGATGTGGGGCAGCCTGGACATCTCGACCAGCGGCATGATCGCCCAGCGAACCCGGCTGGACGCCATCGCCGCCAACCTCGCCAACCGCGACACCCTCGTCAACGCCAGGGGCGAGTACGACCCCTTCCGCAAGCGCATCGTCCACTTCGCGGCCGGCGATCCGAACGCCGCCAGCCCCGCCGGGCGTCGGCTCGGCGTCCACGTTGCCGCCATCGAGATCGACGAGAACGCCCTGCGCAAGAGGCACGACCCCGACAGCCCCTTTGCCGACGCCGACGGCTATGTTGACGTCCCGGACATCGACGGCGTGACCGAGCAGGTCAACGCCATGGCGGCGGCACGGGCGTACGAGGCCAACGTCGTCGCCGCCGAGGCGATCAAGAGCACCATGGCACAGGCGTTGCGTCTTCTCGCCTGAACACGGAGGGAACGGGCACCATGACTGACCCGCTGGGGCTGATCGGATCGTCGGGCGTGCAGCCGGTTCGGCCGGTCGCTCCGGTAGGGCCGGCGGGGCCGCACGACCCGAATGCGCCGTCGTTCAAGGATGCCCTCATCAAGAGTCTCCGCGAGGTGGATCATCTCCAGCAGGACGCCACGAAGGCCGTCGAGGACTTCCAGACCGGCCGGCGAGGCGACCTCGAAGGGGTAATCCTGGCGACGCAGAAGGCCGAGACCGCCTTCAAGATGCTCCTCTCAGTTCGCAACAAGGTCATGGCCGCCTACGAGGAGATCAAGCAGATGCGGGCGTGAGTCGGGCGTCCCGCGAGGGGCTGCACGGGTCGCGGCGGTCGGCTGAATCCGCTCGGGGGCGCACGGACTGCGCTCCGTGGCGCAATTTCACGCGATGGCGCGGCTTGGGCCGAACCTAGGGGCCTGCGGGCGCCTGTCTCCGTCCGGCGTTCGCATGGGTGCGCGAGGATCGCGCGGATTTCGACCCGGCGAGGAGGCCCATCGGATGGAGCTGTTGCGGAAAGCGATCGAGAGGGTGCGAGAGCACCTCGGCAAGCTGACGGTGAGTCAGCGGCTGCTCATCGGCTCCCTCGCCGTCATCGCCGCCATGTCGCTCTTCCTCGTTGCCCAGTACGCCGGGTCCGGGCGGATGGTCGAACTCCTCGGCTCCGCCTCCGCCGCCGACCAGCAGCAGGCCGCCAGAGTGCTTCAGGCTGCGGGCGTCTCGGCCGAGTTGCGCGACGGTCGCCTCATGGTGCCGCCGGGCCAGCGATCGGGTGCGCTCGCCGCGCTCGCACAGGAGGGCGCGCTCCCCGCCGACACGACCATCCTTTTCCGCAACATGCTCGAAAAGCAGGGCCTCCACCTCTCACGCCAGCAGAACGAGCAGTTGTACCTCATCGCCCTCCAGAACGAACTGGCGAGAGTCATCCGCGGCTTCAGCGCGGTTCGAGACGCGACCGTGCTTCTTGACGTCCCCGAGCCGACCGGCTTCGGCCGAAGCGTCCGCCAGCCGACCGCCTCCGCTACTGTCTTCACACGCACCGGCCAGCCGCTCGATCAGGGAACCGTGGACGCCATCGCGGAACTGATCGCGGGGGCGAGGTCCGGGCTGGACGTCACGCGTGTCCGCGTGATCGACGGCTCGGTCGGCCGGCAGCGACGCCCCACCGACAAGAACGACGTCCTGCCCACGACCTACCTCGAGCACGCCGCCCGCGTCGAGGATCAGGTTCGCACGAAGATCGACGAACTCCTCGCGCACGTTCCCGGCCGGACCATCGCCGTCACCGCGCAGGTGGACGTCACGCGCGTCAACTCGCAGACCGTGAAGTACCTCGAGTCGGAGCGGGGTACCGTCACCGCGCCGCTCCGGGAGCGGAGTTCGTCGATCGAACAGGGCGGAGCGACGCGCGGGGCGGAGCCGGGCGTGCGATCCAACACTCGCGCCGACATCTCCCGCAGCGGCGTGGCCTCCACGACTTCGACCCAGACCGATGATGAGACCGAGTTTGAGACACGCTTCGGTACGCAGACCACGAACCTGTCCGACCCGCGCGGCATGCCGACTCGGCTCGCCGCGTCGATCAACATCCCTCGCAGTTATGTTGCAGCGCTCGTGAAGCGCGGCCGCGCCTCCGATGCCGCCGACGAGCCGACCGAGGATGAGATTGCGGCCCGGTTCGCACAGGAGCGGCAGGCCATCGTGCGCAGCGTCGAGCCGCACGTGACAGCCGCCTCGCCCGACGGCGTAACGCCCGGCGAGGTCGTGGTCACGATGATCCCGATCGATTTTGCTATCCCCGAGACACAGACGGCGGGCTTCCTCGGCGGGCTGGCGTCGGGTGGGGGTGGCGGGCTGAGCGTCGGCCCGATCGTCGAGAAGGCCGTGTTCGTCGCTCTCGCCGTCGCAGCCCTCGGGTTCATGCTCATGCTCGTGCGGCGCTCCGGCAAGCCCGCGCCGATGCCGAACGCCGAGGAACTCGCCGGCGTCCCGCCCAAACTGGTCACCGACACCGAGATCATCGGCGAGGCCGACGAGAGCGACACCGCCATGGCCGGCATTGAGCTCAACGATGACGCCGTCCGCACGAAGAAGGTGCTTGAGAAGGTCGAGGAGATGCTGGCGAACGATCCTGCGACGGCAGCCAACCTCCTCCAACGCTGGATCCACGTGGAGACCTGACCGGCGATGCCGCGAAAACCGCACGACAAACTCCCGAGTTCCCCCCACGAACTCGACGGCATCACGAAGGCTGCCGTGCTCCTGCTCGCGGTCGGACCCGAGAGGGCCGGCGTCGTGCTCGCGAAGATGCCCCCGGAGGCCGTCGAGGAGGTCATGCGCGAACTGGCCAGCCTCGGACGCGCCCCGCCCGAACTCATCGCCGGCGTGGTCGAGGAGTTCTACGGCCTGACGATCGCCAGCCAGTACGCCCGCGAGGGCAACGTCGACTACGCCCGCGCCGTCCTTTCCAAGTCCCTCGATCCCAAGGACGCGGATCGGATGGTGCAGCAGATCCAGACGCAGGTGCAGAAGACGCCCTTCTCCTTCCTGCAACGGGCGGAGAGCGAGAACCTCCTCACCTTTATCCAGGACGAGCACCCCCAGACCATCGCGCTCATCCTCTGCCACCTCGGGCACAACAAAGCCGCCGAGATTCTCGCGGGACTTCCCCTCCAGAAGCAGCTTGAGGTCGTGAAGCGCATCGCCAACATGGAGCAGACGAATCCGGAGGTCATCAAGGAGGTCGAACGTGGCCTCGAGAGCCGGCTGGCGAACATGCTCATGCAGTCGATGGAGAAGGCCGGTGGCGTAGACACGGTCGCCGAGGTGCTCAACCTCGCCGATCGCGCGACGGAGAAGTCGATCATGGAGGGCCTCGAAGCCGAGGATCCCGACCTCGTCGAGCAGATTCGCCGCCTCATGTTCGTGTTCGAGGACATCCTCCTCGTGAACGACAAGGGCATCCAGGCCGTCCTGAAGGAAGTGGACAACGACGAACTTTCCCTCGCCCTCAAGACAGCAAGCCCGGAACTCCAGGAAAAGATCTTCACCAACATGTCGCAACGTGCCGCCGCCCTCATCAAGGAGGACATGGAGTTCATGGGACCCGTACGCGTCAGCGACGTGGAAGCGGCGCAGCAGCGCATCGTCGACGTCGTCCGACGACTCGAAGAGGCGGGCGAGGTGCTCATTCAGGGCCGCGGCGGCGAGGCGGAGATGGTCGTGTGAGTGATGAGTGACGAAGTGTCGGAGTGGTACAACAGCGGAGTGTACGTTGAATGGCCCTGATTCGCGCCAACCAGGCGGGGCCGATGGCTGCGCGGGCGGCCGCGATGAACCTCGGCGACCTTGCGCAGCGCGCGAGTCTCATGCGAGACGCCGCCCTCGCCGAGGCGGAACGCATCATCGCCGACGCGAGGGCGAGTATCGACGCCGACGCCGTGCACATTCGCGCTCGTGCCGCAGAGGAAGGACGTGCTGAGGGCTTGGCGCGCGGCCTCGCCGAGGGACGCGAGCAGGGCCGACGCGAGGCGTTCGAAGAGTCGAAGCACCGTCTCGCCGCCCTCGAAACCGCTTGGACCGACGCCCTGCACGCCTTTGAGGCTCGCCGCGACTCGATGCTCGTCGAGGCCAAACGCGACGTGCTCGAACTCGCCCTCGAGATCGGCCGCCGTGTCGCCAAGCGGGTCGCACAGACTGACCCCGCCGTCGCAGCAGAGCAGGTCCGCGAGGCGCTCGTTCTCGTCACGCGGCCTTCGCGTCTCCGCGTCTCCGCGCACCCCGACGATCTCCCGGTTCTCCGCGACGTCATGCCCGCGCTCCTGGAACGGTTCGGCGGCGCAGCGCACGCCGAACTTCGTCCCGATCCAACCCTCGGACGCGGCTCGTGCGTTCTCGAAACGGACCGGGGCGGCATCATCGACGCCTCCATCGACGCGCAACTCGAACGTATCGCCGCTGCCGTGACCGGCCAGTCAGGCCCTCAGGACGCACGGGAGCGTGTTGCGTGAGCCTCCTTGAAGCTCAGATCGACGTGGTCCGCCGCGAGCCTGCCATCCGGGTTTCCGGGCGAGTCGCTTCCCTGCGCGGACTCACCTTGCTCGTCGATGATCTCCCGATGCCCGTCGGCTCCCTTGTCTGCGTCCGAACCGACAGCGGAGTCCTTCCCGGCGAGGTCGTCGGCTTCACGCGAGAGCAATCCATCATCATGCTGCTCACCGGATGCACAGGCGTTCGGCCCGGCGACCGCGTCGTTGGCGAACAGGTCTCCCAGACCATCGGCGTGAGCGAGCACATGCTCGGGCGCATCGTGGACGGTCTCGGTCGCCCCATCGACGGCAAGGGGCTTGTCGCCGACCTCGCGCCCCAGCCCCTCGACCCCGACCCGGTCGCGCCGATGCGACGTCGCCCGATCCGCGAACCGATCTGCACCGGCGTGCGCGTTGTGGACCTCATGGCAACCCTCGGGCGGGGTCAGCGCATGGGCGTCTTTGCGGGTCCGGGTGTCGGCAAGAGCACTCTGCTCGGGCAAGTCGCTCGCTTCACCTCCGCCGACGTGAGCGTCATCGCCCTCATCGGCGAGCGAGGACGCGAAGTCCGCGACTTCGTCGAGAACGCACTCGGTCCGGACGGCCTCGCTCGCTCCGTCGTCGTCGTCGCCACGGGCGACGAGTCGCCCGTCATGCGCGTCCGCGCCGCCAAGGCTGCCTGCGCCGCCGCCGAGTTCTTCCGCGACCGCGGGCGCGACGTCATGCTCATGATGGACTCTGTGACGCGCTTCGCGCACGCCTGCCGTCAGGTCGGCCTCTCCGCGGGCGAACCGCCCGCGACACGAGGCTACACGCCGAGTGTCTTTGCTGCGCTGGCGCGGTTGCTCGAACGTGCGGGCGCGGTCGAGGCGGAGCCGACGTCGAGCGGCGGCTCGATCACCGGCCTCTACGCCGTCCTCGTCGAGGGCGACGACCTCACCGAGCCGGTCTCCGACGCGGTGCGCGGCATCCTCGATGGCCACATCATCCTGTCCCGCCGACTCGCGCAGCGAGGCCACTACCCCGCCGTGGACGTGCTCGACTCCGTCAGCCGTGTCGCCGATGAGGTCTGCGACGGGGTGCTTGTCGCGGCACGCCGGCAGGCGCTCCGCCTCATCGCCCGCTACCGCGAGGTCGAGGAACTCGTCCAGATCGGCGCGTACGCCTCCGGCTCCGATCCCGAAGCGGACGTCGCGATCGCACGCCGCAAGGAGATCGACGAGATCCTCTGCCAGTCCTCGACGGAATGTGGGACGTTCGAGAAAGCCAGAGAGCGTCTGGTCGGCCTCATGGTGCGGGCCGGGGAAGACCTGCGAAAGGCCATGCCTGCAGGGCGCAACCCGCCCGCGGCGCACACCGCGGTCGGGATGTCGAGGTAACCCGTGGCAACGTTCGTCTTCAAACTGCAACCCGTGCTTGTCCTGCGTGAACGCGAGGAACGCGAGCGTCAGCGCGCCGTGGCGGTTCTCGAACGCGAGCGGCTTCGCCTCGAGTCGTTGATCCGTGAGTGCCAGCGTGCCTCGCGGGCCGAGCGGGGCGTGCTGCGCGACGCTCTCACGGATGGTGGGCGAGTCGATCTCTGGGCGGTGCGGATGCAGGCCGCCGCCGCGGGCGAACTCGCCACCCGTGCCGCCCGCGCCGCCGTCGAACTCGCCGGCCTGACGAAGCGCATCGAGCAGGCCCGCACGCTCCTCATCGAGGCGACGAAGCGCCGACGCGCGATGGAACTGCTCCGGGAGCGGCGCTACGAGGAATGGAGGCGGAGCGGAGCAAAGGCCGAGTTCCTTCTCGTGGACGAGATCGGCACGCGAGCCGCCCAAGGCTGGAACGTCGCGTTGGAGTTTGAACCATGAGAACAGCGTGGACGATCCTCTCGGTCATGGCCGTGGCGCACCTGTTCGCCCTTCTCGGCGTCGCCGGGTGGCTCTGGAGGAGTGGCCGCGTCGATGCTGCGACCATCGAGCGCGTCCGGCAGGTCCTGCGCGAACTGCCGGAGGAGCGCGACGCGCGACGAGCCGAACGCTCCCAAGGCGTCACCGAGGCCTCGCTGCCGGTCCCCGCCTCATCTGCTGACGCGATCGCCCTTCGTTTCCAGGACGACGAGGCCCAGCGCCAGCGCCTCGAACGTATGCGCAACGAGGCACGCACCGTCGCAGCCATGGTCGCGCGCGAGATGCGGATGCTCGACCAGAGGCGGGCGGAACTCGACGCCGAACGCGAGGCCTTCGAATCCATGCGCGACCGCATCGTCGCCCTCGAAGGCGACGAGCAGTTCCGCAAAGCCCTCTCAGTTCTCGCTGGTCTGAAGCCCGCCGACGCCAAGGCCGCTCTAATGGAGTTGATCGGTGGCGGGGGCGGGGGGGCGGCCCCGATCAACGGGTGGGGCGACGGAAAGAGCCAGGCCGTCGCCTACCTCGACGCGATGCCCGCACGCACGCGCTCGAAGGTCATGGCCGAGTTCGTCGCCGACGACCCGGCCCTGGCAGCCGATTTGCTCGAACGCCTCCGGACGCACGGCATCATTGCGCGGGCGTCCGGAGGAACCGGTCCTTGAACATCGCTGCCCAACCACACGGTACGCCGCAACGGACGGGTCATGCGATCGCCGAAGAACCGACGCGGCTTCCGGCGACGGATGCAGGATTCGATGCTCTGCTCGGGGCGTTCGCGCAGGGCGTGCCGGTGACCGTGCGATCCGGCGCGGACTTTGCGCTCCACACCGCCGCCGGTGCGCTCCCCGAACCGGGCGGTCTCGCGAAGGAGCTTGCCGCCCGACAGGCCGCACGCTCTCGCTTCGATCCCGTTGCCGAGCCGAACGGGACAAAGCCCATCGTCGAGGCAGCCCAGGCCGAACTTCGGTCACCGGGCGAGCGCCCCGGTGCTCGCGATTCCTCACTTCGCACGCAGGATCACCGTGCAGCGAAGGCGGAGCCGAACGAGCGCGCCGGACCGGCCACGGACATGAGATCGAACTCTACCGCTGGTTCTGAGCGTGGGCAGTCGGATCCGGGAGCGTCATCTCAGCAATCCGCGGTGAGCGACAAGACAGGTAGTGCACCTCAGTTCGCAACACACCGGGAAGCGAGAGAGATCGCGACCGGGACGGTGAATCCCCAGGAGGTTGCTCGCGTCGCTACGGGCCGTGTTCCATCGCACGCCTCAGGAGCGCCGGCATCGCAGAGCGTTGCGGCGGGCGGAGGCATCAAAGGCGGCGAAGCCGGCGCGCTCCGGACGCTGATGGCGATCGGCACGAGTGCCGACCGCGGGCAGGCGCGCGGCGCGCTGCAGACAGCACGACCCGCACATAGCCAGCCGCCGCAGGGCACGCCAGCGGATGCTTTCACGGCGCAACTCGCGCGCGGTCTCGCTGCCGCACTCCGGCGCGGCGATGGCCAGATCGTGCTCCGTCTGCATCCGGAGTCGCTCGGCATGGTGCGAGTCGCGCTGGGAGTGCGAGAGGGGATCGTGACGGCCCAGCTGGAGCCGACGACACGCGTGGCACGCGAGTTGCTCGAGGCAGGTTTGTCGTCGCTTCGGGCCGCGCTGGAGGCGCGGGGTCTGCACGTCGATCGGCTGGTTGTGCAGCCGACGGCGGAGCGCCTGCCTGACGGGAGGGCCGAGCCTTCCAGCGAAGACGGAGGCGAGAGTGATCGCGCCGGTGGAGACGGCGCGGCCGGGACTGGCCCGGAGGGGCACAGTCGAAGCGACCCGCGGGACGCGGGCGCGGATGTCGGTGCGGGAGCCGCGCCGGCAACCCACGGTGCCGCCAGGGATGGCGCGGGTTCGGACGGGCCGTCGTGGATCGACGGTTCAGCCGAGATCGTCGTGACGGTGGACGGAGCCGCCGTTCCCATCAGGATCGACCTGGTCGCGTGACGGATCGCGCGTCGCAGGGCGCAACATTGCGGAGCCTCGCCGATGTCCACCAGCATCGCGGGGGCGGGCGCGATCGGTACGTCCTCGTCGGGGGGGGGCGGACTCAGTGCGCTCTCGCCCGAGCAGTTCTTCAAGGTCATCTTCACCGAGTTGGCGAACCAGGATCCGCTCCAGCCCAACGATACCACTGCGCTGCTGCAGCAACTCTCTACCATCCGTTCGATTCAGTCCGACATGGACCTCTCCGATCGGATGGGGCAGCTGGTGACGCAGAACGAGTTCGTCAGCGGCGCCTCGCTGATCGGCCGGCACGTGAGCGGGCTGTCCGAGAGTGGCGCCCGCGTGCAGGGCATCGTGCGATCCGCCTCACGCACCGACTCCGGCGTCGTGCTCAGGCTCGACACCGGCGAGCGAGTCCCCGTCAAGCGACTGGACGAAGTGCTCGCCGATGCCTCCGAGAAGGCGGCGTGAACGGCAGCGGAACGGAGATTCTGCGCACACTCGGCGCGGGGGCGTCGTTCCCTGTCGATGTGGATGTGGTCGGCGCGCCCCCGAGTGCCGGCAGCGAGTTCGCGGCGCTGCTCGCCAGCGCACAATCGGGAGAACTCCAGACCGGTCTGGAGGTAACGGTCGCACGTGGCGCTGGCGTGCAGCTCTCGCCGTCGCAACTCGAGCGTCTTGCCGTCGCCGCAGACCGCGCCCACGCCGAGGGCGCGAGCCGCGCGCTGGTCCTCATCGACGGCATGGCTCTCGAACTCGACGTCCTCAGCCGCACGATCACGGGCGGGGTGGACCTCGAGGCTGAGGGCGTTCTGACCGGCATCGACGCGGTCGTGCGAGTCGGCGCGGCCGGTGTGCCGAGGGTCGCGTCTTTCGTGCCCAGCCCCGGCATCGCACCCTCCCTTGCTCGCGCGCTGGAAGAGAGTCGGAGCAACACCTGATCGCCTCGGAGAGCGGCCATGTCATCGACCATCGCCCTATTCACCGGCCTGTCGGGTCTGAACGCGAACGCACGCCAGATCGAGGTCGTCGGTAACAACATCGCCAACGTCAACACCAACGGCTACAAGGCCACCCGCCTGCTCTTCAGCGATATGATCAAACAGAACATCCGCACCGGTGCGCCCCCCTCCGAGGATTCCGGCGGCGTCAACCCCACCCAGATCGGCCTCGGCGTATCCGTCGGCGGCACCCTCCGAGACTTCAAGCAAGGTTCCATCTCCGCCACCGGCGACGCGCGAGACATGGCCGTTGAAGGAGAGGGCTTCTTCATCGTCGAACGTGGAGGCGAACGCTTCTACACGCGCTCCGGCGCGTTCCGCCAGGACGAGAACAACGACCTCGTTACCATCGACGGCGACGTCCTCCTCGGCTACGGCGTCGACGATCGCTTCAACGTCCAGCAGGGTGGACTCACACGGCTGAACATCCCCATTGGGACACGCAGTATCGCCGAAGCCTCCAGCAACGTTCGTTTCGGGGGGAATCTCAACGCCGCGGGGGAACTTCCCACCGGCGGCGCCATCATCGAACTTCTTTCCTCCAACTCGGGCGGGTTCTCCCTTATCCCGGGAGCAACCGTCCCCGCGCTCCCTGGCAGCGTGATAGATCTTGCCAGCCTGCTCACCGAGATCGAGAACCCGGCCCAGCCAGGTTCCGGGACGCCACTCTTCGCCGACGGCCAGCGGCTGCAACTGAACGGTGCACGCAAGGGCGGGGCGGCCCTGCCCGTGCGCGAACTCGTGATCACGCAGGCGACAACGGTGCAGAACTTCCTCGAGTTCCTGAACGCGGGCCTCGGCCTGCGCACGGAACTGATGAACCCTGACGGGCTTCCGGCGGGCGCGATGCTCGACCCCGCGAACGGCGTCATCGTCGTCTCCGGCAATACGGGCACCGCCAACGACCTCGAAATGCCCACCTCCGGCCTGCGGCTCCTCAACCAGGACGGCACGCTCGCAGCACTCCCCTTCGCCCCCTCCAAACTCGCCGAAGCAACCGGCGAGAGCCAGCGGACCAGTTTCATCGTCTACGACTCCCTCGGCTCAGAGATCGACGCCACTCTCACGATGGTGCTTGAAGCCAAGACCGACATCGGCACTACCTGGCGCTATTACGTCGAATCGCCCGCAGACACCGATGGCGACGTCAGACTCACCACCGGCACCGTGTCCTTCGATTCCTTCGGCGCGATCGTCAATCCTGCCCCCGTCCAGGTCCGGCTCGACCGCAACAACACGGGGGCGGTGACACCACTCACCTTCGACATTCACTTCTCGCAGGGAGAGGAGTCCGTCACCGCGCTCGCTGGTAACCAATCCCAGATCGCCTCCACCTATCGCGACGGTCGAGCGCCAGGCGCACTCACCGACTTCAGCGTCGACCGCGAGGGCACGATCTACGGCTCGTTCAGCAACGGCCTCATCCGGCCCCTCGGCCGCGTCGTCCTCGCATCATTCAGCAACGCCGCCGGCCTCGTCGACGTCGGCTCGAACCTCTTCCGCCCCGGCGCCAACAGCGGCGAGCCGGTCCTGACGACGCCCACGACCTTCGGCGCGGGTTCCATCGTCGGCGGCGCGCTCGAACTCTCCAACGTCGATCTCGGCCAGGAGTTCATCAAACTCATCCTCTCTTCCACCGGATACGCCGCGGCGTCTCGCGTCATCCGCACCGCCGACGAACTCGTCCAGCAACTCCTCGTCATGGGCCGATAAGCCGAACGACGCCGAACCACCCCATCGCCCAGCCGCGCCTTGAGCCGATAGCCCGATCGTCCGATTACCTCTCGGGAGGGCCGCCGTGATCTCGCTGACGCGCCTGAACGGGAAGCGCTTTGTCCTGAACGCGGAGTTGATCCGGACCGTCGAGGAGACGCCGGACACCCTCATTACCCTCATCAGCGGCGAGCACGTCGTCGTGAAGGAGACTCTGCGCGAGGTGGTGGACCGTGTCGTCGAGTACGGCCGCCTGCTCCGCAAGCTTCTCCCACCGGATTGAGCCGCCGCCGCATCACGGGTAGGGCCGATTCGCGTTCAAGGTGGGCGTTCGGGTTCCCGATGAGAGTGTGGGCAGGCCGCGCGTGCGCGCGGCGGGGAGACCGCACGCGTGGACCTCGGCACAGTCATCGGCTTGGCGCTGGCGGGAGCGGCGATCGCCGCCGGCATCGTTCTCGGCGGCGGCGATATCCCCTCCCTCATCAACATGCCTTCCATCATGGTCGTCTTCGGGGGTACCCTCGGCGCGGCCATCGTCTCGTTCCCCCTCGCGCGCATCCTGAAACTCCACAACGTCGTCCTCAAGAGCGTCTTCTCGAAGTCCGCCGACCCGGTCGAGACCATCGCCGACCTCGTCAAGTACGCCGAGGTCGCACGCCGAGAGGGCATCCTCTCCCTCGAAAACCTCATCGAGGAGATGAAGGACCCCTTCATCGTCCGCGGCGTCAAGATGGCCGTGGACGGCACAGACCCCGAACTCATCCGCACCATCATGGACACCGAACTTGAGGCCCTGATGGAACGCCACGCCCAGGGCAAGCAGATGCTCGACACGATCGGACGCTACGCGCCCGCCTTCGGCATGATCGGCACACTCATGGGCCTCATCTTCATGCTCAAGAACATGGACGACCCATCGAAGATCGGTCCCGGCATGGCCGTCGCGCTCATCACCACGCTCTACGGCGCGATGATCGCCAACATCGTCACAGGCCCGCTCGGAGACAAGCTCGCCGCGCGGGACGCCGAGGAAGTCCTCGTCAAGACCATCATCGTCGCCGGCGTCATGTCGATCCAGTCCGGCGACAACCCCCGCGTCGTTGAGAGCAAACTGCTCACTTACCTGCCGCCCGGACGCCGAGGCGCGTTCGAGGATGCCAAGCAGAAGGCCGCCTGAACCGGAGGCTCACATGGCACGGCGCAGGAAGGGTCCGTCCAACCCGCCCATCCCCGAATGGGTGCTCACCTACGGCGACATGATGTCGCTCCTCCTCTGCTTCTTCATCCTTCTCGCCGCCTTCAGCGAGCTCAAGAAGCCCGAGGAGTACCAGCGCGTCATCGACGCGATCAAGCAGGCGCTCGGCTCCAGCGGGGCACGCCGTTCCTTCACCATCAGCGACTCACTCGACATCACCACGCTCAAGCCCATGGTCACTCATCCGGACACCAACGATCCGGTCGAGTCTAACGCCCAGCCCACCGATCCCAACATCCAGGGACGCCAGGAGAAGGTCGCACGCATCCACGAAGGCCAGCAGTTCGTCGTCGGCGGCCCCCTCTCCTTCGCCCCCGGCTCGTGGGAACTCTCGCCCGAAGCCAAGGACTTCATCCGCGAGAAGATCGCCCCCATGGTGCGCGGCCAGAACTACAAGGTCGCCGTCCGCGGCCATGCCTGGGGACTCGACGACCGCGCCCCGGGCGTCGATCCGATGGAACTCTCCTGGCGACGCGCCAAGGCCGTCGTCGACTTCATGGTCCAGGAATGTGGGGTAAAGGAACTGATCCTGATGCCTGTAGCGGTCGGGACGGCCGAACCCATGGCGCTCAGCCGACACGCGCTGGAGGCATCACCCGAGAACCGCCGAGTGGAGGTGTACCGCACGGAGGTCGCGGTGGACGAACTGCACCCTGACCCGGCCGGGACAGGCCGGACTCGGTAGGCGATGGAGCGCGCACGATGGCCGAGCAGGAAGCCGCGGCGGAAGCCCCGGAGCAGAAGAAGAAGCCCCCCCTCAAACTCATCCTGATCGTCTCGGCGATCATGGTGGTCGAGGCCGTCGCGGTTTTCGGCTTCCTCGCCTTCACCGGGAGCTGCACAGCACGTTCCAGCGCGATGGAACTCGAAGGCCTCGAAGAGGCAGGCCGCGAGGCCGCCGTCGAACTCCTTCTCATCGAGGAGAAGTTCCAGAACATGTCCACCAACCGCGTGTGGGTCTGGGACGCGGCCATCTACCTCAAGGTCCGCGAGAAGAACCGCCCCGCCGTCCAGAAGATCATGGAGACCCGCAAGGCCGAGATCGCCGCCGGGGTCTCTCTCATCTTCCGCAAGGCCCAGCACAACCAACTCCGCGAGCCGGGCCAGGAAACCCTCACCCGCCAACTCACCGCCTACGTCAACGAGGTCTTCGGCACCCAGCAGGACGGCACACCCCGGGTGGAGCGGGTGCTGATCCCCAAGTGCAAGGGCTTCCCGGCCGATTAAGCAGCAGCCCGGCACGAGCCGGACAAACTGCGAACAAACGCGCATCCAGCGGCCTCGCTGCGCGGGGATAGCTGCGCATTCGGCAAAAGTGGCGTGCGACGCCGTCGTCTGGCCGATGACCGACCCGCCCGGTGGTCGCCGGGCCGGTCGCGTTGGAGCGCGCCCGCGGGTGGCCATCCCGAACCGGCAGGAGGCCGGTGCCCCACGCGACGACCGGGGCAGGAGCCGCGGACGATGACCGACGAACAAGCCAGCCCGACCCCCGACGAGCAGCCGGCACCCGAGCCGGCGGGAGACGCCGCGCCGGCGCGGGACGACGGCGACTCGCCCGAAGCGATGCGCCTGCCCGCCTTCGACGCCGTGCGTGCCGAAACCCCGCAGAACGGCATCGACCTCCTCGCCGACGTGAACCTCAACGTCAAGATCGAACTCGGCCGCACACGCATGCTCGTCGAGGACGTCCTCCGCCTCGGCGAGGGCGCGGTTGTCGAACTCGACAAACTCGCCGGCGACCCGGTCGACGTCTACGTCAACGACCGCCCCGTTGCCCGGGGCGAGGTGCTGGTGCTGAACGACAACTTCTGCGTGCGGATCAACGAGATCATCGACCCCTCGGCCGACGGCCAGGCCAAGGCAGGCTGACAGGTCCCCGGGCGGTGGAGCCGCCCGAGTGCAAGCCAGGATGGCAAAATGCCCCGCGTTCGAGCGACATGCACGGTGGTGTTGGCGGTCTGCACCGCGAACTGCGCCTACGCGCAGGACATCGGCCCGCCCGCACCGGCAGCGTCGCACGTCGAGTCGCCCGCCGATCACGCCGCCGCGACCCCCGACCTGTCCGCAGCCACCGAGCGTCTCGCCCTCGGACCCGCGACGCCCACCATCGCCGCCGAATCACGCGAATCAGCCGCGCTCGGCGCGGGCGAACCGCGTGCCGACGCCGGATGGACGCGCACCATCATCGCCCTCGCCGGCGTGCTCGCCGTCATTCTCGCGGCAGGCGTCGCCCTCCGCCGCTTTGCGCGTTCCGGCCCCACGCTCGCCGTCGCGCTCGGGCCGGGCGGCCCGTCGCCCTCGGGCGTGCTCGAAGTCCTCGGCCGCTACCCCGCAGGCCGCGGCCAGAGCCTGGTGCTCCTGAAAGTCGACCGCCGCGTCCTCCTCCTCTCCCAATCGCACGCCGCTCGCGGCGGCGGGGGGGGCTTCCGAACTCTCTGCGCCTTCGACGCCGCCGAGGACGTCGCCTCCCTTCTCGTCAAGACCCGAGACGCCGCAGACGAGTCGATGAGCGCGCGCTTCACCTCGATGCTCCGCCGTTTCGACGCGACCCACGTCGAAGACGACGCGGGCGTCTCCTGGCCCGCCCCCCGCGAGCGTGCCAATCAGAGCGCCATCGAGCGCCTTCGCCGCCGCGTCGCCGAACTCCGCAGCGCCGGCCTGGGGGACGCGCGATGATCCGCATCGTCCGTCTCGCCATAATCGCCCTGCTCGCACTCGCCGCTAGTGCGCCCGCGCTCGCGCAGACAGAGATCGGACCGCCGCTTCCCGCCTCACAGGCCGAACCGTCCACCGCGTTCAACCCCATCGCGCTCCTCGATTCCGCCGCCGGCACGCTCCCCACAGGCCCGGATGAGCAGGTCCACGGCATCTCCAGCGCCATGAGCGTCCTGCTCCTGCTCACCGTCCTCGCTCTCGCGCCGTCGATCATGCTCATGACCACGTGCTTCATGCGCATCATCGTGGTGCTCGCGCTGCTGCGCCAGGCCCTCGGCACCGCGAACGTACCCCCCCCGCAGGTCATCACCGCTCTCGCCCTCTTCATGACCATGACCGTCATGGCCCCGACCGTCCAGCGCGTCTGGGACGACGCCGTCGTCCCCTACCAGCGCGGCGAGGTCGCCGACTACGAGGACCTCTGGGCACGCGCCCGCCAGCCCTTCCGCGACTTCATGTTCGAGCAGATCGCCGCCACGGGCAACTGGTCGAGCCTCTACGTCGTCCTCGAGCACCGCGGCGTGGACATCTCCGACCCCTCCAGACTCACCCGCGCCGACGTGGACACCGCCTCCCTCGTCTCCGGCTACATGCTCAGCGAACTCAAGACCGCCTTCCTCATGGGCTTCAAGGTCTACCTCCCGTTCCTCGTCATCGACATGGTCATCGCCAGCCTCCTCATCTCCATGAGCATGATGATGCTCCCCCCTGTCCTCATCAGCCTGCCCTTCAAACTGCTCCTTTTCGTCCTCGTCGACGGGTGGACGCTCGTCGTCGGCGGGCTCCTCGCCAGTTTCGCCCCAGTCTCAGGCGTCGAGCACGCCGCCGCCGTCTGGCCCGCGGCAGCCGAGATCGCGTCCCACGGAAGCCGGGCTTTGGCGTGCCTCGGGCGCGCCGCGGAGGTCGCATGACGTACGACGAATCAGCCGTGCTCCTCGTCCGAGAGACGCTCCTCATCGTCCTCAAGATCGCCGCGCCCATCCTCCTCGCGGGCGTCGCGATCGGCCTCATCATCAGCGTCCTCCAGTCCGTCACCAGCATCCAGGACCAGACGCTCACCTTCGTGCCCAAAATCGCGGTGATGCTCGTTGTTGCCGCGCTCCTGATCCCCTGGATCGCCGTCAACCTCGTGGAGTACGCGAGTGTGCTCCTCTCACTCCGCTGAACAGATGGAGGCGCGGACGCTTGAGCCTGACCGACGGCCTGCTCGCGCACCTCGTCCCCTTCGCGCTCGTCACCGCGCGCCTGGGCGGTCTCTTCATGTTCGCCCCGCTCCTCAGCGGACCGGCCGTGCCCATCAAGGTGCGCGCGATGCTCGCAGTGATGGCCTCGCTCGCCGTCTACCCCGGCCTCATGGCCGACGGACTCGCGCAGTCCCAGCCCCTCTCGCTCTTCGGCGTCGCGCCCTTCATTGCCGCCGAAGCGCTGATCGGCGCAGCAATCGGACTCCTCGCTTCCATCCCCCTCGTCGCCGTCCAGACCGGCGGCCACGTCATGGGCTACCAGATGGGCCTCGGCATCGCCTCCGTCTACAACCCCGAGATGGACACCCAGAGCGACGCCGTCGGCGAACTCGTCTTCTATCTCGCCGTCGCCGCCTTCCTCTCCATGGGCGGCATGGAACTGCTCTTCAGCGCGCTCGTCGGCTCCTTCGCCTCGCTCCCGCCCGGCGCGGCCGCCGTGCAGCCGGGCGCGCTCGAACTGGCGACCGGCCTCGCGGCGTCCGGCTTCGACTTGGCCCTCCGCGTCGCCGCCCCCGTTACCGGCATCATCATGCTGCTCATGCTCGCCATGGGCTTCATCATGAAGACCATGCCACAGATCAACGTCCTCAGCGTCGGTTTCGCGATCAAGATCATCGTCGGCCTCATCGTGCTCGGCCTCGCCCTGCGCGTCCTCGACACCGTGATCCGCGACGAACTGTCCGATGGGCTGGGCATGGTCGTGCGATGGGCGATCGGAAGGGACTGAACGAGTCGAAGCGGGCCTGAAAGCGCACGCAGCGGACAAGCAGCATGGCCGAAGACCTGGGCGAAAAAACCGAGCAACCAACCCAGCACCGCCTCCTGGACGCCAGGCGCCGCGGCCGCGTCGCCAAGAGCGCGGACCTCTCAGCCGCGGTCGATCTCCTGGGCGCGATCATCGTCCTCATCGCCGTCGGCGGCCTGCTCATCCGCGGCATGTCCACGCTCATCCGCCGCCTCCTCGAAGGCGAGACGCTCGGCCATGCCCTCACCGTCGAGTCCATGACCGACGGCGCGAAGTGGGCCGCATGGCAGGGCGTCATGGTCATCGTCCCGGTGCTGCTGCTCATGTTCGTCGTCGCCGCCGTCGGCCAGGTCATGCAGGTCGGCCTGCTCTTCTCCCCCGAGCCGCTGCGCCCGAAACTCGAACGCCTCAGCCCCATCGCGGGCGTCAAGCGCATCTTCAGCAAGCGCAACCTCGTGAAGGCCGTTGTCAACACGGGCAAACTCGTCCTCGTCGTCGCCATCTCCTGGCTCGTGATCGCCCGCTGGATGCCCCGACTCGTCGGCCTGGCCGCGCTCGAACCAGTGCCGGGCATGCTCCTCATCGCCCGCGCCGCTGCGGAACTCGCCCTCTGGCTTGTCTTCCTCCTGCTCGTCCTCGGCGTCATCGACTTCATGTACCAGAAGTGGCAGCACTCGCAGGACCTGCGCATGACGAAGCAGGAAGTCAAGGACGAACGCCGCAGCATGGAGGGCGACCCCCAGATGAAGGGCCGCCGCATGCGCCTCATGCGCGACATCGCCATGCAGCGCATCCAGGCCGCCGTCCCCGACGCCGACGTGGTCGTCACGAACCCCACGCACTTCGCCGTCGCCCTCAAGTACGACGCCGAGTCCATGGGCGCGCCGCGCCTCATCGCCAAGGGCGCGGACTACATGGCCGTCCGAATCCGCCACGTCGCCGTCGCGCACGCCGTCCCCATCGTCGAACGCCCGCCCCTCGCGCGCGCCATCTACTACGGCGTCGAAGTCGGCCGCGAAATCCCGCCGCACCTCTACGAGGCCGTCGCCGAAATCCTCGCCTACGTCTACCGCCTCGAAGGCCGCGCAGCGCACAACGCGTCGAAGCGCGGCCCCGCACGCGGCCGCCGACGCGCCGCCAGAGCAGGACGCTGACCGAACACTGACCAATGTCACCCGCGAACCAGCCACAACCCGGCCCGACCAACGCCAGCGGACTGCCGCCGTGGCTGCTCGCGCTCGCCAAGCACCGCGGCCTCATCGTCCCCATCGCCTTCGTCATGCTGATGGTGGTCATCCTGGTCCCGCTCCCACCGCCCGCGCTCGACCTTCTCATCTCGCTCAACATCTCCCTCTCGGTGATCGTGCTCCTCACCACGATCTCGATGGGCCGCCCGCTCGAGTTCAGCGTCTTCCCCTCCCTCCTCCTCGCCACCACCATGTTCCGTCTCGTGCTGAACATCGCCTCGACGCGCCTCATCCTCACCGCCGACGCCGGCAGCCCCGAAGAGGCCATCGGCGTCGCCGGACAGGTCATCAGCGCGTTCGGCGAGTTCGTCGCCGGCGACTCCCTCTTCGTCGGCGTCGTCATCTTCCTCATCCTCATCATCGTGCAGTTCGTCGTTGTCACCAAGGGCGCGACCCGCATCAGCGAGGTCGCCGCCAGATTCACGCTCGACGCCATGCCCGGCAAGCAGATGGCGATCGACTCCGACCTCAACGCGGGACTCATCAACGAGACCGAGGCCCGACGACGCCGCGAGGACATCTCCCGCGAGGCCGACTTCTTCGGCGCCATGGACGGCGCCAGCAAGTTCGTCCGGGGCGACGCCATCGCCGGCATCATCATCACCGCCGTCAACATCATCGGCGGCTTCGCCGTCGGCACCGTCGAGCGCGGATGGCCCGCCGCGCAGTCCGCCGAGGTCTTCACCAAACTCACCATCGGCGACGGACTCACAAGCCAGATCCCCTCCTTCATCGTCTCCATCGCCGCCGCACTCATCGTCACCCGCTCCGGCTCAAAGCAGCAACTCGGCGACGAACTCACCGGACAACTCACCAGCCAGCCCCGCGGCCTCGTCATCACCGCCGCCTTCCTCGCACTCCTCGCCTTCAGCCCGCTCCCCACCATCCCCCTGCTCGTCACCGCCGCCGGACTCGGAGCGCTCGCCTGGGCGATGACGCGGTCCTCCCGCGCCGAGACCGCCAGGGAACACGCCGAGCACGCCACGGCCGCCCCGGAGCCGCCTCCCATCGAGGCGCTCCTCAAAGTCGACGTCCTCGAACTCGAAATCGGATACGCCCTCGTCTCGCTCGTCGACACCCAGCAGGGCGGCGACCTCCTCGGCCGCATCCACGCCATCCGACGACAGATGGCCGCCGAGGCCGGCTTCGTCATGCCGCCGGTCCGAATCCGCGACAACATGCAACTCGAACCCACCGAGTACCGCATCAAGGTCCGCGGCGCGGAGGCCGCACGCGGCCACGTCCGCCCCGCGCGACTCCTCGCCATGGACTCCGGCCTCGCCTCAGGACCCATCGACGGCGAACCGACCAAGGAACCCGCCTTCGGCCTCGACGCCTGGTGGATCGACCCCGCCATGCGCGCCCGCGCCGAGTCTATGAACTACACCGTCGTCGACCCCACCAGCGTCGTCGCGACGCACCTCACCGAGATCGTGCGCGCCAACGCCGCCGACCTCCTCACACGCGAGGAAGTCAACAACCTCCTCGAAGGCCTCCGCCAGCGCACGCCCAAACTCGTCGAGGAAACCGTCCCCGGCGTCGTCAAGACCGCCGACCTCCAGAGGGTCCTCCAGAACCTCCTCCGTGAGCGCGTCCCCATCCGAGACGTCGAGACCATCCTCGAAACCCTCGGCGACTGGGCGCCCAAGACCCAGGACCCCGACGTCCTCACCGAGTACGTCCGCAACGCTCTGCGCCGCACCATCTGCGAGCAGGTCGCCGCCCCAGGACCCGACGGCAAACGCACCATCGTCTGCGTCACCCTCGACCCCTCGCTCGAAGACCAGGTCGCCGCCTACATCGACCGCGGCCCAGGCGGCACCAGCGTCACCATGCCCGCCCGTGTCGCGGGCGCCATCGCCGGACAAGTCGTCCGTGCTCTCGAGAAAGTCACCGCGGCAGGCCGGCTCCCCGTCGTCGTCGCATCGCCGCAGGTGCGGGCCGTCGTCAGGCAGATCGTCGAACCCCACCTCCCCGCCGTCGTGGTCCTGGGGTACAACGAAGTCGCATCACCCTTCGAAGTCGAATCTCTCGCCCTTGTCACGCCACCGAAGCACCCCGAACCCGCCGTCACCGCGGCCTGAAGAGGAGCCACTGGCGGAACCGAGCGACACCGTGTAGATTGCCCGAGTCTTCGACAAGCCAGGGACGGCGATGATGACACTCAAGACCTATCGCGGCAGCACCATGGCGGCGGCCCTCGCAGAGGTCAAGCGAGACCTCGGCGCCGATGCCGTCATCCTCCACACACGCTCCTTCAAGGCCGGCGGTGTGCTCGGCGTCGGGACCAAACCGATCGTCGAGATCACCGCCTCCGCCGACGCGGACTCAGGCCCCGGGCCGGGCGGACGCCAGCCCCCCCGCGCCGCCGCCCGCGCTGCACCGACACCCGGGCCGACGCCCCAGCAGGCTCCCGTCGCCCGCGCTGCCGCAGTCAGAGACGAGTTCGTCCCCGTGCGAGACTGGGCCGGCGTCGGCGCGACGCAATCCGCCGCGCCCGAACCCGCGCCCGCTCCCCGCGCGGAGCCGCGCAAGCCCACGCTCCCTCCCGCTCCCCGCGTGCCCACGACAAGGGCCGCCATCGCCCCCGCCAACGAATCCGGTCGCGCTGCGATCGAGCACGAACTCGCCTCCATCAAGCGCCTTCTCGGCCACGTGCTCCACGCCACGGGGCGCGGCGTCGGGGCCCACGCCAACGGGGCGATGCCCGACGCCCTTGCTGACCTCTACCTCCGCCTCACCGACGAGCAGGTCGCCGCCGAACTCGCCGACCGCCTCATCGCGGCCGTCCGCGACCGCCTCCCCGCCTCCGCCCTCCACGACGGAGAACGAGTCCGCGACGCGCTCGCCGACGAGATCGCCGCCCTCGTTCCCGTCGCGCCCCCGATCCCGGCGCAAGCCACCGCCGGCGCCTGCCGCGCCATCGCCCTCGTCGGCCCCACCGGCGTCGGCAAGACCACCACCATCGCCAAACTCGCCGCCGCCGCCAAACTCCGCCACGGCCTCCGCGCCGCCCTCATCACCAGCGACACCTACCGCATCGCCGCCGTCGAGCAACTCCGCACCTACGCCGAGATCGTCGGCCTGCCCATGCGCGTCGCGCTCACCCCGCGCGAGATGCACGCCGCCCGCGAGGCCTTCCGCGACCACGACGCCGTCTTCATCGACACCGCCGGCCGTTCCCCGCGCGACGAGGGCCGTCTCCGCGAACTCGCCGAGTTCGTCCGCGCCGCCGCGCCCGACGAGACCCACCTCGTGCTCTCCGCCGCCGCCGCCGAGCCGGTCATGATGCGGGCCGCCGAACGCTTCGCCCCCCTCGCCCCCGACCGCCTCATCCTGAGCAAGGTGGATGAAGCCGAGGTCTTCGGCCCCGCCTTCAACGCCGTCGCACGCCTCGGCCTCCCCCTCAGTTACCTCACCACGGGCCAGGAAGTCCCGGACGACGTCGAGGCCGCCCAAGGCACCACGCTCGCCCGGCTCGTCCTCGAAGGCCGCGCCACAACCGCGCTCGCGGGGGCCGTCGCGTGACGACCATGCTCGCCGGACCCGCTCTCGCTCGCCCGGCCGACCAGGCCACCCGCCTGCGCGACCTCGTCGAGGCCCTCGCCGGCCAGCGCGATGCACCCCCTCGAACCCGCGCCGCCCACGCCGCACAGCCCGGCATCCCCATCCTCGCCATCGGCTCCGGCAAGGGGGGGGTCGGCAAGACCAACCTCGCCGTCAACCTCTGCATCGCCCTCGCCCGCTCCGGACGACGCGCCACACTCCTCGACGCCGACCTCGGCATGGCGAACGCCGACGTGCTCTGCGGCCTCAGCCCGCACCGACGCCTCGACGCCCTCCTCGTCGGCCACGACGCGCCCGCGCGGCTCTCCATGCGGGATGTCGCGGTGGACGCGCCGGGCGGCTTCCTGCTCGTCCCCGGCGCGGTCGGCGTCGCCCGTGTCGCCGACCTCGACGCGCCACGCCGTGCAGCACTCGTCGCCGGACTCGCCGAACTCGAAGCCGTCAGCGACCTCATCGTCATCGACACCGGCGCGGGCATCGGCCGCGACGTGACGACCTTCATGCTCGCCGCCTCGCTCGCCATCGTCGTCGCGACGCCCGAGCCGACCTCGATCGCCGACGCCTACGGCCTGATCAAGTGCCTCCACCTCGTCTCACGCGAGCGAGGCTCCGCTCTTCCCCGCCTCGGCCTGGTCGTCAATCAGGCGCGATCCGACGCCGAAGCGAGCGCGGTTCATGCGCGGTTGTCCTCGTGCATGGGGAGATTCCTTGGATTTGAAGTCCCGATGCTCGGCCGGATCGCGCAGGACTCGCGCGTTTCAGCCGCGGTGCGTCGCCGCGTCCCACACTCGATCCGGTGGCCGCGCTCAAGGGCGAGCCGAGATGTTCGGCATTTGTCAACTTCAGTTGTGGCCTCCCTTGGGTTGGCTGCCTCCTCACACCGCAAGGGGTAGTGTCGATCCGCAAGGGGGGGGGTTGTGCGTGTCGTTCTGTTCGTGCCGCGCACGCGGATTGCGACAACCGATCCGCGAATCTTTGCGCCGGTCCGAACTGATCGCTTGCCTTCACGCGGACGATAAAGCACCTACCGGGATGGCTGCGCGCTCGCGAGGTCGCGTCCGGTATTCGATCTGCTCGTCTCATGAACGCACGCCCGATCAATGCCGTCGCCCCCTGCTGCTCGTTCGCGGGCTTTGCCGTGGCGATCGTGGCGGGAGCGTCGGCCGGGGGCGATGCGGGTTCGGTCGTCGGACGTGCGCTCGTCGCCATGTTCGTCATGTACGCCGTCGGCTGCGTGCTCGCCGCCGTTGCCGCTCGCGTCGTCGCTGAGCACGCGGATACCTACCAACGCACGAACGCCGATCCAAACGGTTCGGGGCGTGTGTCGCCCCGCGCGGAGGCGGAGACAGCATGACTTCCACAGCGAGGAGGACGCGGCTTGACAGGCCGCAAAAGTCTGTATACTCCCCGCTTGTCGGGTCATGGATCGACCGCGACACGCCCGCCGGCAAGTACGCCGACCGGCACGCCGAGGGTCAAGGAGAGGACCGATGGCCGCTGCACACGCATCGCTCGCTGGAAGTCGCATCGCCGCTCGCAGGAGCGCCCGCCACGCCGAAGCCTCCAACTCGCCGTCGCCTTACGACGCGATGAAGGGGGAGGAGGTTTGGCGTGAGTACCAGGCGACGCGATCCGATTCCCTCCGCAACTACCTCATGGAGAAGTATCTCCCGCTTGTGCGTTACAACGCCGAGCGCATCTACACCCGCCTTCCCGACGAGGTAGACCTCGAAGATCTCATGTCCGCGGGGCTTTTCGGCCTGATGGACGCCATCGACGCCTTCGACCTCGAACGCAAGGTCAAGTTCGAGACCTACTGCGCCCCGCGCATCCGTGGCGCCATCCTCGACGAACTCCGCAACATGGACTGGGTGCCCCGACTCGTCCGCCACCGCACCGGCAAGATCGAGCAGGCACGGCAGCAGCTCGAAATGCGCACCGGACAGACCGCGACCGATGAGGACGTCGCCGCGTTCCTCGGCCTCGACGCCGAGGAGTTCGAGAAGTACCAGCGTGACGGCAGCGCGGTCGGCACGTTCAGCCTCAACCGCAAGGCCTTCACCACCGACGGCACACGCGACGTGCGCGAGATCGACGTGATCCGTGATGACACGCAGGTCAACCCCTTCCGGGCGATCCAGCGGCGTGACCTCAAGGATCTTGTCACTAAGGGCCTCTCGCGGGCAGAGCAGCTCATCGTCACGCTCTACTACTACGAGGGGCTGACGATGAAGGAGATTGGCGCAACACTCGATCTCTCCGAGTCCCGCGTCAGCCAGATGCACTCCTCCATCCTCGCCCGGCTCAAGGCGCATATGCAGCACCGTATGAAGGAGCTCGAACCCGAGGAAGAGTAGGGCACACACGCTCGCCTTCCGTCCCGCCCGCGCCTTCGATTCATCATGACGGCCTCCAGGGCGCTGCAACTCGGCAAGGCGGAGTGCGAACGAGCATGCGTCGGCATCGGATCGAACCTCGGCGACCGTCTCGCCGCCATTGAGCGCGCCGTCTCGGCGATGGCGTCGCTTCCGAGCACGCGGCTGCTTGCGTGCTCCTCGATCCACGAGACCGACCCCATGGGGCCGATCCTTCAAGGTGCGTTCCTGAACTCTGCCGTCGTCCTGGAAACCTCGCTCGCGCCGCTCGACCTGCTCGACTCGCTCCTCTCGATCGAACGCTCGATGGGCCGTGATCGCGCCGCCGCGGTACGTTGGGGGCCGCGTGTGATCGACCTCGATCTCCTCCTCTTCGGCTCGCGCGTCGAGACCGGGCCGCGTCTCACGCTCCCTCACCCGCGCCTCCACGAACGTTCGTTCGTCCTCGAACCGCTTGCCGAGATTGCTCCGAACGCCGTTGTGCCAGGCATCGGGCGACGCATCCTCGATCTGCGGGATGCCCTGCGGGGGACGGTGGTTCGATGAGTCTCCTCGCTTTCATTCTGGGCTGGTTCGTCGAACTCGCCGCCGCCCTATCCCCGGCCGCATCCTCGGGTCCCATCGGCGCGCTTGCCTACGCACACGCGCTGGTGGTCCATCGTACGA
Organism: Phycisphaeraceae bacterium; assembly: GCA_026128865.1. GTDB lineage: Bacteria > Planctomycetota > Phycisphaerae > Phycisphaerales > UBA1924 > CAADGN01. Next base: position 12,343 of record JAHCJE010000006.1, on the reverse strand, counting down.
CTCCGATCGCCGATCGTGCGGTCGTCACGCTCACGCTGCCGGATGGCGCCTCCAGGTCCGAACGGCTGGTTCTCCGGGTGTATGCTCCTTCTGGTGGCATGGTGTCCATTGAGTCAGCAGCTCTTGCCGCGTGGTTTGAGGCTGGCAGCGGTGCGGCCGTACATCCCGGCGACCCAACGACCGCTGTTGCATGGTCCGGTCCCGATCGTGTGGACTCCGCTGCAGTTGCCGCACGCCTTCCCGCCCTGCCATTGCCGCAGATCGCCCTCGCACTCGACGACCTGGCCTCGCCTCTCGCCCTGACCGCTTACACCGATCAGGTCGAGTGGGAGGCTGCGGTCGTCGGCCGCAATCAGGGTAGAGCAACGGTGCGGTTGATCGGGCGTACGCCGATGGGCCGCGCCACGCTCGAACTCGCTCGCGGTCGCGTCTGTGCGTTCTCCGCCGAGCTGCCCACCGCCGACGGCATCGCGAGCCTCGAAGTCACATTCGAGCCTCTCGAACCCGGCGTGCCGACGGCATGGCGCGTTGACACGCGAGGTCGCAGACTCATTGCCTCGCTGTCCGGCCTCTCTGCGCTCGGCAGGACTCTCGGCGTGGGGGATCGAATGCCCTCCGTGTCCATGTACGCCGGCGCGGCCGAAGTGAGACCCGCCTTTGATGCACCGTACACGGCCCTCGTGTTCGTTCGCGATCCCTCGGATGCGTTATGGGGTGCCGACGGACAGGATGCGGCGATCGACGCCGCGCGAACCGGTGTGAACGGGGTTGTTGAGTTCCGCCGCGAGTTGACGCGTCGGTCGATCCGCCTGCCCCGTGCCGGCGGCGCGTCGGGAGGGCTGCGCGTAGAGACGTTCGTTGTCGTCCTGTTCGAAGCGGGTGCGGGGTCTGTCGAGCGGTTCGTCTCGTTCCAAGGCCGTTGGCTCTCGGTCGTTCCCGATCCGGCTGAACACGTGCTCTGGTCGCCAGGGCAGCGACAGACGCTGGATCGAATTGCGCCGTCTGCTCCGGGCGCCGTCGTGCTGCTCGGACGACAGAGGTCGATCGTGTCCGTCGTTGAACTGCCTTCTTCAACCGAAGACGTTGCCCGATCTCTGATCGATGCGCTCGGCCGAACTTCGGAACGGTAACAACGGCACATCACTCTCGATGTCGCGTCGTCAGTCAAGCTACGTCCGAACCGCCTTACGCCGCTGCGCGAGTCGCCGCGACCGAACGCGACGCCGTTTCGTGCTGGGCGACGAGCCGGTCGAACTCCGAGAAATCCAGTGCCAGGAAGAGCGGCGCCAACTCGGGATCGAACTGCGTCCCCGCGCACCGTCGGATCTCCTCGAACACGCGCTCGCGCGGCATCGCCGGCCTGTACGAACGGTTCGAGCTCATCGCGTCGAAGGTGTCCGCGAGGGCCATGATCCGCGCGACGAGGGGGATCGATTCTCCCTTCAGCCCGTGCGGATACCCCCGGCCGTCCCAGCGTTCGTGGTGCGACAGAACGCCCGGCAGCACATCCTCCAGTTGCGGGATGCCCTTGAGGATGTCGTAGCCGATGACCGGGTGCTGTCGGATCAGGGCGAACTCCGCGTCGGTGAGCCGACCCTCCTTGCACAACACCGCCTCGGGCACCCCGATCTTGCCCACGTCATGCACCAGCCCGGTGATGTGAACCCGCTCCGCCTGGTGCGGATCGAAGCCGACGAGACGCGACAACTCCGTCGCGAGGTGCGCCACTCGCTCCGAGTGGCCGCAGGTATACCTGTCCTTCGCGTCGATCGCCGCCGTCATCGCCTGCAGTGAGCCGAGGAAGAGCGCGTTCTGCTCGTGCCACAGCGTGACATTCTCGAAGAACGTGCCCAGAAACGCCGATGCCGTCGCGATCAGCTGCGTGTCGTAACTGCTCACCTGTGGGTCGTCCCCACCCTTGTCGCCGGTGAACAGCACCGCTGCGCGCCGTGATCCACCCGTGATCGGCTGCACAACGACCTGCGCGCCGCACGACAGCGGTCTGCCGGAGATCGAACTCGCGATGTGCGGCTCGGCGTCGGACGGTAAGGTCTCGACGAAGGCGTCGATCATCTCACGGAATGCCCGAGGATCGCATCCCGGCTTTCCAGCGATGAACAGCGAGTCCGCGACGGTGTCAGGAAGGCGCGTCCCGGGAAGCGTCCGAACAGCCGCCCAGCCGAACTCGGTTGTCTGCTGCAACTGCTCGACGGCAAGCCTGATGAATCGCTCCGGATCCTGCAGGTCGCGCATCGAGTTCCCGAGGGTGTACAGAAGCTCGATATGCTCGTAGGCGTCGGTCAGGTGGCGTGTGAACCCGCCGATCGTCCGCTCGCTCTCGTGATGCCGGTTCAGGTCGTTCAGCATCCAGTCGAGCATGGGCGCTGTCCGGTCGATCTCGGCCGCGGAGAAGTTCGCCAGCCGACCGACCGCGCTCCGAGCTGCAGCCTTGTCAGCCTGCGATGCGGCGCACACCGCCTCGAACTCCGGCGCCCTCAGCGCGTCCGGCGTAAGGAACATGAACGCCGTGTACCCCCGCCGCCGTCCCCTGATCGTCTCCACGCATGGCACGACGTGGCAGCCGCTGAACAGTTCCAGCCGATCCGGCGTCTCCTGACCGTTCCAGCGGCGCACAGCGTCCGCGAGCATGCGACACATCGCGCTGCTCCGAAGCCACACGCCGGCAAGCCCGGGCTGGTTGGCGTCATCGATCACGACCCCGGACGTGTCGAGCCGCCACACCGGCAGCCCGAGCGCCCTGCATCGCTCACGCAACGTCGTTTGCGGAGCATCGTTCGGCTCGGCGGGAAGCGCGTAGTTCATGCGACCTTCCGAAGGTTCGACGAGTCAGACGCACCTGCCGGCCCAAGAACTTCCTCGACGCGCCTCAGGATGTCCCGAGCGCTGAAGGGCTTGCTGAGGACCGCGCGAATGTTCGTCGCGCTCAGTTCGTTCTGGTCAAGTACGTACCCTCGTGCCGTCAGCATCAGCACCGGGGTCTCGCACGTACGCTCGTCTGATCGCAAGCGAGTCGCTAGTTCGATCCCGCTCATGTACGGCATCTGAAGATCGGTGATGACGAGGTTCGGGCGGTGCTGGAGCGCGAGTGTCAGAGCCTCTTCACCATCACGGGCGACCACCGTCGCGTACCCAGCCGCCCTCAGTTTCATTCCGACGACGTGGGTGATATGGGCCTCATCGTCGGCCAGCAGAATGGTCTGGGGTGTCATGGTCGTGTGTCCCTGGGGATCTCGGGCCGGTCGGCGCGGGGCATGGGCTGGATGGTCGGCCGGTCTTGCCGCGGGCAGCATCGACAGCGGGGGAGAGAGGCTTGAGCCCTCATTCTCTGCCATCGACTCCGGGGTGGATGGATCGGGGGATTGCGACATTCTCGGACGGCGAGAGGGGCAACGTGATACGATTGGGGGATGCCGAAAGCCGTCGAACACGAGGCGGGGAACCCCGCGACCGTTGTGCCTGCCGAGGTTGCCGAGGCCTTGACCGCGCCCCTCGAAGCGGTGCTGCTGAGCGTGGATCGGCCCGTACCGGCGAGTCGTCTTGCCGAGGTGTTGGGGGTAGTCCCCGATGGCGCAGGCGCGAGAGAGGCGTTGCGTTCCGAGGGGGTCATCCGGTCGGGCGTCGAGGCGCTCAATGCGGAGTACGAACGCAGCGGTCGCGCCTTCCGTATCGAGTCGGTCGCTGGGGGTTACCGATTGATGACGCTGCCGCGGCATGCCGGCGTCGTCTCCCGATTTCACGGGTCGCGTGCATCCTCGCGCTTGAGCCGCGCCGCTCTCGAAACACTCGCGGTCATCGCTTACCGCCAGCCTGTGACCCGCGCCGAGGTTGAGGCCATCCGCGGCGTTGCGTGCGGCGAAGTCCTTCGCACCCTCCTCGAACGCCGTCTCATCGCCATCACCGGGAGGGCGGAGGAGTTAGGGCGCCCGATGCTGTACGGCACCAGCCGACAGTTCCTCGACGCTTTCGGACTCGCTTCGATCAAGGATCTTCCGACCGTGGCGGAACTCAACTTCGATGGTTCCGGTGGGGCGGACTGAGGCGCCGGCCGTGAGCGCACCCGTCAACGATGCCGGGCGTCCGCGGATCGCGCGCCGCAGGTACCACCTGCACCTGCCGGGGGTCATCTACGCCGCGGTTGCTGTCTTCACTGCCGTCGGCGCGCTCAATAGCCAGAACAACCTGCTTTTCTGGCTCTTCGGTGTTGCGGTGGCCGGGCTGATCTTGTCAGGCTTCGTCTCCGGTTCTGCGCTCATGGGCGTGCAAGTTGAGCGAGAGGCGATACCGGAGAGCGCAGTCGGTGGAGCGTTGGTTGTGCGGTACAGGGTGCACAACCGCAACCGGTTCGTCCCCGCATGTGCATTGACGATCACGGAGTCGCCGAACGCAAGACGAGGACGCCCTCTGCCGTCGTGGACCGCGTACATGCCACAGCCTGCGGCATTCGTTGCCCACGTCGGGCCGCGCCAGACCGTGCATGCCGAAGCGGTCGTCCGGCCGACGCGGCGAGGTGAGGCGATCTTCTCACGCATTACGGTGTCGAGCACGTTCCCTTTCGGCCTGACCCGCAAGAGCGTGACGTTCGAGCAGGAGCAGGGTGCGATCGTCCATCCACGCCTCGCCCCGCTCCGCTCCGGCTTGTTGCGGATGCTCGGTCCTCAGGGAGACGGCAGCGCGGCGGCCCTCCGCTCAGCCGGGCTGGGTGGGGAGTTCTACGGCCTGCGCGAATACACGCCTGGTGACAGCCACCGACTTATTGCTTGGCGGGCCTCTGCCCGGACCGGTCAGCTCGTCGTCCGTCAGACGTCGCGCCCCGCTCCCCGTCGCCTGTGGGTCGTGCTCGACATTCCGGACGAACGTCCGGCTGGTGATCGCATGGACGCTCAGCGCGAGGAGGCGGTGAGTCTGGCCGCCGGCGTCGCAAAGGCAGCGTTCGAGGAGGGATATGCCGTCGGCCTGTCCATCGGGGAAGGCACACGCCTTGCCGCGAGGTCAGGACGGTTAGCGTTGCGTGCGATCCTGACCGAGCTTGCCTTGTTCGACGCGCCGAGAGCGACACGTCCTCAGGAGTCTGGGCGGGTGCCTCCTCCACGACGGCTCGACGCCTTCGTCGTCATCTCGGAGCGGGCAGACAGGCGGACATGGACGCCGGGAGACGCCCTTCGGTTGAGTGCAGATGCGCCGGGGGTGTGGTCGTTCCATGCGGCGGGGACGCTGTCGCCGGAGGCACGGCCGTGACCCGCCGACCGGGGTACGCACTGAACGTGGCGGTATTGCTTCTCGCGATCGCGGCCTGGGGCACTGCATCGGGGGACGCCGTGCGCGCCGTGTTCGTCGGGGTGTGCGTGCTCCTGACAACGTGGATTACGGGCGGGCCTGGAGGAAGGATGCCACCCCGCTGGGTGGTGAACGTGCTGGTACTTGCGGCGATTCTGGACGCGGTCCGTCTGTCGTTCGGGGGATCGCTCGGGGTGGACGAGTTTGCCAGGTTTTTGCTGTGGGTGTTGCTGATCAAGATGCTGGACCGGCGCGGTCCACGCGACGAGGCTCAGCTCCTTTCGCTGAGTGTCTTTCTCGCGTTCGGTGCTGCGCTGACGAGCAACAGCCTGGCGACGGGCCTGCTCCTCCTTGTCATGATGCCGATCCTCGCGGCCGCGGTGATGCGGCATCAGATCGCCGCGGCACGCGAGCGGGTCGTGCATCTGCGACGGCAGAGCGCGCAGGCCGGAGGCGACGGCGCGGACGTCGCGTTGGTCGCCGGCCGCTGGTGGCATCGCGACCTTCGGCGACTGACCGCGGTGGTGACATGCGGCACGCTCCTCCTGAGCGCAGGGGTGTTCGTGCTGATGCCGCGGGGACTGGGCATGGACCGCTTCGGCCGGTGGGGCAACGCGGGGGTCGGTCGAGTCACGGGTTTCTCGAGCACGGTTGACGTCGGGCTGGGAGGGATCATCTCCGAATCGCAGACCCCGGTCTTGGACTTGACGGTGCATGACATGCAGCGCGGCGTGAGAGTCGGCGGCGAGGGAGAGGTGTATTACCTGCGGGGGGCGGCGCTCGACACCTACACCGGCCGCGCGTGGATCGTCGGCGGGCAGGCGGGCACACAGCCGGAGCAGGGGGGGGCGCTCCCTGCGGGTGCGCGTTCGGAACTGGGGGGGGGTGGCGCAGAGCGTGAACTTCGTCTCAGCATCACGCTGCGCAACGCGCCGTCCGGCCAGAGCCACCTGTTCACGGTCTGGCGGCCCTTGACAGTGACCTTCCTCGATGGGGGCCAGGAGCGGCACAATCCACTCACGGGCGTCATCTTGCGTGAGGGACAAGGCGGGAAGTTCCGCTATGAGGTCGAGTGCGGCGAGCCGAGACTACCGCGCGGCAGGTTCTGGCGTCGGCTCGACAGGCCGTCGTTCCCGGTCGCGGGCGTGCGTGAGAGAGCGGAGGAGATTCTCCGCGAGGCGGGTATCACGCTGGACGAGTTGGGGTTATGCCCGCTGGACCGGATGCGCGAAGCGGCGGTCGCGTTGCGGACCGAACTCCGCAACGGCTACTCCTACACACTCGACTCGCCCCCGGCGCCGGCCGGACGGGATCCGATCGACTACTTCCTGCACGAGTCTCGGGCGGGTCACTGCGAGCACTTCGCATCAGCCATGGCCGCGATGTGTCGGAGTGTGGGCATCGACGCTCGCGTCATCACCGGCTATGTCGCCGTCGAGTTCAGCCAGGCGACCGGGCACTACATCGTGCGTGAGAGCAATGCACACGCCTGGGTCGAGGTTGAGGAAGGTCCCGGCTACTGGCGAGTGCATGATCCGACAGCCCCGGCCGATCTCCGTCGTCTTCACGCGCCTCGTCCCGGGCTGCTCGCGCGCCTGACCCGGGCGCTCGACGCGGTCGAGTACGCGTGGATCAACTCCTTCGTCGGATTTGACAGGTCGGCGCGTGCGTCGCTCTTCTCCTGGGTTCGCTCGGATGCCGACGCTCCCGCGCGGGAGTTTCCGGGCGTTGCAGGAGACTTCGAGCTTCCCGACTGGAGGTGGTGGGGGGTGGTTCTGGGCAACGCACTCGTCGCTTCGTCAGTCGTTCTCGCTGGCGGGCTAGGGGTGGTCGCGATCTTCCGACGAATCCGGGCAGCGCGGGCGCTCCGAGCGCGAAATCGTGCGACGATCGACGATCCAGATGTGCGGGCACGCGTGCAGGAGGCCGTTTTTTACACCGATGCTCTCGGCCTGCTCCGAGCCTCGGGGGTGGGCAAGCCCGACCACCGTCCGCCGGAGTTGCACGCTCGGGAACTGGCGAGAGTGGACCTTGGGCTATCTGAGGGACTGCAAGCCATCGCGCGCGCGTTCTACATCGCTCGCTTCGGAGGCAGGAGATTGACGCCGGACGAGATCGAAAGGGCAGAGAGAGATCTCGCGCGGCTTCGCGACCGCCTGGCGATCCTCTCTGGGTCCAAGGCAGGTTATCCGGGTTCTCGTCCCGGGACACCCGCTTCCTGACCGGTGCCTGCTCGATACTCGACAACCACGCTCAAGCAGCGGGCCGGGGCGGTCGATGCCCTTTCCGGCTCTCGGACTTGAGCGAGGTTTTCCGTGCCGCCCAACAGGTCTCGAACCGAACGCTGGCGTGACAGCATCGAGCAGGTGCGCCAGCGAGGCGGCGCGCTCGAAGTCACCCTCGCTCGCGGCGCGGCAGACTCCCCCCTGCGGGGCGTGAGCGGCGCGGACCTCGTCTGGCGCGTCCGGCTCCTGGACATCCGCGACGACCACATGCTCGTCGAGCAGCCAGCAGCGGCGGGTCGTGTCATCCGCCTGGATGCGGGCCTTGACCTGATCGGTGCGTTCTCCATCGGGCAGAACCGATGGATGTTCCACTCACGGACCCTCGGAGACGAACCCCGCGGCGGTCTCAGGCTTGCGCTCCCCACCAGAGTCGAGCGCTGCCAGCGACGCAGTTTCTTCCGTATCTCAACGGCGGAGTTGTCTCTGCCGCGTCTGGAGTGCTGGCCGCTCATGGACCCCATGACCGTCGCTCCGGCAGAGATTGCGAACCGCGACCATGTCCTGCGGTCTGCATCTGCGACGTCCGGGGATGGGGGCCTCACACCCGAGGACATCCTCCTCCCCGAGGTCGGACCCGGCTTCACGGCCCGCTTGCTGAACGTCTCGGGCGGCGGCCTCGGCCTCTTGGTCGAGCCTGAAAACGCGCAGACGCTGCACCTCTCTCACTACCTTTGGATGCGGGTCGATCTGCGCCCTCACGTCCCCGCCCCTATCGCCATGACCGGACGCGTCGCCCACTGCCACACCGACAGCACGGGCTGCATTCACGCCGGCGTCGCCTTCGAGTTCGGCTTCAACGCCGGGCACCGGGAGTTCGTGGTCGAACAGGTGGGCCGCTGTGTTGCCGCGATCCTCGCGGGCGCCCGCAGAGCCGCCGCGTGAACAACAGTTGACAGTGGACATGCCCGAACGCCGCGTCCGCTGATGTCCGCGCTCAACTGTCCAAGGTTCACTGTCCGACGGCCCCCGGTCTACGGCTTGAATCGCGGCGTCAGGTAACTCTCGGGCCTCTCACGCACGATCAACTGCGCATCCCCGCTCGCCGTGTGCAGCACGATGTCGTTCGAGCCGCCGTTCAGCGTCGCCGAGATCGCCGTTTGCGAAACCTGCGCCCCCAACAGCACCGTCTCCGGCGCGAAGATCTTCGCCGAGCCGTGCGGCGCGTTCATGCTGATCCTTCCCGCCGAATCCGGCGTCACCACGCACACGATCGTCCCCTCATCCGTGATGAGCCGAACCGGCGCGGCCACCGGGTGGTCCGATCGCACCCGAATCCACCCGCCGGGCCTCCCCGCGCCCCCGCTCTCCACGTCCACCGCCCCCGCGACCCCGATAACCTCCACCGGTCCGCCCGCGTTGCGCACCGTCAGGCCGTCGCAACGCGGCACGAAGATCACCAGGTCCACCGGCTCCCCAGCGCCCCCCTCCGCGGGCGACGCCAGCACGCGGAGCACGCTCCGGCCGTCCTGGTCCACCGACTCCGCCGCGATCCACGCCTGCGCGTTCTCGCCCTCGGTGGCGACTCGCCCGCCCGTTCGCGTCCGGGCGACCACCACAGGCTCCGGCCGCCATGAGGTGACCACCACCTTGACCCCGCCGTTCTGGTTCTGCACGTCCAGCCCGACCGCAGCACCAGCCGCCACGGCCGGCCCGGCGATCGCGATCCGCTTGGACTTCGGGGCCTTGCACCCGCCCAGCGCGGTGACAGCGACAACGGCCGCCAGGCCGAGCAGAAGCGTGCGGGCGACGAAACGGGGGGGTCGGTTCATGGGGGTTCTCTCGTTCGCAGTCTGATCGCGGGAAGCGGGCTTCGACTCCGTCCCAGCGGGTACCGAGTCTATCGGCCGACCGACCGCGACGGTCCACGGGCCGTTTCGGAACGAATCCGGCGGATTCACCGGCCGCCCGGAAACCCGGACACCCCCGCCCTGCTAAGATCAGGTTGAGGCCGGGACGATGCCGGCCGCTTTGAGGATGAAAGAACCGACCGACCCGCGACCGACGGGGTGGGCGGTGCGACGATCGACAAGAACGGCTCTGGCGCGACGGTTCCCCGTCGCCCGGGCCGGAAGGACGCCGGGGATGCTATTCAGAGGGTGCAGCGCGATGATCGGGTTGTGTGAGTGCCGCACGCGTTGTTTCTCACTCGTGGCGGAGGCCGCGGACTGAAGGCAGTGGGGGCGTTCCAGACATCTTGACGATTCCGCTCGCACCGGAAAACCCGGCGGGGTTCCGGCGGCGTCCACGCACGCGGCGCATCCGTCGCCCGTCGCGGAACCGCGCCCGAGCGGGGTCGTCAGGAAGGTGGCCCATGCACGACGTCACGACGACGCTTGCGCAGAGTTCCATGGCCGGGGTCGTGCTTTGGGCGATCGCTGCCTTTGTGGCCGGTGCTGCCGGCGGATTCGTTCTATGCCGTGTCCTCGCCACGGGAGCCTTGGCTCGCGCCAAGCAGGAGGCCGCGGCCCTCCGCGAGCGGGCCGAACTGGAGGCGAAAACCGCCGCCGAGAAGATCCGACTCGAAGCCGAACGCGACGCCCTCGCCCGGAAGGAGAAACTCGACGCCGAGACCGAGGCCGCCCGCGTCGAGACCCGCGATGCGGAGCGACGCCTCGCCAAGCGCGAGGATCTCCTCGACCGCAAGGAAGAGACCCTCGCCCTCAAGGAGCAGCAACTCAGCCGTCAGGTCGACGCCGCCCGCGAGCGAGAACGCAACGCCGAGGAACGCGAGAAGGAGATCGAGCGCCTCATCGACGAACAGCGCCAGCGACTCCACGAAGTCTCAGGACTCAGCCGCGAGGAGGCCAAACGCCAGGTGCTCGAACGCGTCGAGCAGGACTCCCGTCACGAGGTCGCCAAGGTCGTCCGCAAGGTCGCCGAGCAGGCCGAGGAGGAGGCCCGCAACAAGTCCACCCAGATCCTCCTCAACGCCATCCAGCGATACGCCAACGAGGTCACCTCCGACTCCACCGTCCGCACCGTGGCGATCCCCTCCGACGACATGAAGGGTCGCATCATCGGCCGCGAAGGACGCAACATCCGCGCCATCGAGCGTGCCACGGGCGTGGACATCATCGTGGACGACACCCCAGGTGTCATCGTCGTCTCCTGCTTCGACAAGGTTCGTCAGGCAATCGCCGTCGAGTCGCTCGAACGCCTCATCGCCGACGGCCGAATGCACCCCACCCGCATCGAGGAAGTCGTCGAGAAGGTCAAGTCCGAGGTCGAGGAACGCATCGTCAAGATCGGCCGCGAAACCGCCCTCGAAGTCAACCTCCGCGGCCTTCATCCCAAGATCGTCGAGGCCATGGGCCGCCTCCACTACCGCACCAGTTACGGCCAGAACGTCCTCCGACACTCCGTCGAAGTCGCCTTCCTCTGCCAGATCATCGCCGAGCAACTCGGCCTCGACGGCCGCCTCGCACGCCGGTGCGGGTTCCTCCACGACATCGGCAAGGCCATGGACCACGAGATGGAGGGCGGGCACCCCAAGATCGGCATGGAGTTCGCCCGCCAGCACGGCGAGAAGGACGAGGCCGTCCTCAATGCCATCGGCGGGCACCACGCCGACATCCCCGCCACCACCTTCTACACCCCCATCGTCATGGCCGCGGACGCCGTCTCCAGCGCTCGCCCGGGCGCACGCCGCGAGAGCCTCGAGCGCTACGTCCAGCGCCTCAACGATCTCCAGGACATCGCCCTCGGCTACAAGGGCGTCACCGAGGCCTACGCCATCCAGGCCGGCCGCGAAGTCCGCGTCATGATCGACGCCGCCCGCATCAGCGACGACGAGGCCTTCCTCATCGCCCACGAAATCGCCAAGCGCGTCAGCGAGGAGATGACCTTCCCAGGTGAGATCAAGGTCACCGTCCTCCGAGAGACCAGGGCCATCGAGTACGCCAGATGACGCCGGCGCCCCGCCGACGCCGCGCCGCCGTCCGCAACGGCCTCCTCCTCGTCTTCGCGGCCATCGCCCTCGGCGTCGGCATCTCCGGCTGCATGGAGCGCCTCTTCTTCTATCCCGACCGCTCCCCCTTCACCACGCCTCCCGGCGTCCAGGACGTCAACTTCACCACCGCCGACGGCCTCACCCTCCACGGATGGTTCATCCCCCCGCGAGGCCGCACCCCAGACGCCACACCCGCGCCCGCCGTCCTCCACGTCCACGGCAACGCCGGCAACGTCTCGCACCACCTCGTCTTCTGCGACTTCCTCGCCCAGGAGGGATTCGCCGTCCTCCTCTTCGATTACCGCTCCTACGGCCGATCCGACCCCGGCCCCCTCCGCCGACGCCGACTCCTCGCCGATGCCCACGCGGCTCTCGACACGCTTCTCGCCAGGCCGGAGATCGATCCCAGCCGGGTCGCGGTCTACGGCAATAGTCTCGGCGCGGTCGTCGCTCTCGCCCTCGCCGCCGAGCGACCCGAGCCTCGCGCCGTCGTCTCCGCAGCCGCCTTCTCGCGCTGGCAGCGCGTCGCCTCCGACCACACGGGCCTCCTCGCCCGCGCCCTCGTCCGCCACGGCCTCGACGCCGAAGTCTCCGCCGCCGCTCTCGCCGACCGCCCCCTCCTCGTCATCCACGGCACCGCCGACGAGATCGTTCCCGTCTACCACGCTGAGCGCATCGCCGACTCCGCCCGCGCCGCCGGCGTGCCCGTCACCGTCGCCATTCTCGACGGCGTCGACCACAACGACCTGATGGTCACGCGCGAGGCCCAACGCGCCGTCGCCGACTTCCTGCGCCGGACGCTGGCGGAGACGAA
>JAHCJE010000059.1 GCA_026128865.1 Phycisphaeraceae bacterium | reverse complement strand
GCGGATGTTCATTTGGGATCCCACCCCGGATGCGCCGCGCGTGCACGGGAGTTCGCACGTGGAAGGCGCGGACCCGATCGCCGTCTGCGATGACGAGGGAAGGTTCGAGATCTACGCCCCGAGAGTTCTCAAGCGCGTGCAGGTCCGCGTCGAGGCGAGAGCGCACGCCACACGGCTCGCAGAGGTGCCGGTCGCCCGGGAATCGTGCGAGATCGTGATGACCGAGGGCGCAGTCGTTCGAGGTCGTCTGGTGGATGCCTCCGGAGCGCCGATCTCGGGTTCTCGCGTGGGCCTTTGCCAGTTGGACCGCTCCTCCAACACGTTCCTCGGAGCGCTCACGATCGGCACGGGCGAGGACGGCAGGTTCGAGTTCGTCAACGTCCCGCCGAACCAACGCTACGTGCTTCACGGCACGATGAGTATGCTGGCTGATAGGGGGGCGGTCGAGCCGGTGATTCTTGATGTGGGCGGTGACGGCGAGGTCATCGAGTCGTTGGAACTGAGGCTGGGGCCGGGGCACTCGCTCAAGGGCAGAGTCGTGCTCTCGGACGGAGGCGAGCTGCCCGAGCGCATCTCGCGGTTGCTGGTGTCTTGCGCTACGGCCTGGGATTCGCAGCAGGTTTCCATCGCACGCGACGGCACCTTCGAGGTGCACGGGCTGCCGACCGGACGATACTCCATCAGCGTGCGCGCCCCGGGGTACGCCATCTCGCGATCGAATCCCGGGCGTATGCCACATAACGATGAGATCGTCCGATTGATAGACCGCGATTTCGACGACCTCGTGGTCCGGCTCGACCCCGACCCCGTTCCGTCGGCTGGCCCCCCCGGCCCACCTGCGCTCCCTCAGAAGGCCGATCGACCGGACGCCGGAGGCTCGGGTCGCGACTGAGGCGGTTAACGCTTGCGATCGCTTGCGCGGCTCTTGACTTGGCCTCGGCACCCGTTATCCTCGCCTCCAGCATCAAGAGTCCCGGGTCAGCCAACTGCCCGGGCGGCAACCGAGTCGGCGTGACGCCGGCCGCGGTGCCGAGGCCAGCCCCCGCGTGGGGAACGATGCGGCCGGAACCGTCCTCGGGCGGGTCGGCAAAAAGGGCAGCGCGGTCCGCTGTCCACCCACGCACAAGGTTGGCCCGATTGATGCCGTGAGGAGTTCGCGGCATGTGTCATTCCACCTTCGACGAGCCGGGCGCCTTCGACGAGCCGGCCCCCACCCCAGGCCCCTGCACCACGGCGATCCACGGCGGACTGGCCCCCGACCCGGAGACCGGCGCGCTCGTCACGCCGCTGGTGCAGAGCACGACTTACGTCAACGAGGCCGTCGGCCTGAGCAAGGGGCACGCCTACTCGCGGGTCTCGAACCCGACGGTCAGCGCGCTCGAAGCCCAACTCGGCGCGATCGAGGACGCCCCGCCGGCGGTCTGCTTCGTCACCGGGCTGGCGGCGGAGACGGCCCTCTTCCTCGCGCTCCTGCGACAGGGCGACCACGCCGTGCTGGGCGACGCGATCTACGGCGGTACGGTGCGGCTCTTCCGGCAGGTGCTCAGCGGGCTGGGCGTCGAATCCACGTTCGTCGATTCGTCGGACCCCGAGAACGTGCGCCACGCCCTGCGCCCGAACACCCGGCTCGTCTTCATCGAAAGCCCCGCCAACCCCACCATGAAACTGACCGACATCGCGGCGGTGGCGCGGATCGCGCGCGGCGCGGGCGTGCCGCTGGCGGTGGACAACACGTTCCTCACGCCCGTCATCCAGCGGCCCCTGGACCTCGGCGCGGACGTGTGCGTCTACTCGACGACCAAGCACATCGAGGGGCACTCGACGGCGATCGGTGGGTCGGTGGTGTCGCGCGACGAGGCGCTGCTGGAGCGGGTGCGCTTCATCCGCAAGTGCACCGGCGGCATCCAGGCCGCGTTCCAGGCGTGGCTCACCGTCCGCGGCGTCAAGACGCTCCCGCTGCGACTGCGACAGCACTCGGAGAACGCGCTCAAGGTCGCCCGCGCGCTCCGCGCCAACCCGCACGTCGCGGCCGTCAACTACCCGGGACTGGACGACTTCCCGCAGCGCGAACTCGCCGAGCGCCAGCACCGCGGCGGGCTGCACGGCGGGCTGCTGAGTTTCGAGGTCGCGGGGGGGACGGAGGCGGCGGTGCGCGTGCTCAACGGCGTGCGCCTCTGCTCGCTCGTCGAGCACCTCGGCAGCGTCGAGACGCTCATCACGCACCCGGTGACGATGACGCACGCCGACGTGCCGCGCGAGCAGCGCCTCGCGGTCGGCATCACCGACGGGCTGATCCGGCTCAGCGTCGGGCTGGAAGAGCCGGAGGACGTGATCGCGGACCTGGAGCGGGCGATCGCGGAGGCTCACCGGGGCGTGCCGGGCGGGTGTGCCGCAAGAGAGGAAGAGAGCGAGGTGACGCCGTGCGTGATCCGGTGATCGTGCTGAAGTTCGGCGGGTCGGTGCTGCGCGACGAGTCGGCGGTGCGCGTCGCCGCCGCCGAGGCGGAGCGGTTTGTCGCCGAGGGGTGGCGAGTCGTTGCGGTCGTCTCCGCGCTGGAGGGGACGACGGATCGCCTGCTGGCGCAGTCGCGGCGCTACGGCGATCGGCCGCACCCGGCGTCGGTCGCCCTGCTGCTGGCGACCGGCGAGTTGACGAGCGCGGCCCTGCTTGGCCTGGCGCTCGCCGAGCGCGGGCTGGGCGTCGAGACGCTCGACGCGGCGTCGATCGGGCTGCGAACCACCGATGATGCGCTGGATGCCTCGCCCGTTTCGCTGGACGAGCGGGCCGTGCTGGGCGCGCTCGCCCGCGTGCCCGTGGTCGTCGTGCCGGGCTTCGTCGGGCGCGACTCCGCGGGGCGCACCACGCTGCTCGGGCGCGGCGGGTCGGACCTGACCGCGCTCTTCCTCGCGGATCGGCTCGGTGCGGCGTGCCGGCTGGTGAAGGACGTCGACGGGCTTTACGAGTGGGATCCGGCCGCGCCCGGGCCGCGCCCGCGACGCTACGCCACCCTGCCGTGGGAACAGGCGCTGCGGCTGGACGGCACGATCGTGCAGCACAAGGCCGTGCGCTGGGCGCTGGAGCGCGGGCTGGCGTTCGAAGTGTCGTCCATCGGCGCGCGGAGCGCGTCGAGAGTCGGAGCGCTGGAGGTAGGCTTTGAAGAGGAGGAGACGGGGCCTGCAAGGCCCCGCCCCGAGGCTGAGGAAAGGGAAGAGGAGGGGGCATGCTGCGCGAGGGGCTGATCGCGGTCGTCGGCGCGACGGGGGCTGTCGGGCGCGAGGCGCTGGCGATCCTGGCGGAGCGCGGCGTGCCGGCGTCTCGCGTGCGCGCGCTGGCGAGCGAGCGGTCGCACGGGCTGCGCGTGCGCTACCGCGAAACGGAAATCGGCGTCGCCACGCTTGATGAGCGATCGTTCGAGGGCGTGGGCACGGCGGTCTTCGCGGCGGATGCGGCGACGGCTCGCCGGTTCGTGCCGATCGCGCTGGGAGCGGGCGCGTTCGTCGTGGACAACTCGTCGGCGTTCCGGGCAGATCCGGGCGTTCCCCTCGTCGTGCCGGAGATCAACGGCGACACGGTGACGCCCGCGACGCGACTGGTGGCGAATCCGAACTGCTCGACGACGATCCTGCTGCTCGCGCTCGAGCCGCTGCGCCGTGTGTTTGGCGTCGAGGCGATCGACGTGGCGACGTACCAGGCCGTCTCGGGCGCGGGGCTGGCGGGCATCGAAGCGCTGGTGCGCGAAACACGCGATGGCCTCGCCACGCTGGACCGCGAAGGGCCGGAGATTGGCTGGACACTGCCAAGCAGCGGCGCGGGGGGCGTGTTCGCCGAGCCGTGCGCGTTCAACGTCTTCAGCCACGACTCGGCCGTGGACGCGGAAACGGGCGTGAACGGCGAAGAGAAGAAGATGATCGACGAGACGCGGCGCATCTGGGGCGACGCCACGATCAGCGTCACGCCGACGTGCGTGCGCGTGCCGGCGCTGCGCGCGCACACGCAGGCGATCACGGTCACGCTGAGCCGCTCGGCGATCGAGGGCGAAGTTCTCGATGCGCTGGCGGGCGGGCGCGGGCTGGAGGTCGTGGACGATCGTGGGGCGAACGCGGTCCCGACCCCGCGCAAGGCCGCGGGGCGCGACGAAGTGCTGGTCGGGCGCGTGCGCCCCGACCCCGGCGAGCCTCCCGGGCAGCGCGGCACGCACCGCCGCTGGTGCCTGCTGGCGAGCGGGGACCAGTTGCGCAAGGGGGCGGCGTTGAACGCGCTGCAGATCGCGGGTCTGACGACCGTGCAGGCGATCGCCTGAGCGCGCGCGCACGGGCTGCGCCCCGCCGCCGGGAAACTTCGGACTCGCCTCACATTTTTCTAATCGCGTGCCGCTCGCGGGTTTGCGCGACGGTTGTGGCTTGCGCACCGTCCGCCGCCGTGCGCGCGGTCCTGTCCGCGTGGGGGATGGGTGAGGGGACGCGGTGTCCCGCCCGGCGGACAGGAGGCGTGCATGAGCGTTCGCATCGACGACGTGTCGGGGATCGAGGGAGGCGCGATCGCGGCGCTCATCGAGGAGCACGAGTCGCTCGTCAGGCCGCGGCTCGAGATGCTGTGGCGGTACTACCGCAACCCGATGGACGCTACGGGGGGAGCGGCGGGCGCGGGGGCCGGGCGACGGCTCGCACAACGGGCCGGCCTGCCCCCGCGCCTCGTCGGGCGCACCCCGGGCGACGACGACCGCGCCGGCGACCGCGAAGTCGTGATCGAGAACGACATCGCCTGGCGCATCCACACGATGGTGGACTTCATGTTCGGCAAGCCGGTGCGCATCCTCAGCACAGCCCGTGACGAAGCGACCCGCGAGCGCGTCGAGCGCATCCTCGACGCGGTGTGGGAAGCGTCCGGCGGCGTCGCCATGCTCCAGGACTTCGCGCTGCTCGGGCACGTCTACGGGCACGCGGACCTCGCGCTGCGACTCGACGAGGCCGGGCTGCGCCTGCTCGGGCGGCGGGGCACTCCGGCGGACGCCGGCGAAATCTCCGAGCACGTTCGGATCGAACCGGTCGAGCCGACGCGCGGCGTGCCCGTGCTGAACCCCGACGACTACCGTCGGCTGGACGCCTACGCCGTCCACTTCGAGCGCGAACTCAACGAAGTCGAGCGCACGCGGGGCGTCGGTGTCTTCGGGCGTGGGCGCGGCGCGCCCGCGCGGCGCCGACGCTCGATCGTCACCGAAGTCATCACGGGCGAGGCACGGCGCGTGTACGAGGACGGCGATGTCGTCGAGGAGTCGGCGATCACGCTCACGGGCGGCCGCGTGCCGGTGGTGCACGTGCAGAACGTCTCGCAGCCCTTCCGCTACTCGGGGCTGAGCGAGGTCGAGCCGCTGATCCCGCTCCAGGACGAACTGAACACACGGCTGAGCGACCGCGCGAGCCGCGTGACGCTGCAGAGTTTCAAGATGTACCTGGCCAAGGGCATCGACGGGTTCGAGCGGATGCCGGTCGGGCCGGGACGGGTGTGGAGCACGGACAACCCGCAGGCAAGCGTCGAGGCGTTCGGCGGCGACGCGAGCAGCCCGAGCGAGGAAGCGCACGTCAAGGAAGTGCGCGACGCGCTCGACAAGACCTCGGGCGTCCCGCCCCTGGCGACCGGCGTCGTGCAGGGGCGCGTCGGCAACCTCTCCAGCGCGAACGCCCTGAAGATCACGCTCGTCGGGCTGCTGGGCAAGACCGAGCGCAAGCGCGTGACCTACGGCCGCGGCATCGCCGAGGTGTGCGCGATCGTGCTCGGCGCGCTCGACGCTTCAGGCGTGATCGATCTCGACGAGCGCGACCGGGGCGTGCGGCTCGAATGGCCGGACCCGCTGCCGAGCGACGTGCTCGACGAGACGCTCGCCGCCAAGCGCAAGGTGGAACTGGGTGTGCCCGCCGAGCGCGTGCTTGACGAACTCGGATACCTGCCGAGCGACGCGGGCGTGGTCTGAACGAAGCGAAGGAGGACGAGATGGAAGCGAACGAGGGAGCCGTGGCAATGGAAGACGCAGCGATGGAGAGCCTGGATGCGACGGAGACGGGGCCTGAAATGCCCCGCCCCGAGGACGACGACGGAGCGAGCGATTCACTCGAAGGCCTGGCGGCGCGGCTGGCGGAGGCCGAGCGGCGCGCCGGCGACGCCCTCGCGGAACTCGAGCGAGTGCGGCACGAGCGCGAGATCGATCGCGAGTTGCTGCGGGCGGGCGCGGCGGACGTCGAGGCGGCGCGGGATGCGCTGGGCGAGGTCGCGCCCGGCGCCGCGGCATCGGCGGTGACCGAACTGAGACGGAGCAGGCCCGCGCTCTTCGCACGGCGCGATGGCGTGCGAGCGTCCGCAGCGAGCGTGACGCGCCGAGGAGCGGAGACCATCGAGGAACTGGCCGCGGCGGCGCGGACCAGCGGCGACCGGCGCCTGCTGCTGGGCTACCTGCGCCAGCGGCGCGCCGCCCGGTGAGGGCGGAGCGACGAACGAACGAGGCTCGCCGGCCGCGGCGCGGCGCGTGTCCGCGACCGTCCGGCGCAGAGCGAGCGGGGGTGAACCGTGTCAGGCGGACTTGAAGGAGGAGGAGCGATGAGTTTCACGGGAAAGGCGACGTATTCGGCGGGGTCCGGGCTTCCTGAACTGGCGGAGGACGTGTCCGACGTGATCGGCATCGTCAGTCCGTTCGAGACGACGCTGCTGGACTACCTGGGCGATCCGCGGCGCGAAGCCATGGGGACGGTGCATGAGTGGATCGAGGATGCGCTCGTATCCCGTCTGACAAACGCTGATTGAATGGCGCTGCACGTGTCGCGCGGCAGGAAGAGCGTACCCACCTTGCTGTCGGGATCAATCTCGATCCTCGGGACGAACGCGTGAACGGCCGCGCGTACCTCCATCATCGGCGTGCCGGGCTTGAACGCCCGCGCGAGGTCGGCGACTCGCTCGCGTGCCCAGGCCCGCAGACGGTCGGGGTCGATCGACTTTGGAGACGCAGGCTTGTTGGCCACGTCGGCTTCGAGCGTCTCGCGGCGGCGCTTGAGATCCACCAGCGCTGCCCGCAGTTCGCCAACATCGGCGAGGTCGCTGTCGGATAGCAGCGCGACCGTCGTCTTGATCCGCTTGTTCAGGTCGGCCAGTTCTTTGCTGCGGTCCGGTTGCGCCTTCGCGGCCGCGCCGCGTCCGCACGCTGCCTTCACGAACTGCTCGATGGCCCGCTCGACCCCGGCCTTGTCGGCCAGGAAGGTGGTCCGCAGTTGTTCCAGCACCCAGCGGTCAAGCGCCGCGGCCTGGATGTGCGTCGCCTTGCAGACGCCGATACCCTGCGCGCGGTACCCGCCGTCGGCGTAGTACCGGATCTCACCCGCGCTGTTCTTCAGTACGCAGCCCCAGAAGTTGTGGCCGCAGTGCTTGCACCGCACGAGCCCGGACAGGAGGTACCGCTGCGTAGGACGGGCCAGGCCACCGGCGTTGCGGCGCTTGGCCATCTGCTCGTGCGCCTTCCAGAACATGTCCGGCGGCACGATCGCCTCATGCACATTCTCGATGACAATCCAGCGGTCCTTGGGGTTGCGCGTCGTCTTCGCCACCTTCTTCGGGATGGCAGACCCGTCGGAGGCCACCTCATGGATCTTGCCGAACGTACGACGGTTCCACGCCAGCGCCCCGCGATAGCACGGGTTCTGGAGGATCGACTTCACCGCCATCTGGTTCCAGCGGGCGTGCATCGGGCCTTCAATGCCCTTGGCGTTGAGCGCGATGAGTATCGACCGGAAGCCCAGCCCCTTGGCGCACATGTCGAAGATGTCGCGCACGACGGCGATGTGCTTCGGTTCGCCGGGGACGAGCCGCACGATGTCGGACTTCATCTTCTTCGGGAGTTTCTCCTTCGGGTCGATGAAGCGCAGGTGCCGACCGTCGGGGCCGAACTCCTGGCGGCGGCCGTCGGGAAGCGTCCGCACGGTCTTGAGCACCTGCCCATTGGCGGACACGTACTGGCGGTCGTAGCCGTAGGGAGAGCGCCCGCCCATCGCGCTGTGCTTCACGGTCACCGTCGAGTGCTGGCCGCGAATGCTGTCGCGCGAGAGTTTCACCGAGTACTGGCGGGCCTGCCACGACTTTACGCCTTGGAGCAGTTCGCCCTCGTCGCCCTCGGGGATGCCCTCGGCGGTGAAGTGCGTCTCGACGCCCGCCAGACGGAGGCGGTGGATGTAGTACCCGGTCTCGTTGGTGCCGCCGCGCGAGAACCGGGACATGTCGTAGCAGAGCACCGCATCGAAGTCGCGACCGTTCTCCGCCTCATGGATGAGCCGGGTGAACTGGTCGCGACCCCGCGCGCTGGTGCCGCTGATGGCGTCGTCCACGAACCACCGCAGGATGCGGAATCCGTGATCGCGAGCCCAGCGCTCGACCGCCGCCTTCTGGTCGGGAAGCGACCGTTCCTGCAGATCGGTCGAGCGCCGGGCATAGCCAACCGCAAAGCGGATGTCGTTGGCGATCATGCCACCTCCGTCGCGGCGAAGAGGCCGCGCTCGACCTTGCTGAAGCGAGCCGCTTTGCCCTTGGCGGCGATCTCGCGGATGATGGCGGCGTACAGCGTGGCCTCCGGCGTCCTGCCCTTGGGGCTTGACCACAGGCCTTTCTGGCTCGCCGCCTCGATCATCTCCTTCGCCCGCATGGGCTTGCCCGCGTCGGCCAGCACCTTGGCGGCAGCGCTGATGGCGCTGAGGCGTTTCTCGGCGACGGGCTTGGCGGCGGTGGCGCGCTTGCCGTTGGCCTGCGCTCGCTTGGTGCGGGCAGCGCCCTCGGCACGGGCGGCGATCTTGGACATCTTGCGGTTGGTGTTCTTCTTGGCCATGTTCAGGTCTCCAAATCGCGGGACGGCGGAATTGCCGCCCGGCGGACACAGGAGGGCGTCATGGGTGGCGAAGTTCAAGTCGAATCGGGCACATTCCGACGATGTGGGCCAGGTGGGGGCGGCCCGCGTCCGGACAGGCGAAACAAAGTCTGTCTATCCCCGTGGCTGTTCCCGCGGGCGTTGGTTCGCCGGGTCGGCCAGGAAGGAACCAAGGGGGGGAGGGGGGTCACGTTCTCCCCCCACACCCCCCAGGCGCGTACGCCCCCTGGGGGGGGCGTACGCGCGCACACGTTTGCGCGCAACCCCCCTCCCCCCCTCACGGACCAGTCTCGGGTTTACGCGCCACAACGAAACGGACGCGTTCGGACGGACCTGGCTGGAAGCGCTGCACGAGCCCCCTGGCCTCGGCGAGTTTGAGAAGTCGGGTCGCTTGGGCATGGGAGAGGTCCTTCGAGGCGGCCAGCAGGATTTCATCGCGGAGCGCCGGGCCACCCGACACGAACGCGCTGACGAACCGCTCGGGCGTCCAGTCCTCTGGTGGCGGTGGGCGCTCGCTGCGCTGCCGACGTCGCGACGATTCGACCTTGAGCCGCTTGGCGTCGAGGTCGTCGGCCATGTCCCAGACAGGGAACGCCCACCGGAGGCATACCGGATCGAGCGGCGGCCATGACCGCACGGCCGCTTCGAGCACGACCACGTCGGATTCCTCGTGCGGCCGCAGGACGAGATGTGCATCGGTGGCGCGGCTTTGGCTGCCAGCGCCCGCGCCGACATCGGTCACCGACTTGCCCGACTGGTTGCCCTTGCTGCTGTGATGAATCAGCACGAACGCGCAGCCGAGGTCGGCGGCGTAGCGGTCGATGTGGTTGTAGAGCGACGCCATGTCGGCGTTGGCATTCTCGTCCGTGCCCGCGGGCAGGAAGCGGTAGAAGGCGTCGAGCACGATCAGGCGGAAGCGGCCCGGCTCGATGTCGCGGAAGAACGAGCCGAGCGAGACGATGTCCTGGAGCCCGCCTCGCAGGTTGCGGATGAACACGCTGTCGGCGAACTCGTCGGTGCCGATGCCGCGCGCCTTGGCGACCTTTGGGATGCGGTTGGCCGACGTCTCTCCATGCAGTTCGTTGTCGATGATCAGAACATCGCCGGCGACCGTGGCGAAGCGACCGAGCCAAGGTCGGCCCGTGGCGACCGCGATGGCCAGGTCGAGCACGAGCCACGACTTGCCAGTCTTTGGCGACGCGATCACGTTCATCGTCTCTCCCTCGCGGAGCAGGCCGTCAATCACCGGCGGCCGCAGCGCCGGGCAGGTCGCCATGAGCTGGCGTGCGCTGACAAAGGGAGCAGGAGTTGGCACGGCCTCTGGGAGGCTTGCTGCTGCCTCCTCAGGCGGCACGTAGTCGCCCAGAAACGGCGGGCAGGTGCTCCGCGCGGGATCGATGTCGCTGCTGGTCCACTCTTCAGCCTCGGCGAGCCAGATCGGCACCAGTTGCTTGATGCTGTCGTCCGACGCGCCGTGCTTGCGGAAGCGCAACCAGGCGTCGCGCGTCATTGCCGTCGCTTGGTCGCGGCCGCGGGCTTCCGCGGCGGCTACAGCGTGCCCAAGGCGATAGACGATCTGGTCGCTGTCCGGATACGTTCCCCTATCGGACTCCGCGATGGCGAAGTAGTCGGCGGACGGGACGCGCACGAGGGCCATTGCGTATGTGCTGCGGCGGGCGGCCCATGCCGCCTCGCACGCGTCGTCATCCGGCTCGTTCCAAGCCGCGATCTCGCGTGCCGCTTCCATAAAGCCGCGCCGGAACGCCCGCTCAACATCGACTTGATCGCTGCCATCGAACCGCCTTGGTGATGGTCCATCGTCGTACCAGCGGGCGAACCTCTGGCCCGCCACTACGATGATGCCGAACTCGTCGTTTCTGGCCACGGTCACTTCGTCTCGCTTTCCATCTGCTCGCGTTCCCATTCAGCCAGGAGCCACGCGCTGAGGTGCTCCAGCGCCGCAGCCCACCGCACGGCCGCATCCGGCACATCGATGAACTCGATGCCGAAGGCGATGTCCCCGATCTTGATCTGGGACGGCGGGATGTCCTGCTGCTCGTCCATGAGCGCACCCATCGCGCCGCCGCGATCGGCGCGGCGTGCGTCATTCGTGATCCGTGTGTGAGAAAGGCCGGGGGCAGCCCGCAACCGTCCCCGGCCGCACCAGCGCCGACCGTTTACGCCTCGCCCTTGCTCCGCACCGCCGCCCGCGGGTCGCACAGGGCCGCGCCGAAGTCGAAGTAGACGCGCCACGAGACGGCCAACTTGTTCACCGTCTGGTCCAGCCCGAAGAACTCGACCGTCGGCGTCTGCTGTCCGTTCAGGAACCCGACGATGAGCGGGCTCGCCGCGGGTGCCGCGAAGAGGTACCAGTGCTTCGTCGAGGCCTTGTTGCCGTACTTCTTCGTGTTGCTCAGGCGCGGCTCGACCTCGAGGCCGACTGCGTTCTTGAGGCTGTTGCCGGTGGGCAGATTTGTCTGGGCGGCGATAAACTCGCTCTCCAGAACCGCTCGCGCCGTCGTCTGCAACTCCGGCGGCACGACCAGCACGACGGGCCGGAGGTCCAGGTCGTTACCCTCGGCGTCGCGCTGGGTGATCATCGCGGCGATGGCCCGCCCCAGCGAATCGGGGCTGAGGTTGGTGTCCGCCCCGGTGATGTAGTTGCCGTTGCCCGCGGCGAAGAACGCCCCCGTGTTGGACAGCAGCGTGTCGTAGGTGAGGTCGGACAACTTCCGCATCGCGGCCTGG
This sequence comes from Phycisphaeraceae bacterium, assembly GCA_026128865.1. Classification (GTDB taxonomy): domain Bacteria; phylum Planctomycetota; class Phycisphaerae; order Phycisphaerales; family UBA1924; genus CAADGN01. The sequence continues at coordinate 7,395 of JAHCJE010000059.1, read as the reverse complement.
CCCATCACCCGCGCGACCGAGTCGAACAGGCTCAGATCATCGTTGATGAGGTCGCGGCGGTCGATCGAGAAGATCTTGCCGTAGGTGTCCACTTTGTACTGCGTCGTCGCCTCCTCGGCACCGCCGTGCTTGAACTCGCCGCCGGGCGGGAGTTGCTGAAGGGAGCCGGTAAACGACGGACGGATGGCGGTCGCCGTCTTGAAGTCGGGCACCGAGCGCACGCCCGCGAAGGCCCGCCAGGTCGCAGGGCTGTCGCGGTAGCCGTCGAGCAGCACCTTGTTCACTGCGCTGCCGAGGGCTTCGGTGAGCGTGTGTGTAGTCAGCGACGCCCGCACCATGCCCTCGCGGTCGGCAGGCGTGTCGATTCCCTCGTGCTGCAAGGCCGCCCGGCACAGATCCAGCGTGTGGGCCACGCGGAGGTCGTCGGCGGCCTCCATGCACGCCGGACCGAGGGCCTTCTCCGCGAGCGCGGCGAAGCCCGCCCGCTTGAGAATCGCCGCCTCGATCACCCGTGCACGCGGGATGTGTCCTGCCCCGTTGTCCCGCTGCACGCCCGAGTAGATGGGCCGCGAGGCACGGAGCACCTCAAGAACGCCGGCGCGCAGGTCGGCAACGGTGATGTCGCCCGCGATGGCCTTGGCCCGCAGGTCGTCCACCCGCTTCTGCTGCGCACCCCAGTCCCGTTCGCCGATGGGGCGGCAGGTGATCTCGATCTGCTTCAGCCGTTCGCGCTCGTCGGCGCGGATCTGATCTTCGTTGGCGATGTCTGCCATGTTCGTCCGTCCTTGGCGTGATGCCGCGATGGCCACCGACGTTTCCGCGTCGGCCCCCAGCGGCGTGATGCTGACTTCCCGCAGTCGCCCCTTGCGCACGAGCGTGAACCCGCTCGGCGACGACAGCGACCGCCCGTTGATCTCGACCGACTGGTTCGGCTTCACCCGCTCGTGCTCGGTGGGCGCGACGCCGACCGACGCCTGGAACTGGAATCCGCCCCTGGCCATCTCCACGACGTGCCTCGCCGGTTCTCCAGCACCGCTGACGACGCCCGCGACGACGAGCCGCCCGTTGGCGACGGCGGGTTCGCCGTGACCGACGACGCTGCCGACGCTGGCATCATGGTCGGCCAGCAGGGGCACCTGGCCGCCCGCGTCGAGGCCGGCCAGGTCGATGGCAATGTCACCCCAGCCGGGCACGCGCATGATGCGGCCGGTGTAGGCGACGACGCTGATCTTGGGGCGGACGTCCTTGCCCGCGGCCTCGATCTCGACCTCGGCGGCCGTGAGCAGCAGGTCATCCGTGACCGTGTTTGCGTTCATGAAACTCTCCTTCTGGGACCACCTTGAAGCCCTTGGCCAGCAGCTTCGGGATCAGCAACTTCAACCGGTACCGGATCGTGCTCTCTTTCATCTTGAGTCGCCTCGCGGCCTCGCTCACGTTCCCTTCGCACTCCATGATCGTGCGGCACAGCGTGCGACTGTCCTCGTTGTCGATGTACTCGAGCACATCCTCCATTGCCCAGGACGACTGCGACAGACCGACCGTGCGGTTGCGGGCAATCTCCCGACCCGTGGGATCCTCATAGACGCCCTCGCTCGCGCTCTGTCCCGTGTCTGCGGCAACGCGCAGCGTCTTGAACTTCCTGAGGGCACGCTCCTCGCGCTCCGCGTGCTTCAGCACCGCCGTCTGTACGATGAGGTAGATCAACGTCTTTGGGCTCGCGCCACGGGCGGGGTCCCATACGGGTGGCTTGGCGATCAGGTGCAGCAGGGCTTCCTGGACGACATCGTCGTGACAGACGCCCGGCTTGCAGTGCTCCTTGGCCACCTCGAACCCGACCCGCCGCGCATAGTCGAGCAGGTCGGGCGTGAGTTCGAGTTCGGTGGGTGAGGGGTCGGGCATTCAGACCTCCTCGCCACGCTCGAGCCTCTCGCGGATGTCGTCGCACAGCGTGAAGGAGATCACCGCCGGGGTGTTCTCGCGGGGCGGCACGCGGTGCATGACGAACAACTGGTCGTCAGGCCGCACGGGCCGTCCGTACTTGGCCGACTCACGCTCCGCGGCCTCGCGGAGGGGGCGCAGGAAGTCGGCGTACCGGCAACCAAGCGCCATGCACATCGCCGCGTAGGGCGTGAGAATGCCCGCCTCTTCAAGGTGATCGGCCGCGGCGTCCACGTCGGCCTGAGTCCATGCGTCGGGCTGCGAAGGCGTGACGACCCCCTGGCGGACCAGCGCGTCGAGGATCGCGGGGCGGCAGTCGTAGCCGCGGGACCGCAGGTGCTGCGACGCCGCGGCCGTCGCCATCGGGAACATCCGGTCCCGTTCCTCCTGGGCCGCCTCATGGAACGCGGGGTCTGCGCCCGCCCGGGGCTTCACGCGGAGGTCGAAGTGCTCGTCGAGGGTCAATCCGATTCGGGTCACGGTGGTCTCCTTGCCGGGGGGCGTCGGGCGACGGGCCCACCCCCCAGACCCTTATTTCCGGCGCGGGGGCTGATTCGCAGTGCCCGGACAAGAATTTCTGAGGGTCGGACGCGGGTGCGCCCGACGCCCGGCCCGGTCAGCGGGGCACCTTGCTGCGGGTTCCAGGGGGCGTCCATGCGGCCCCATGCGATGCTGAACCGATGGGGCGAATAGAGCTCCGACACACGACATGTGTACGCTACCGGGATGCCCATCGGTCCCCACACCGACCAGTATCTTGCCGAGCAGTTTCGAACGCTGATGCGCCGCTACGGCGGCGCGACGCCTGAGGCTCTTGTCGCGATCCTCTGCCCAATGCTGATCCCGATTCGATCGTTGGACACGACGATCATGCGGATAAAGGGGCAGAATCACTATCGGGCGTCGTTCTCAGTCGCCATCGACCGCACGAATCGCGGCGTGATTCAGGTCGGTCGAACCGGGAAATTCGTCCCCTCGGCGTTCTTGGGCGGAACCGGTCCATGGAGGGAAATCGCGAAAGGCAGGATCATTCAAATTGATCCGGTCGCTGGCGTTGCCGAGGGTGAGGTCTACTGCGGTGGGAGACGTGACCAACTCGAGGAATGCCTGCGGTTGTTGAGCCCCACAGATCTATGGGAAGTTGACCAGTTCGGAGCCGCAGCGAAGGTGCTCAGCGCACTCGTTGAGCACTCTCTGGTCGAAATCGCGGAAGCGAGCGGATTCACAGTTCGCAGGATGCCAGAGGACATGGCGCAGCATCTTGGCAGTTATGCGAACTTCGACTTCGAGTTTGAGAAACACGGTGTGGTGAAGAAGGTTGAGGCCAAGTCGCTCTGGGGCACGAACACCGCCTTCGCCCGATTGATCCACAGTACCACCACTCCGCCGCGCGGAGACCCCGCGACATGGACAGAGGCGCAGCGAAGGAATTACTACCCGACAAGCAGCTGCAAGTTCACAACGCAGGACATCTTCGCCGTCAGCCTGTTCCTGCGCACCGGCAACATCAGAGAGTTCGCCTTTGCCCGCTCAGTCCCCCGCGACGTTCACCCACATGGTTTGCCGCGCGCGACGGATTTCCCAGACCATGTGAATCAGAACCCGACGTGCCAGATCGGTGACGGCACCTGGTTTGCCACCCTCGACGAAGTCTGGAACCTCCCCTAGGCCTGGGCCGACCATCGCTGGGTCTCGTGAGTCATGGTCTCAAGCAGGCGAGCCTCAGCGTGGCTCAATCGCTCGCGAAGTGAGTCGACCTCTCTGGCTGCTTCGACAAGGCTCTCCGCTTGCTGTCGTGTCAATGGTAGAACGACGTCCGTGAGGCACTCCTCGTCGATCGCCGGGTACGCGATGCCAATGTTGTTGCGAAGTAGCTGAAGCGTCACAAAATCGGTCTGGAGCAACCTGGCCAGCAGGACGCCGTCCACCCCTTCCCGAGGTCGAATGACTGCCAATCCAGTTGAACAGACGGCACGGTCCAAGTGGGCTGGCACGGTGCCAATGGTCCGTCGGTCTGGACGCACGGTCGAGAGCAAGACGTCAGCGGTGCGAACCAGTTTCCGGGCGCGACTCGGCGCTTCAGCGGTTGGGACATCCTTGGCGTGTACGGTGCAATCCCGCGCCACTACATCTGAGATCTCGATATACCTGAACGTCTCGTCGCCTAGCCGTCGAGGGTCGAATCGGTCGTTCGCGATGTCCGCAACATCGCTGAGACGAAGCAACTCTTCACTGTGGATTGCGAGCGCTTGCTGAAGCCACGTTGGCAATCCAGAGTGGAACGTGGCATCCCATCGCTCCGCCCGCTGATCGAGCATGACCACCTGGCCGATCCCTGCTCCATCTCGCTCAACGGCCTCAGCCGCAATCTGTGGCAACTCCCCTTCACCGCGCCGCTGCTTCAGTCGCTGCGAACCTCGAGAGACGACGTCGAAGCCAATATCGTTGCAGATGGCAAAATACACCCGAGATGGATCGCTTGAAGGTTGCGCCCGCTTGCGAAGATGCAGAATGGACGTCTTGGTGTTGGTGCCCGCTACACCAAATGTCACGGGAGGTAGCGAAATGACCGAGCACAACTCGACTTGGGGAGCCATCCAAGATCGGATCGCCCTGAAGAGACCACGATTGGTCAGAACGCTATCGGGAACAACTGCGACTAGAACACCTCCGGGCGCGAGCCACTGAAGGTAGCGTTCAAGAAACAAGAGCTCGGATGCGATCGTGCGATCTGACTTCGGCAACAGGCGTCCGACCGCGTACCCCCGCAGGTCATCGCCGGCGAACTCCGCCCCGAATGGTGGATTGGTGAGGATCAACCTCGCCCGGTTTGCAAATGACGCAGTAACGCCACCATCTCCCCCCCCAAGTGCTAGGGAGTTGACCAAGTGCAGATTCACCGACGGAGCCCCGAAAAGAGCCAGGCCGGTCAGCGCGAGTTTGAGCATGCGTTCGCTCTTATCCAGCCCAACAACGACGCCCGTAGTCATCTGACTAAGCCATGCAGTGACCCCCGCCGGATCAAGGCGAGTTTCGGCTTCGACCAGTAATTGCCGTACAGCCTCGGCAAGGAACGAGCCGACACCACACGAGGGGTCGAGGATGATCCCGGCGTCACGACACCGAACGGGATCGAGCATCGCCGATCGGTCTTCGGTGGACAGACTAGCCAAACCAATGCGGGTCATCGCGCGGATTACCTCGGGTGGTGTGAGGTACTGCCCAAGTTCCTTCTCGTCTGTGAATGAGTCCGCCAGGAATCGGCCGAATGTGTCGTTGAGAAGGTCAGCGTCCCTCGCCCCGTGCAGCACGCGGCCGACCCGATCTGGCGAGAGGGGTGTAAAGCACTGAATCAGGTCCCTCGCCAAACGATCTTCAGTGGGCTTGAGTCGGAGGCGGAAGTCGTCCGCCCCGAACTCGTGCGCGACGGATGTTGGGAGGTGCAGTTTGAACTGCTCCTCCACAAACTGGCGCAAGGAGTCGGCAACGCCGCCGTCCTGGGCGATGCCACCCAGCCCCGGGCCTCCACTCTCGATAGAAGCGAAATGCGCAAAAACCAACTTTGCCAGTTCGTCCAGCGCCTCGTGACGCGATGAGAGTCGCCCATTGCGATGGAGTGCTTCACGAACGTCATGAAGGGACTCGGCAAATGCCTGGTCAAGCTGATCGGAGCCTGCCGAAAACAGCGCCGGTCCCTCAGTGGCTGGAGCACGCCTGGACCGCGACAATCGCTTCGCCGCGAGCGCCCGCAAACGTCCTTCGAGTTCCGGGCGCGGTCGTACCTCTCCGGCCTGCCAGCGCGAAATCGTGGCGGGGTTGACTCCAATCCGCGTGGCGAGGCCGGTGACGCCGCTGCTCTCCGCCTCAATCAGCATGGACACCACGGTCGAGACATTCTCTGGCAGTTCGGTATGCATGCGGGTAGGTTACACGGCGTGTAGCGGTTTTGCAAGGCGCCCGCCAAACACGGTGTGTCCCAGTGTCAGTTGGACCCGGTAGACGACCTAACAGGTCTCGACGCCCGTTGAACTCCACGAGAAGCGAACAGGCGTCAGACGGGAAAGCAGTGTGGACGCCCTGCTGCCCAACTTCGATCATCTGAACCAGACGGTCTTCGTGCCCGACCCCGAGACGGCGACGTCGCTCACGGTCGAGAACGGGTCGCGCTTCCGCATCGGTGACCTCGTACGACCGGACGGCTGGAACGAGGTCATGCTCGTGTCGAACGTGGTCGCGAACGTCTTGACGGTGGTGCGCGGCTACGGCGGGACGCCCAACGCGACGCTCGAAGACGATCTGCGGCTCATCATCATCGGCAACGCCGCGATCGAGGGCGCGGAAGCGCCAACCGCCCGCTTCACCAACCGCGCTCGCAAGCGGAACTACACGCAGATCTTCACCGCGAGCGTCTGGGTGAGCGGGTCGATGCAGGCGGCGCGGGCCCACGGCGTCGAGGACGAGGCCGACTACCAGAAACAGGAACGCCTGCGCGAGCTGCTCCGCGACCTCGAGAATACGGTGATCAACGGCGTCGCGCCGTCGAACGACCCGCAAGGCTCGTCGAGTGTGCGGCGCACCATGAACGGCATCGTGCCATCCATCGCCACCAACCGCTTCGCGCCGGGGCAGGGCGGCCTGCCGGACGGCGGCGGCACGAGCGGCACGGTCCTCACCGAGGAACTGCTCAACGCAGCCCTGCAGCGCATCTGGGAGCAGTCCAACGGACCGATCGACACGATCGTGATGAACGGCGTGCAGAAGCGGATGCTCAACGAGTTCATCGGGTCGCAGCGGTCGTTCGGGCCGGACGACGACTCGTTCCGCAACCTCGTCAACGTCTACGAGAGCGACTTCGGCGTCTGCCGCGTGGTGCTCAGCCGGTGGGCGCCGGCCGACAAGGTGCTGCTGCTCGACAGCAGCCGCATCCAGGTGATGCCGCTCGCGGGGCGGTCGTTCCACTACACACCCCTGGCGGCGACCGGCGACTCCGTGCGCGGGCAACTCGTCGGCGAGTACACGCTCGAGTTCAAGAACGAGAACGCGCATGGACTGATCGGCGGCCTGAGCGTCACGGGCGACTGATCGCGGGGAGGGGGACTCCGCGTGCGTGCCCGCGGCCCGTCGAGAGGCGTGCCGCGGGTTTGATTCGGACTTCGGGAAATCCTGGCGCCTTGAAAGAAGAGGAAGCGACGGAGCCGCCACGGAGTGGCCGGGTACCCGCGGCGCGAAAGGGGGGATCATGTTCGCCAGGGATCGCGACCTGCTCACGCTCGAACCGAACCTTCTGCGCGACGTCGGATGGGCGGGGCAGCGGCTCGTGCGCGGCACGGGGGGCGCGGCGGGAACCACGCTCGCCATGACCGAGCAGGACGTGGGCTTCGACGCCGCGGGCGTCGGGGCGGGAAACGTCGTCCTGGTGGACGGCACGGCGTACGAAGTGATCGAACGCACGACATC
>JAHCJE010000058.1 GCA_026128865.1 Phycisphaeraceae bacterium | reverse complement strand
GTTGACAACGGTGTCTCCGTTCCAGTCCGCGCTCTTGTTGCCGGCGGTGTAGGCGTTCAGGAATGTGATGAAGTCGAGCGAGTTGACGGTGCAGTCCTGGTTGAAATCGGCTGGGCAGAGGCGGTAGTTGATCGGGGTCAGGTCAACGCCGGTGTTGTTTCCGTTGTTGGAGTCGTTCGTCACGGTGACGATGACGCCGATGTAGTACGGTTGAGGGGTCATGCAGGGGAACGTGAGGATGTGTGAGAAGTTGAGCGTTCCTCCCGGGGGGAGGTTGCCGTAGTTGCGAGTCCCGATCGGCGTATCGATCGGCGAGATGATGGTGTTGGTGGAGGCGTAGAACGTCGCCGAGTAGTTTCCGGTGGCGAAATCGCCGTCGTTGACGTACGTGCCCGTGACGCTGATGTTCTGGCCAGGGTAGTACGTCCCGTTCTGGGCGTCGAAAGAGACAACGCGCAGGTCCGGGGCCTGCACGATCAGTTGGACGGCACGGTTGAAGGAGTTGCCGTTGTTGAAGGTGTCTCGGAAAACGACGTTGGCGTTGTAGGTTCCCTTTCCGAGGGAGTTGGCGTTTGAGTTCACGGAGAGCGTGACGTTGGCCGTGCCGGGGAACAACTGTCCCTTTGCGCTCGAGGTGTTGAGCCACGATGGGAGCGACACCACTTCGTAGACGAGGCCTACTTGTCCGTTGTTGGTGAGCGTGTAGGCACGGCTGGCGGGTGAGAAAGGCCCACCGACGGGTCCTGTGATAGTGTATGTGGTTGTCGGTGTGACAGAAGCCAGATTGCCCTGTGACCAGACGCTGGTGGCGCCGACATGGGTTCCCCAGTCGCCTGGCTTGGCGTACTCGGCGTAGAGCCAGGACTTTGCTGGCCGACCGGGGATGGAGATGTTCGCGCTGTAGTCGCCCCAGTCCATCTGTCCGCCGAAGTAGTCTCCCCATCGGAAGCCGCCGTAGCTGCCGGTGCCTGCTTTCATGAGCGACGACGCGCTGCTGAAGCTTCCCTTGTTGTAGTCGACGTAGCGGATCTCGGCGTTGATGCTGCTGCTGGAGCGTGAGAAGACCCAGTAGGCGCTGCCGGAGTAATCGCCCGCGACGCAAGGCATCCAGTAGAACTGACCGGTCGCGCCGAAGTTTGACTCGAACTCAAGCCCGTGTCCGACGGCATCGAACTTGTAGAGACGGCAGCGTGAGGTCGCGCCGCTTTCCCAGGCGATAGAGTGTCCGGTGAAGAGTTCGATGCCGTTGCTGCCGAGCGTGTCGCCGGTGACAACCGCGGTCATCAGTCGCGTGTCGAGTGTGTCGAGTGTCTGTCCTCCCGGCTGCGTAGCGTTTGGTGGCACGGCATAGTCAGAGACGGCGGTGTCAACACGTGTCAGCGTGTTTGTGCTGAACGCGCCCTTCAGTTTCCAGATGGTCACGCGGTTCCCGCCCCCCCAGCGTGCGTTGCAGAGCACGGCGTCGATGTTCTGCCCGCTCTCGGACCACGACCACTGCATCTTGGCAGCCCGAGGAGTATCGGTCGTGCTGCCGTCTGCGTTCGTGAGGTTTGAGAAGCTGACAGGATTCACTGTCTGCGCGTTGTAGAGCTCGGATTTGTTGAGGAAGCGCACTCTCGCCCACCTGAATCCGCCTGCGAAGCGGAACATGTTGCCCGACAGAGCGATGGTCGTGTTGCTGTACCCGAGGTCGAAGTAATCCGGCCAGGAAGCATCGCCGGTTCCCCCGTCCTGGACCGAGTTGATGTCGTACCACCACCACCCGCCGGCTCCTGGCGCCCCCCAGGGGATGCTGTTCGAACTGACGATGACAGCCAGCGACGCCTCCTGTGTGGCGTTGCGGCGCTTGTGGTAGAGCATGACCCAGCGGCCGTTCCAGGGGTCGAAGATCACCTTCGGGTCGAAGAGCAGGTAGTTCTCGGAGACCCCCAGGAAGTCGTGAATGTCGCGGTAGAAAATCAGTGCGCCAGCCCGGTCGTAGACCGCGAAGTCGTCGTTCGTGACAGTGACCACGTAGTCGTATCCAGCGGCGAGGTCAGGGTCCGGGGGCGTCAGCCCGTTCGGGCCGGGGCCTTCGAAGTTCTGCATCAGGGGCTGCGCTCGCGCCCACTCCCCCGTGTCATCGTGCGCTGGCCCGTTGTTGAACCCGCTGGGGACGAAGAGTTCGCCGATGTTTGGTCGAAGGCGTCGCAGTGGCAGTTCCTCCTCGCGTTGGCCACGCCGGCCCTCGGGAAGGCCGATGCCGCCTGGAGGGCCGAAGATCGGGCGCACACCCACCGATTCCTCGCGGAACGAGCCGTCCTCGTACTGCTCGAACGGCACGTACCCGCTCCGGGTCGGCATGGGCGGCGGCTGGACAGCCTCACGCGGCGGCGGACCGGCCTGATGGGTCGGCACGGCGACCTGGCCAAGCGTCGCGGTGGCGGCCCCGCCAGCCGCGAGCAGCACGACGGCGGCGAACGTACGCCGCAATCCACGGTGTGAAAGCCTCATCGGGTTCCCCTTCCTTCCTCTTCTGCTCTGTGCCAGAGAGCGACGAACGCACCGCCGCCTTGACGCGTGCGACGAGCAGCGCGACCCGGCGGGCGTGCGACGAACACCCCTCTCGGGATGTCAAGGCAGACGATCAATGTCGATCCGATCGGCGCGCGCACGGAAACCTCCGCGAGCGAACATATCCAGTGTCAGTGATGGAACTCTGAGTGCGATGACCCGCCGAAACCCGCTCACGGCCCTCCCGGCCACCCGGACTCTGCGCAGACTATCCAGCCCTTGAGTGCGCATCAAGCGCCTCGCGTGACAGGACGCGGCGGCCTCCGTGCGCGGGGACGGGCCGAACGGGCGAAGACCATCCGCAAGTCCATGGCGTACAATCGACTGCATCCGTTGAGAGGGAGTCGCACCACACCCCCGCTCACGCATTCGTCTTTCGTACGCCCACGGACTCGCTAGGCTTGACCCGTCATGCGGAACCCGACACCCCCATCCCGACCGGTGAGATCGAGATGACCGATTTCAACCCACCGCGTGCGGCCGAGCGTGAGCACATCCCCGTCGCCGTGCATCCGTCGAGCGCGGCCGCCGCCCGCGCCGTGGCGGGCGAGATCGCCGCCCTCATCCGCGAGCGTGCGGCCGCCGGCAGGCGGGCGGTGCTCGGGCTGGCGACAGGCGCGACACCGATCGGCGTCTACGACGAACTCGTCCGCCTGCACCGCGAAGAGGGCCTGAGTTTCGCGAACGTCACCGCGTTCAACCTCGACGAATACTGGCCCATGCCGCCGGAGAGCCTCCAGAGTTACCGGCGGTTCATGCGCGAGCACCTCTTCGACCACGTGGACATCGATCCGGCCTGCGCGCACGTTCCGGATGGCACCGCGCCGATCGAGTGTGTGCACGAGCACTGCGCCGCCTACGAGCGGGCCATCCGCGACGCCGGTGGCATCGACCTGCAGATCCTCGGGATTGGCCGCACGGGGCACGTCGGGTTCAACGAACCTGGCTCCCCCCGCGACAGCCGCACCCGCCTCATCACGCTCGACAAAGTCACGCGGATGGACGCCGCGAGCGACTTCTTCGGCGAGTGGAACGTGCCGCGCAAGGCCGTCACGATGGGGGTGGGCACGATCCTCGACGCACGGCGCGTCGTGCTGATGGCCTTCGGCGAGCACAAGGCGGCGATTGTCCGCCGCGCCGTCGAGGGCGAGATCACCCCCGCCGTCGCCGCCAGTTTCCTCCAGCAGCACCCGGACGCGAAGTTCGTCCTCGACCCCGCCGCCGCTTCCGAACTCACGCGCTTCAAGACGCCCTGGCTGCTCGGTCCGGTCGCTCGCTTCGGGCTGACGTGGGACAACCGCCTGACCCGCCGCGCCGTCGCGTGGCTTGCACTCACGCTCCAGAAGCCCATCCTCAAACTCGTCGAGGAAGACTACAACGAGCACGGCCTGCAGGAACTCCTCTCCGCCCGCGGCGGCGCGTACGAGATCAACATCGAAGTCTTCAAAAGCCTCCAGAAAACCATCACCGGCTGGCCGGGCGGCAAGCCCGGACGCCCGCGCTTCGTTCCCGGGGTCGGCATCGACAACGCCAACCCGCCCGACACGTTCCCCAAGCGCGTCGTCGTCTTCAGCCCCCACCCCGACGACGACGTGATCTCCATGGGCGGCACGCTCATCCGCCTCTGCGATCAGGGGCACGAGGTCCACGTCGCCTACCAGACCTCGGGCAACATCGCCGTCTTCGACGACGAGGCCGAGAAGTTCGCCGAGTTCGCGGCCGAGTTCTCACGCGAGTTCGCCCTCGACCACGCGGCGGGAACGACGCAGGCGCTCGCCGAGCGCATCCGCGGCTTCATCCGCGGCAAGTCGCCCGGCGAGATCGACACGCCCGAACTCCAGCGCATCAAGGGGCTGATCCGCCGGTGCGAGGCCCGCGCTGCCGCGCGTTACTCCGGCGTGCGGGCCGACCGCATCCACTTCCTCGACATGCCGTTCTACGAAACGGGCCGCGTCAAGAAGCGGCCGCTCGGCGAGGACGACGTGCGCATCGTGTCGGACCTGCTCGAGCGGGTCCGCCCGCATCAGGTCTACGCGGCGGGCGACCTCTCGGACCCGCACGGCACGCACCGCGTCTGCCTCGCGGCCATTACGACCGCGCTGCGCTGCCTCGCCTCGCGCGAGTGGATGCGCGACTGCGAGGTCTGGCTCTACCGCGGCGCGTGGCAGGAGTGGGAGCCGCACGAGATCGAGATGGCCGTCCCCCTCTCGCCCAGCGAGGTGGACCGCAAGCGGATGGCGATCTTCAAGCACCAATCGCAGAAGGACAAGGCGCTGTTTCCGGGGCCGAACGACCCTCGCGAGTTCTGGCAGCGCGCCGAGGACCGCAACCGCGCCACCGCACAACTCTACGACCGCCTGGGCCTGCCCGAGTACCAGGCCATCGAGGGCTTCGTCCTCTGGCGGCCGAGCGAGAACGACGGCACGCTGCCGGACCAGCGCAGCGCGAGCGCGGCGCGCGGCGGAGGCTTACCGGTCAATACGGCGGCGGTGGGGGGCTGAGTCATGGCCGACGCGACGCCCGTCCGCGTTGGGATCATCGGCCTCGGCTTCATGGGCCGCACGCACCTGGCCGCGTACCGCTCAGCGAACGAGGCCGGGCACGCCTGCCGCGTCGTCGCCGTCGCCGACTCCGATCCGCACCGGCGTGCGGGCGAGGTGGCCGTCGCCGGCAACATCGACACCGGCGGCGCGGGCGAACGGCTGTTCGATCCGGGCGAAGTGCGCGCCTACGAGCGAGCCGAGGACCTGCTCGCCGACCCCGGCGTTGACCTCGTCAGCATCTGCACGCCCACGGACACGCACGTGCCGCTCGCGCTGGCCGCGATCGCCGCGGGAAGGCACGCGCTGGTGGAGAAGCCGCTGGCCGTGCGCTCGGCGGACGCCCGCCGCGTGGCCGCAGCCGCGTCGAAGGCCCGCACGCTCTGCACGCCCGCCATGTGCATGCGATTCTGGCCGGCGTGGTCGTGGCTCAAGCGGGCGATCGACTCCGGCGAGTTCGGCCGCGTGACCAGCGCGACCTTCCACCGCCTCGGCTCGCGCCCCGAGTGGACCGACTTCTACGCCGACGACTCGCGCAGCGGCGGCGCGATCATCGACCTGCACATGCACGACGCCGACTTCATCCGCTGGTGCTTCGGCCCGCCGCGCGGCGTCGTCAGCGCAGGCTCGACCAACCACATCACGACGATCTACCGCTACGACCACGTGCCGCAGGTCGTCGCCGAGGGCGGCTGGGGTCACCAGCCGGGCTTCGGCTTCCGCGTGCGCTACGCCGTCTGCTTCGAGCGTGCGACCGCCGACTTCGACCTCGGGCGCACGCCGCAGTTCATTCTGCACCGCGGCACGGGATCGCACGCCCCGGACGTCGGCCCGCTCAGCGGCTATGAGGTACAGGCCCGCACCATGGTGGACGCGGTCGCGCTCGGCGGCGCCTCGCCCGTGCCCGTCGAGGACGCGGTTGCCGCGCTCGAACTCCTCGAAGAGGAACGGAGAAGTCTCGACTCCGGCGGCGAGGGGACCGGGTGTGGAACGCTGTAGTCGGGTCCGGGCGGCAGACGTACGGGGCGGGGGAACGCGTGCTCAGTCGGCTCGTGGCGGTACTCGTCGTCGGAACGACCGTCCTGCCCATGCTCGCCTGGCTCGTTGCGCGCCGCCCTGATGGTGCCATGATGTTTCCGATACGAGCGATCTACGCCGCGGGTGCGTGATGGGCGCTGCATTGCGCGGGTGGAGCATCGAGCACGGGCGTGTCGTGGGCCTGCGCGGTTCTGGGTGCCGGCACGGTGTTCGACAGCACGGTCCTGGCTCACGGACTGGGCGTGCCGCCGCACATACAGGTGCTTAACCGGCTCACACACCTCTCATGGTAGCCATCGATGTGGAACCCTGCCGTGCGTGCAGCCATGCCGCACATCGGCGCCTTGGATGCGCGCCACCTATGGATGACAGGTAAGCCTGTCGCTGTCGGGAATTGTCCGGTGCGATTCGTCACTTGCGGGTTTCAGTGTCGCGGCGAGCGGTCGGCCGTCTAGACTCGTCTGTGCGCCCGAGTGGCGTTCCCGAACGTGCGAGCCGGACTCTTTCGTGCGATACCTCTGCATTGATCTCGGCGATCGGCGCACCGGCCTGGCTGTGGGCGACGACACCACGCGGATCGCATCGCCCATCGGCGTGCTCGACACGGAGATCGACATGAGGGGCGGAGACACGCTCCTCGACGCGATCGCCCAGGCGGCCGAGGAACACCTCGACATTGGAGACGAGATCGTCGTCGGCCTGCCGCTGAACATGGACGGGACGGACGGGCCGCGTGCCGCGCTGGTGCGTGCCTTTGCCGAGCGCATCGCCTCACGAGCAGGCAGGACGGTTCGACTCCATGACGAGCGGCTCTCCACCGCCTCGGCGGACTGGTCGATGGCACAGAGCGGGATGACGCACAAGCGGAAGAAAGAGCGGCGGGATGCACTGGCAGCCGCTGCGATCCTGAAGGAGTTTCTCGCCGCCGGGGCCGGGCGGAATGCGGGACAGGCAGAAGGGGAATTGTGACGCAACCGTGACACGCTGCCGGGGGTTGAACAATGGGGACGATGGGATGGGCCGACCGATGATGACGCTTATGACCCTGCTGGTGCTCGCCATGCGTGCGTTCGTGGTGCCGCTTGGGCTGGGGTTTGCGCTGTGTGCCGACACTACCCTCGCGGTGGTCGAGCCGGAGCAGCCGGAGCCCACGGACGGCGGCATCAGCAGCGCTGATGACCTGCTGCGTGAGCTGGAGCGGGCGGGCGAGTCCGTCGCGCGGTTCTCGGCGTCCGTCCGCTACGTGAGGACCTTCGCGATCGCTGGGGACACGGAGACACGCGACGGCTCGCTGGTGTTCGTCACCGATCCGGCTGACGACGGCGCGACGCCCCGCCGACGGTTCCTCATTGAGTTCGATCGATTGACGGTCGGCCGCCGCGTCGAGCAGAAGCCGCAGACCTATGTCTTCGACGGTCGCTGGCTCCTCGAGCGCCTCCCTTCTGAAAGGCAGATCGTGAAGCGCGAGGTCGTGCCTCCCGGCGAGCGGTGGGATCCACTCCGGCTCGGCGAGGGGCCATTCCCCGTGCCTGTCGGCCAACGGCGCGAGGACGTGCTGCGGGAGTTCTCGGCCGAGTTGCTGCCCGCTGGGGACGGGCTGGAGAGCGAAGCCCTCCGGGCGTACGCGGCCGACTGCTGGCAGTTGCGACTGACGCCTCACCCCGAACTGGCGGCCAACGCCGACTTCGAGGAGGTCCGCGTGTGGTATGACAGGACGGACCTGCTGCCGCGCGTGGTGCGGACGGTCAGCCCGTCGGGCGATGAATCACTCGTGCAGTTGCGCGAGGTTCGGACGAATGACGCCGTGCGCGTGGACGAGCGGGCGATGTCCACGGACCTGCCCGCGAAGCGCGACGGCTGGGCGATTAAGGTCGAGCCATGGCAGGCGAAATGACACCCGCTCATTCTCGCGGGATGAAGCCCTTGCACTCGTCGTGCGGGACATCAGGGTCGCGCCGCCCCGCCCGGCTCTTTGCGCTCTGTGCCGCCCTTGTGAGCTTCCTTGCCCTTCCGGGAGTAGCGCAGGTCGCGGCCTCGTCAGCACAATCACCACCACTCGAGCCGATGCAGGCCCCGCCGCTCGCCGCGACGGTAACGAGGCTCCTCGGCGCGGAGTATTTGAGCGATGACGAGCGGCGCTCGCTCCGCGTGCGCCACGGGGTCTGGACCGACGACGACCTTGCAACGCCAGGCCTGCGGGCACGGGCGGCGCTGGTCCGAGGGGCGTGGGACGACCCTTCGTTCGGTGACGCCAGCGCGGACCCGCTCGACCGCGCCGAAGCGTTGGTGCGTCGCGGCGACATCCACGACGCCCTGAACTTCCTTGATGGCCTCGATTCGATCCGCGCGATCCGGCTGCGATCCGAGGCTCTGGAGGCGCTCGGTCGGCTGGACGAAGCCGATGCCGCCCTTGAACCGCTCGTCGAGCGACTCGCTGGTCGTCGCGTTGCGAACGCGGACGAACTGGTGGAGGGTGTGCGGGGGCTGGCGATCCGGCTTCGCGTTCGGGGGAGCGAGCGGGCCGCCGACGCCGCGGGAGGGTACCGAGGGCTCATGTCGATGCTCGCCGTCGCACGTGACGAGATGGATCGGCTGTCGTGGGCGGCGCACCTGGCGGAGGCAGAACTCCTCTACTCGCGCGACAATCTGCCGGAAGCGGGCAAGGCCGTTGAAGAGACGCTGCGGTTGAACCCGTCGTGCGCCGCGGCATGGTCGCTGGCGGGTCGGATGGCGGTCGATTCGTTCGATTTCGACAGAGCGGAGTCCATCGCGTTGCGGCTGCATGCGCTGGCCGGGCCGGGTCTTTCGGCCGAAGGGGCTGCGATCTCCGCTCGGGCACGCCTGCGTCAGAGCGACCCGGAAGGGGCGTCGCTCGCTCTCGCACCCGCGCTGGAACGGTTCCCGCGCGACCGGTCGCTGCTCGCGCTCGAAGCCGCGGCGACAGGTGCGCGCTTTGATGATACTGGTTTGGAGCGAGCGATTGCCGCGTTCGATGCGCTGAATGGCACCGAGCGGTCGGCCGAGGCGCTCTACGAGGTCGGGCGTGCCCTGAGCGAGGCTCGTCAGTACCAGCAGGCTGCCGACGTGCTCGAACGTGCCGCGGCCCGACGACCAACGCTCCCCGAGCCGTGGATCGAACTCGGACTGCTCGAGTTGCAGGCCGGGCGCGACCTGCGCGCCCGCGACTCCCTGCGCCGTGCGGCCTCGCTCGACCCCTTCAACGTCCGCGCCGAGAACAGCCTGCGACTGATCGAGGAACTGCTCACCTACGAGACTGTCGAGAGTGAGCACTTCGTCGTGCGGTACCGCCCCGGCCCGGACGCCCTGCTCGCTCGCGAGATGCTCCCGGTGCTGGAGCACATTCACGCTGTGGTCGCGGGTCCGGGGGGGTTCGATCACGAGCCGAGCCGGCGCACGCAGATCGAGCTCATGCCCGACCATTCGTGGTTCAGCGTGCGGATCACGGGCATGCCGCGCGTTCACACCATGGCCGCGTCAACCGGGCCTGTGATCGCCATGGAAGCTCCGCGCGAAGGCCCGCGAAGCATGATCGGCCCCTACGACTGGCCGCGCACCCTTCAGCACGAGTACGCCCACACCGTCACGCTCTCTCGCACGAACAACCGCATCCCGCACTGGTTCACCGAGGCGGCGGCGGTGTGGGTCGAGCATGCGCCGGTCGATCCTCGCTGGTGGGGCCTCCTCGTTCGCGCCTACGAGCGCAACGAACTCTTCGACCTGGACACGATCAGCCTCCGGTTCGTGCGGCCGCTGCGGCCGACCGATCGCTCGCAGGCGTACGCACAGGGGTGGTGGATGTACCGCTTCATGGTCGAGCGTTGGGGGAACGAGGCGCCGCTCGCGCTCATGGACCGTTACGCAGCGGGCGAGCGCCAGAGCGTGGCCATGCGGGCTGTCCTCGGCATTACTCCCGAGCAGTTCTTCGAGGCGTTTCTGCCGTGGGCGCGCGCGGAACTCGAGCGGCTCGGGCTGGCGCTGCCTGAGGGCACGCCGACCCTGCGCGACTTGCTGATGGCTGAGGTCGCGCGCCGGATCGACCGCGAAGTTCTCTGGGCCGAGCGATCAGGAGGCAGGGATGCCTGGGCGGGAGAACCGCCGGGATTGCCCGACTTCGGCAGAATCACTCTTCCGACGCCGGACGCGGTGATGACGGGAGGGTGGCTCGAACGGCACCCCGAGCACCCCGACGCGCTGGCTGCGGCGGTGCAGATCGCCCTTGCGGCAGCGCGCGGTCGGCCGACCCCGGACATGGCGCCGCTGCTCGAACGCCTCGCGGCGGCGAGGCCGGAGGATCCGCTTCCCCGCCGCCTTCTCGCCCGGCTTGCGATCGACGGCACGCTGCCCGGCGCGCCGGAGCGTGCGATCGAGCACCTTGAGTATCTTGACGCCCGAGAGCTGCGATCACCTGCGTATGCGCTCGAACTCGCGGATCGCTATGCGAAGGCCGGTCGCCTCGATGAAGCGTGGGAGAAGGCCGTTCGGGCTTCGAGGATCGCTCCGTTCGATGCAACCGTGCGCGAGCGGGCGGCACGCATCGCGATTCTGCGCGATGACTTTGCCTCTGCGGAGGCGCAGATTGAAGCGTTGATCGTGCTTGAGCCCGACCGCGAGATTCACCAGCGGCGGTTGGAAGCGCTCAGGGCGCGGCGATGATCGCTCACAGTTTGAGGTCGCCCAAGCCGCCGCCGAGGTGTTCGAGGCCGCCGAGTCCGCCGCTCTTCTGGTGCATCTTCGCTTTCTCGCGCATGCGGCGGAGTGCGGGCGTTTCCTTGAGGATTTCGTCGGGCGACCGGGTGTCGCGCTCCATCCCGCCTCGGCGGCCGAAGCCTTCGCGCGGCATGATGCCCTTGGGCTTGCGTGCGGGCTTCTCGTCGGCACGGGCGGGCGTTTCTCGTTGCTCCGGTTCGGGGCGCGGCTTGGCTTGCTTGATGCTCAGGGAGATGCGGCGCGACTCCGGATCGACCTTCAACACGCGTGCCGTCACGATCTCGTCCTGCTTGACCGCGTCCTCGACGCGAGCGATACGGCGCCAGTCGATCTCGGAGATGTGGACGAGACCCTCGATCCCCGGGGCGACCTCGACAAACGCGCCGAACTCCATGATCTTGGTCACACGTCCCGTGACGTCCGCGCCCTCGCTGATGTCGTTGGCGGCCAGAGCGAAGGGGTCGTCGGTGAGTTGCTTGATGCCGAGGGAGATGCGCTTTGCCTCCCAATCCAGCTTGAGCACCTGGGCGCGGACGCGGTCGCCCTCCTTGACGTGCCGCTGGATGGCTTTCTCGCTGGGTGTAACGCGCTCGTGGGTGAGGTTCTCGACGTGGACCAGCCCGTCCACGCCGCCGATGTCGACGAACGCGCCGAAGGCGGCGATGCGCCGCACGATGCCTTCGACCACGTCGCCTTCCTTGAGCGTCTCGCGGAGGCGTTTCGCTTTCTCGGCGCGCTCCTGCTTGAGCATGTCTCGTCGGGAGAGGACGATGTTGCCCTTGCCGGCGCGATCGACACGGGAGACCTGGCACGTGAGCTTCTCGCCGACGTAGACGGATAGATCCTCGACGTGTTCGAGTGAGACCTGGCTCGCCGGCATGAAGGCGCGGTGGCCCGCGACCTCGAGTTCCAGCCCGCCCTTATTCACGCCGGTCACGCGTGCCTCTACGGTCTGCCCGGCTTCGAGCATCTCCCAGTCGGCCTTCTGCACCGCACCTGGGCGCGAGCAGAGATAGATGGACTCGCCAGCCTCGTAGCGGTTCACCACGACCTCGGTCTGCTCGCCGACCTTCGGCAGCTCGTGCTCGGCGTATTGCGACCGTTCGACGACGCCGAGTTCCTTCGGCCCGAACTCGACAAAGATGTCCGTCGGCCCGACGGAGACGACCGTGCCCGTGCGGTGCTCGCGCCCGGCCCGCACCACGCGCGGCCCGCGGATCGGCGCCGGGGCGGCGCCTTCCAGCGGCTGCTCGGCCGCGTGGTGGCGTTCGCGTGGGTGGCGTGAGGGCTTGTCATCGCTCAGCCCGAGGTCGCGCATCGCGGCGTCGATCTCCGCGTTCAACTCGGGGCTGAGTGTGCCGGGCGATTCGATCGGCGCGGCGGGCTGCTCTTGACGGCCTGACACGGGCGGGTTCTCGGATGCTGGGTGCATGGTCGTTCTGCAACTGGTTCTCGGAAGGGATCGGGCGAGCCACGGCGGTTCGTCCGGGGTTGATGTTCCTTCGGCGGTTCCGGGAGGATACTGGTCTCCTGTCGGTTCGCTAGTCTACCGCGCCTTGCTTCGCGCACCACATTTCCAACGTGCTTCACAGGCTATCGGGCGGCGGGCGTGCCCATGGTCTCCCGGACGGCTTCGATGATCCGTTCCGCCGTGCGGACGTTCACAAAGCCGGCGTTGGCGTCGATCGGGGGCTGGGTGCCCGTCCGCACCGCCTCCAGGAACGAGCGGATCTCCAGGGCGAGCGGCTCGGCGTCGTCGATCTCCAGCGGCTCGATGTTCACCAGTTCCATCCAGTTCAGGCTGGTCAGGTCCATGCCCTGACGAAGCTGCTCGTGGACCTCACGCATCTGGATCTCGTTCGCGATGCGACGGATGATCGTTCCTTTCTTGGCGGCGTAGTCGATCTTGATGTACGCGTTCTCGCCCGTGATGCGGGTGACGCGCTCGGTCTTGAGCGCGAGGCGACTTGCCGTCACGTTCGCGACGCACACGCCCTCGGGACGGCGCCAGGTCAGGCGGGCGTTGCAGATGTCCTCGTGCTCGGTGATGAGCGAGACTCCCGCGGCCTGAATCTCGTCCGGCTCGTGCCCGCCCATGAGCATCAGGACGACGTCGAGGTCGTGGATCATCATGTCCATGACGACGCTCACGTCCACCGAGCGGAATGTCATCGGGCTGACGCGGTGGACCTCGATGAAGCGAGGCGAGACCCCGCGGCCATTGTCCGTGGCCTTGGCCATCGCGCGCATCACGGGGTTGAACCGCTCGATGTGGCCCACCATCAGTACCGCGCCGCCGCGCTCGGCCATTCGCTTCATCGCCAGGGCGGTCTCCGCGTCTTGTGCGAGCGGCTTTTCGATCAGGCAGGCGACGCCCGCCTCCAGGAATGGCCGGGCAGCTTCCTCGTGCGCGGTGGTCGGTACGGCGATCGATACCGCATCGACGCCCGCCTCCAGCAGCGCCTCCGGCGTCGGAAAGACTCGGCATCCGAGCCGCTCCGCGATCGTGGCGGCCCTCGCCGTGTCAACATCGACGACACCCGTCAGCACGCACCCAGGCTCATTGGCGTAGATGCGGGCGTGGTGTTGCCCCATGCGGCCGACGCCCACCGCGCCGCAACGCAGCGTGCCTTCTCCCCGGCCCCGTCTGCGTCCCTGATGAAACGCGGTGCTCATGGCAGGCATCTCGTCCCGAGCCTGGAGTTCAGCCCCCGACAGCCTCGTTGATCGCGGCGGCGAGTTCCTCGTGGCTCGTCAGTCCGACAAAGCGGCGGACCGGCTCGCCCGCTTTGAAGAGGATGACCGTCGGGATCGCGGAGATGCCGTACTTGACCGAGATTTCGCGGTTGGCGTCGGTGTCCACCTTGCCCACCTTCGCCTTTCCCGCGAACTCCTCCGCGACCTGGTCGATGGTCGGAGCCAGCATCCGACACGGCATGCACCACTCCGCCCAGAAGTCCACGAGCACCGGTTCGGATGCTCCGAGTACGGCTTTGTCGAAGTTGGCATCGGTGAACTCGTGAACGTTCGCACTGGCCATCGAGACTCCTTTCCGATTGACCGCCGAGGGCAAGCCCCGACTGCACCCATGCTAGACGCACCCGGGCCGGGGCGTCACCCCCGGGGCATCACCCCCCAGACGGCCCGCAAGGCTTCCGCGTGCGCGCGGACGTCATGAACGCGGAACAGCCGGACGCCCAGGAGGCACTGCTGGACCGCGAGCGAAATCGATCCAGCGAGACGATCCGCGGGGGTGGTTTCGACGCCGGGCGAGGCGAGGCGTCCGACGAAGCTCTTGCGGCTGACCGCGCAGAGGACCGGTCGTCCCAGTTCGAGGAGCCGACCGACATTCCGCATCAACTCTGCGTTTTGCTCCACTGTCTTGCCGAACCCCAAGCCGGGGTCGAGGACGATGGCATCGGGGCGAACGCCGACGAGCGTGGCCGCACGCAGCCGCTCGGCGAGAAAGGCCGCGATCTCGCCGCCGACATCGGCGTAGTTCGGCGCGATTGAATAGCGATCCGAGTACGAATCGCTGTCGGGTGGCGCGAGGCGGTGCATGAGAATGACGCCCGCTCCGCGCTCTGCCGCGAGCGGGAGCATGGCGGGATCCTCCGTGCCGGCTGCTACGTCGTTGATCGCGTCCGCGCCGGCGTCCAGCGCGGCACGCGCGACCGCGCTCAGCGTCGTATCGACGCTCACGGGCACATCGGCGAGCGCCCCTCCGCCGGCGCGGATCGCCCGCAGCGCGGGGACGACGCGCTCGATCTGCACGTCCGCGGGCACGCGTGCCGCGCCTGGGCGGGTGGACTCGCCTCCCAGGTCGAGGGCATCCGCACCGTCTGCAAGGGCCTGCCGGGCCGCGTCGACGGCAGCTGCCTGGGAGGGCAAACGACTCGCTTCGTGGAAACTGTCAGGGGTGAGATTCAGGATGGCGATGATCCTGGGACGATCCAGCCCGATCGACCGGTCGTTCGCCAGTTGCCAGACCTGATGCGACATCACAGGCAGGGTATACGCGGCGAGCGGCGCAAGAAAAACGGCCCGCGTTCGTGGACGCGGGCCGTGAGGGTTGCTGGTGGGTGGTTCAGAAGCGTGGTCGCTGACCGCCCGCGGGAGGCGCGTCGAAGTCGTCCTCTCCGCCGAATACCTCACCGAGCTGCCTGAAGACGTCCATGACCTTGTTGGGCATATAGACGGTGGCGCGGAGGCCCGCGTCATGGGTGGAGGCGGCGAGGCCGATCGGTGGCAGTTCGCCGTCCACCCGCGGCATGGGGAATCCGCCCATCATCGCCATAACCGAGCCGACGGACTCCATGACCTTCTGCACGCCGACGTAGGCTTCGAAGGAACGGCCGGCGGGCAGGTGCTCGGCGACGGACGCGATGCCCTTCTCTGCACCAAGGCCGTTGCCACTCTTGGCCGATTCGATCGCCATGGTGAGCAACTGCGAGTTTCGGGACATGGTTTGCACCAACCCGCCTTCGGTGGCGGCGAGGAACCCGCTCGGCCCGCCGGTGGGTCCGAACATCATCATCATGGCCTGCTGCATCTGCTGGGCTTCCATTGCGTTCGGGGCGTTGAAGTCGATGCTCATGGTCATCGACCACGCGTCGTACTTGACCCCCGCCGCCTCGCCCGCGCCGGGTGTGTATGACGTCTTATACGCGACGCCGTCCGCGGACTTTCCGTCCATGTTCGTGAAGGTCTGCTTCATCAGCCCGAGCATCGCCGGGGCATCTTTGGTCTTGGTGAAGGCGACGGTGTTCGCCATCAGGCCGCCGGTGAGGAGCGCCGGCGTGTGCCCCAGGACCATGCCCGCGCCGTCCATGTTCTGCATGAACTGGAAGGGGTTGACGCCGACCAACCCGACCGCGTCGGGGTCGGCCTGCTCGGCGAGGTTCATCATCTCATTCAGCCCGTTGCGGAGTCCCGGGCTGGAGAAGTCCACGGCGTAGGCGAAGAGGTAGGGAATGTTCGGAAGGCGAGCGAGGATGGAACCGGAGTTGCCGGGGGCTGTGAAGAAGGCTGCGGAGGGGGACTCCTCTTCGAACTGGGTTGCGAAGTCGAACCGCACGCCATCGTCGGCGAAGTCCACGCCCATGAGGACGACGCGGCCGTCGCGTGTGACCGCGGCCGCGAGGGCGTCGATGACGCTCATGGCGGCTCCCAGTTGCTCTGCCTGACCGCTCACCATCGCCACGAACTGCATCTGCTGTCGCATCCCCTCCATGCCGGCTTCGATCTGCGGGCGGAGCGTCTGCACGTCGGCAATCAGGGCGATGTCGCTCTGCTCGGTCACGGCCTTGCCCGTCTTCCCGAGACGCTTGGTGTGTGCGTCCATCTTGCCCGAGGTGGGGGGCATGGCGTGCAGGGTGTCTTCGTCGGGGCCTGCCGCGGCGTACCCGCCGCCGAGGTCTCGGAAGTAGGCCATCTCGCCCATGATGTCGGCGGAGCCGAACCCGTTGGCGACCTCTCCGCCGAGGCCTGTCACCAGCGCGTTGAAGTTGGTGACTGGAAGGAGCATGTAGGTCGTTCCGGGTGCGACCATGACGAACGCGGCGGATCCTGCGGGGTTCATGCCGTCGCTGGTGAGCATGGCTTCGAGGAGGGCGAGTTGGGCCGCCGCATCCTCGACGCCGAACCGGTCGATGTAGCCCGTGATGCCGCCGTGGGTCTCGGAGACGTTGGCGATGGTGACGATGATCGACGCCTCGATGGGCACACGATCGAGAACAGGGGGGAGGTCAGCGAGAGCAGGCAGGCACCACGCCGTGGAGCCGGTCAGCCAGGCCGTGAGGAGCGTTCGGGTCATCGCAGTTCCTTTCTCAAGGGTCATGTGCGTTTGGGCGGGCTGGGGCGCCGGGGCTCTCACAAGGGCGTCCACGCCCCGAAGGGCCGCAGTATAGGTTCGGAATGACGGGGGTCCGGCTTCACCTGAAGTGCGGGACGGAACACCGACAAGTCATACCGTGTGCCGCCGGTGCGGCTGCGTTGCTCGCCTCGTCCCGGATCGGAGCGTTCAAGCCGAGGGGAACAGCCTCCCGGCGGCCCGTCCGGACGGTCTGGCAGAGTCCTCTTCGCCGTCTTCATCGTCCGCCGTGTTCGACGAAGCGGGCTTGCTGCTTTCGTCGGGTTCTTCTCCCTCTCCCTCCCCCTCCTCTTCTAGTTCATCGGTCTCGTCCCACTCCTCTTCATCGTCCTCGTCGTCCTCGCCATCGTCGTCCTCGTCATCCCAGTCGCCGTCTTCACCTTCGTCGTCCTCCTCGTCCTCGTCCTCGTCATCCTCGTTCTCTTCGACTTGGTCCCCGTCGGCGTCCGCGGGTCGTTCGTCACTCGGTGGCGGGTTCGTTGAATCCCATCCTTCCTCGTCCCCGCTCGCCGTTTCGGGGAAGAGCGGCCGTTCACCCGTGAACACGGGCGTCTGGCCGGTGGCGCGAGCCTCTTCGTTCGCGAGTTGCTTCATCCGATCCCAGTCCTCTGGAGTGATCATCACCTCGCGTGCGACTGAGCCTTTGTGCTCGCCGATGATGCCGGCGATGCCCATGAGGTCGATGAGCCGGCTGGCTCGCGTGTACCCGATCGCGAGTCGGCGCTGCAGCAGCGACACGCTCCCCCGCTGCGTCTCCAGCACGATCTCGACCGCCCGGTCGAACATCGGGTCTTCCTGCGCCGCCTTGAGGCTCGCCGACGAGTTGTTCTGGCTCTGGAGGATCCGCTCCTCGTCGCTCTCCGGCCCGCCGCCCGAACGGATCTGAAGCAACTGGCGCTCGAACGTCGGCCGCGCCACGTCGCGCATGAACCGCACGACGCGCCGAATCTCCGCGTCGTCCACCAGCGTCCCCTGCGCCCGCGCCAACTTGTGCGATCGCGGCGAAAGGAACAGCATGTCCCCCTGCCCCAGCAGCAGTTCGCCGCCCTTCTGGTCCAGCACGATCCGCGAGTCCATCCCGCTCGCCACCTTGAACGTGATCCGGCACGGCATGTTGCTCTTGATCAGGCCCGTCACCACGTTCGCCTGCGGCCGCTGCGTCGCCAGGATCAGGTGAATCCCCACCGCCCGCGCCTTCTGCGCGATGCGGATGATCGACCCCTCCACCTCCTTGTTCGTCATCATCAGGTCCGCCAACTCGTCGATGACGAACACCATGTACGGCAGCCGACGCGGAATCCGCGCCTCCTCCTCCGGACTCTGCGGGTTGAACCGGTCCCGCAACTCCTCCCACGGCAGGTCGTTGTACCCCGCGATGTCGCGCACGCCCGCCTCCGCCAGCAGTTCGTACCGCTCGTCCATCTTCCGGCACGCCCAATCCAGGATCGCCGCGGCCTTCGACATCTCCGTGATCACCGGGCACATCAGGTGCGGGATCTCCTTGAACTGGCTCAACTCCACCATCTTCGGGTCCACGAGCACCAGTTTCAGCTCGTTGGGCTTCTTCGTGTACAGGAACCCCATGATGATCGTGTTGATGCACACGCTCTTGCCCGACCCGGTCGTGCCCGCGATCAGCATGTGCGGCATCTGCGTCAGGTCCGCGATCAGCGGCTCGCCCGAGGCGTCCTTGCCCAGGAACATCGGCAACTTCATCCCCGCGAACGCCATCGTGTTGCTCATCAGTTCCTTGAGCCGCACCTTCTCCTTCGTCGGGTTCGGCACCTCGACGCCCACCGTGTCGCGCCCCGCCTGGTTGGGCACGATGCGGATGTTCACGGCCTTGAGCGCGCGTGCCACGTCGCTTGACACCGCCTGCAGCGCCGCCACCTTCGTCCCCGGCGCCAGCCGCACGTCGTACTGCGTGATCACCGGCCCCGACTCGATGCCGACGACCTCGCCGTCGATGCGGTACTGCTGGAGCGCGTGCTCAAGCGCGCGGGCCTGCCCCCGCACGAGGCTCTCCAGCCGCTCCGAGAAGTTCTCCTCGGGCGACTCCAGCAGGTCCAGCCCCGGGAAGCGGTACCCCTTCAGTTCGCCCATGCTCTGAAGGTCGCGCAGGTCGTCGTCGGTCGCCATCTTGCGCTGGCTGCCCGCGAACCGGACGGGCAGTTTCGCGATCTTCTCCCGCAGCGCATCCTCGCTGTACACCTGCGCCGGGCCTGGCAACTCGTCCTCGACCTCCTCCTCGTCTTCCTCGTCCCCCGCCTCATCCTCGACCTCGACCGGCGCGGGCTTCGTTCGCTTCCGCTTCGCCCGCTCCTCCCTTTCCACTTCCGCCTCTTCTCCTTCCTCCTCATCCACCATCACGCCCTCGGTCCCGAGGTC
>JAHCJE010000057.1 GCA_026128865.1 Phycisphaeraceae bacterium | reverse complement strand
TGGGGGGGAGCGTGAGTCGCGGGCGGTCGGTCCGGCCCGGTGTCATGGCTGAGGATAGGAGCCTCCGCACAGTCGCCGGAGGCGTTTTCCTGCGCGGAAGACGCACAGGCGGGACGCTTGTGCCACCGGGGTCAGCGGCGCGAGGGGGGCATGAGGCCGACCATGAGGCAGAAGGCCCCGCCGGCGATGAGCCAGAGACGGGAACGCGGGCCGGTGGCGAGACGGTCGAGGGTGGAGGAGACCGGGCGGCGCTCGGGGAGGCGGATCGCGGCGGGCTCGAGGGTCGGGAAGACCGAGGCGTCGGCGTTGAGGTTGACGGGGAGGATGGGGACGCGGCCCTCGGGGACGAGGTGGAGTTGCGTGGCGGCTAGGGATTGGACCACACCCGGCTCGCGGGCCTCGAGGGCGCGGAGGTAGCGCTCGTGACGGATGAGGCGCTCTCGGCGTTGGGACTCGATGGCGAGGGCGCGGTCGCGTTGCCAGCGGGCCTCGTCGAGGTCGGCCTTGGCGGGGAGGAGGATGGTGGCCGAGAGGATGGCGAGGCCGGCGAGCAGGAAGAGCCAGCCGGGGTCGAGGCGGGTGATGGGGGCGTCGCGGGTGGGGCGGAGCACGGGGGGAGAGTATCGGGCGGGGATGGCGTGGGGGGTCGGTTTTGCGCTGAGGCCGTGCCACATGCCCAATAACCCCTCCGATGTCGCCATGGGAACATGTACGGGGCTTGATTGTCCTATTTTTTAGGATAATATTGAACTCGCCAAGGGAGTGGCCCGAATCAATGGGGGTCAGGATGACGAGTGAGTCATGCACTGAGCGCCACAAGTTGTACTACCCACGCGACCTCTTGGACCCGAAGGAATGGTTGAACTTTGTTCAGTTGGATCCCTTTGTGCCCGCGTGGAAGCGGCTGGGGTTGACGGATGACGACCTCCGTGCACTTGAGATCTCGATCATGGTCTGGCCGGAACGGCCACCCGTGGTTTCGAGAACCGGCGGACTCCGCAAGGTCCGCTTCAGCCCTCCCGGCTGGGCAAAGGGCAAGAGCGGCGCGGTCCGCGTCTACTACGCCTATTTCCCGGAGTATGGATTGGTCGCGCTGATCTACGCGCACGCGAAGGCGGACATGGAGGCGATCACGGACTCACAGCGGCGAGAGATCAAGGCGTTGATCGAGGAGATCCAGCAGCACTTGGATTGCAGCCGGTGACTGCGAGTTTGAGGAATGAGCATGAGCGAGTCGATTCGTCCAACCGAGAACGCGTCTGAGCCGACGACCGGCGAGGAGATCATCCGCGGCCTGAAGGGCCTGCGCGATGCCCTTGCGAGCGGCGTGCGACTTCCCGATCGCTTCACGATGCGGACCATCGAGCTTGAACTTGAACCGCGCGATTGGACACCCGACGACATCCGCGCCTTGCGTGAGCGTCTTCACGCCAGCCAGGCGGTCTTTGCGAAGTTGATCGGCGCCTCGATCAAGACCGTTCAAGCATGGGAGCAGGGCAACGCTCCCCCGCCGATGGCGAGGCGTCTCCTCGAGTGCATCCAGCAGAACCCCGAGCCGTGGGAGCGGATTCTGCACGAGGCCGCCGTTGCGAAGTCGGCTGAGTGACGGGAGCGGACCGCGGCGTTTCCTCACGCGGCTCGCTTCCGCAGGCCGCCGGGTAGAATCCGGCTCGCATGCGCAGGCGGGTGGTCATTACGGGTGTTGGGGCGGTCTCCGGGTTTGGAGTGGGTTTGCCCGCGCTGTGGGCTGGGTTGGTGGAGGGGCGGTCGGCGTTGCGGCGGCTGGGGCTGTTCGACGCTTCGGGTTTCCCGTGGCGGCTGGGGGCGGAGGCGGCTGGGTTCAGCGCGCGGGACCACGTGCCCAAGCACTACCGCAAGGCGGTGAAGGTGATGGCGCGGGACACCGAGTTGGCGGTAGCCGCGGCTGGGTGCGCTGTGGCGGACGCGGGGCTGGTGACACGGGTGACGGCAGAGGACGGCACACCGACGACGTACCCTGGCGAGCGGCTGGGGTGCCAGATCGGGGCGGGGCTGATCGCGGCGGAGGTCGGGGAGTTGGCGGCGGCGTTTTCGACGGCGGTGGTTGCGGGTGGGGGGCGCACCAACGGGAAGGAGGATTGGGGGGGGTTCGACCTTCGGGCGTGGGGGACGGTGAAGGAGGCGGGCGGAGGGGGGGGAATGGAGAACCTTCCCCCGCTATGGATGCTCAAGTACCTGCCGAACATGCTGGCGTGCCACGTGACGATCCTGCACGGGGCGGAGGGGCCGAGCAACACGATCACGTGCTCGGAGTCGAGCGGGCTGCTCTCGATCGGGGAGAGCGTGCGTGTGATCGAGCGCGACGACGCGGACGCGTGCTTCTCGGGGGGGGCCGAGAGCAAACTGAACCCGATGGGTGTGCTTCGGATCGGGCTGGCGGGCCGGCTCGCCGAAACGGGCGACGTCGAGGACGGGGCAGCGTTCGTGCGCCCGTTCGACACGGAGGGCACGGGCACGCTGCTGGGTGAGGGGGGGGGCGTGCTGATCCTCGAGGAGCGCGAGGCGGCGAGCCGGCGCGGGGCGCGCGCGTACGCGGAGGTCGTGGGGTTCGGGGCGTCGCACTCGCCGGCGCGGTGGAGCGGGATGGACGGGCCGCCGGCGGCCGTCGGCGACGGCGCGGACGAGGGCGTGCGCGACGCGATCCTCAATGCGCTGGACGACGCCGCGATCGGGCCGGGGGAGATCGACGCGATCGTGGTCGGGGGGCTGGGCGTGCCGCGGGTGGACGCGGGCGAGGCGGGGGCGCTGCGCGAGGTCTTCGGCGACCGGCTGGGAGGGATCGAACTGGTGACGACGAAACCGGCGATCGGAGACAGCATGGCGGGCGAGGGCGCTCTGCTGGCGGCGGCCGGGGCGGCGTGCGTGCGCGAGCAGCGGCTCCCGGCGCGGCTGCACGCGGGGCGGCCGGCGGAGGGGCTTCGGGCGGGTCGTGCCGAGTCGCGTGCAGCGGCACTGCGGCACGTGCTGGTGTGCACGCCGTCGCTCTTCGGGCAGGTGGGCGCGGTGGTGTTGCGGCGCGCGGATGGCGGGTGAATCGGAGTTCAGCGCACGCGCCCGCGTGGGCGGTGCGGCTACGCGTTTCTTCCTCTTACGGAGAACAACCGTGTACGACGATCGAAACAGAGGCCGGCGGTACGGGAACCACGAGGGACAGCGCGAGCGTCGCGGGACGCCGCTCTCGGACCTGGACCCGAACCTGACGGAGATGAGCCGCAAGGTGATCGGCGCGGCGATCGAGGTGCACCGCGCGCTGGGGCCGGGCTACGACGAGAGTGTGTACGCCGGCGCCCTGAAGCAGGAACTGGACGGGCTGGGCGTGGCGTACAAGGCCGGGCACCGCTTCGACGTGCGCTACAAGGACCACGTCGTGGGCGGGACGACCGCGGACCTGTGGGTTGGCGATCGCTTCGTCGTCGAGGTGATGGCACGCACGGGCGAGATCGGCGGAGCGGAACGGGCCTCGCTTCGGGCGCAGCTGCGCGCGGCCGACGTGGAACTGGGACTCATCATCAACTTCGGCGAGCGGCGGCTGAAGGACGGGCTGGTGCGCGTGCTGAACCCCGACAAACTGAACGCGATGCGGGGCGATGAGGAGGATGGGGATGATGAGTATGAGGATGAAGATGGGGAGTGAGGGAGTGAGGGAGTGAGGGAGTGAGGGAGTGAGGGAGTGAGGAAGTGAGGAAGTGAGGAGGAAGTAAGGGAGTGGGTGGCACAGGCGGGACGCCTGTGCCACCGGCTTCGGCCATCGGCCTCTGGCCTCAGGACTCAGGACTCAGGACTTATCCGTGTCACGCCGAGTCGTCATCACCGGGATGGGCTGGATCACGCCGCTGGGTTGCGGCGTGGAATCTGCGTGGCGAGCGCTGCTCGAAGGGCGCAGCGCGATCGGCCCGGTGACTCGGTACGACGCCTCGACGTTCGCCACGAACTTCGCGGCGGAGGTCAGGGGATTCCGGCTCTCGGATTTCATCACGGACCCTGCGCGGCTGGCAGCGTGCCGCGACGCGGGGCTGCACGCGCAGTATGCGCTGGCAGCGGCGGCAATGGCGTGGGAGCAGTCGGGGCTGGGCACTCGCAACGGCGAACCGCGATACGCGGGGTTGAACCCGCGCCGCGTGGGCGTCTACCTAGGAGCGGGCGAGGGCTGCCTGGATTACCCGAACTTCGTGGCGACGAACCTGGCGTCGTGGGACGCTGGTTCGCGGACTGTGGACGCGCGCCGATGGGCCGAGGCCGCGTTGGCGCGGATGGACACGCGGCGTGAGTTGGAGCAGGAGCCGAACGCTGCGCTGACGCACGTGGCGTCGGCGTTCGGGTGCCGGGGACCGGCGTTCAACTGCATGACGGCGTGCGCTGCGAGCACGCAGGCCGTGGGCGAGGCGTTCGAGATGCTGCGCCGCGGCGACGCGGACGTCATGCTCGCGGGCGGGTCGCACAGCATGATCCACTTGCTGGGGATGACGGGGTTCATCCGGCTGACGGCGATGAGCACGCGACGTGAGACCCCGGAATCGGCCGCACGCCCGTTCGACCAGACCCGCGACGGGTTCGTGATGGGTGAGGGGGCCGGCGTGCTGGTGCTGGAGACACTGGAGCACTTCGAGAACAGGAAGGGGGAGGTCGAGCCGCTCGCGGAGTTGATCGGGTATGGCTCGAGCGCTGACGCCTTCCGCATCACCGACATGCACCCCGAAGGGAAGGGACCGGCGTCGGCGATGTCTCGGGCGTTGCGCCAGGCGGGGATCGACCCGCGCGAGCCGCGCGAGGGAGGACGCGCTCCGGTGGATTATGTTTCGGCGCACGGGACGGGGACGAGCGAGAACGACTCGATCGAGACCCGCGCGATCAGGCAGGTCTTCGGCCCGCAGGCACCGCGGCTGGCTGTGAGTTCCATCAAGTCGATGATGGGGCACCTGATCCAGGCGGCGGGGGCGGTGGAGTTGATGACCTGCGTGCAGGCGATCCGGACCGGGTGGCTGCCACCCACCATGAACCTGCAGAGGCCGGACCCAGTGTGCGACCTCGACTACATCCCGAACCGGGCACGCAATCTGAACCCGACCGGCGGCGTCGAGGTATGCCTGTCGAACAGTTTCGGCTTCGGCGGGCAGAACGACACGCTGGTCGTGCGGCGTTACCGGCCCTGAGCGGCGTCCCTGTGCCTGGTCATGCGTTCGGGCCGCGACCGCCGATGAGCATTCGGGAGGGCTGTGCCATGGCGGCGACGGCGTTGGTGCGCGTGGTGTCGGCGGGCGCGATGATCGCGCTGGCGGGGCTGGGGAGCGTGCTGGGCTATCGGTTCCTGCGCTCACAGGCGGAGGCGGCGGTCTACCGCGACCGGTTGGCGGCGCTCGCCACGGAGTATGAAGGGCTGCGCGCCACCTACAACGAGGCGGTGCGGCGGACAGCGGTGACGGAACTGGTCGTGCGCGATGGACGGCTGAGCGTGCGCGTGCGCACGGCGGACGGGACGATCCGCGAGACGCCGACGCCCTACGACCCGCGCGGCGAGGTGTACGTGGACTACGTGGTGCGCGACGGTCGGCTGTGGATCCGGCGCGTGTTCGACGCCTCGACGCCGCCGAGCCGGGCGGTGGTGATCGACCCGGCCTTCGGCGAGGTGGCGTGGGGCGAGGGCGAGGTGGGCAAGGCGGTCTACCGGAGCCTGGGCGAGGGACGGTGGGTGGTGAGCGTGACAGGGGGGGGGTCGCTGGGGCTGGTCCGCGCCGGAGAGGCGGACGGGGTGGAGTTGTCGAGCGCACCGGCGGTGCGCGACTACGAGCCGGCGCTGCACGAGGCGGACGCGGCGGCGCGGGCGATCGGGCTGCGCGAGGTGCTGTCGTCGGCGATCGGGCGGTGAACCGGCCCGCCCTATAGTTCGCCCCGCATCGGAGGGCGCGCATGACGACGGCGAAGAAATCCATGGACGACATCATGGCGCTGTGCAAGCGCCGGGGGTTCGTCTACCAGGCGAGTGAGATCTACGGCGGGATCAACGGGTTCTGGGACTACGGGCCGCTGGGCGCGCAGTTGAAGAAGAACCTGCGCGACGCGTGGTGGGAGGACATGGTGATGAACCCGTGCCGCGGGCGGCGCGGGCCGGGGGGGGAGCGTGTGCGGTGCGTGCCCGTGGAGACGTGCATCATCCAGCACCCAAAGGTGTGGGAGGCAAGCGGGCACTTGGCCGGGTTCGCCGATCCGATGCGCAAGTGTCCCGGGTGCGGTCACTTCGTGCGTGCGGATCAGTACTGGGAGACACTCGCACAGGGGTCGGAGTGGCTGCGCTCTCTGGTTCAGGAGTTCGAGCCGTCGCCCGAGCCGACGAAGAGTCCGGGCTTGGACTCGGCGCGGATGCTCAAGTGGGCGAAGAGCAAGGGCAAGCGGCTTGCTCCAAATCTTGCTCTCGTGCGGAACCCGGAAGTAACGCTGTCATGGCTGGCGACGCGGGTCAACGGACAACCCGACGTGCCGCCGGAACTCGAAGAGATCGTGCGATACGTCGCGACGGAGCAACTGCACGCGACCGGGCTTCAGGAGCCGTGCCCTCGGTGCGGCGGCGTGCTCGATGCCCCGGCCCCGTTCAAGCTCATGTTCGAGTCGTGGGCGGGTGTAACGCAATCGGACGACAACAAAGTGTACTTGCGTCCCGAGACGGCGCAGGGCATATTCGTCCACTTCAAGAACGTCGTCGACACAACGCGCGTGAAGGTGCCGTTCGGGATCGGGAACACGGGGCGGAGTTTCCGCAACGAGATCACGCCGCGGAACTTCACGTTCCGGTCGCGGGAGTTCGAGCAGGCGGAGTTGGAGTTCTTCTGCCACCCGGACGAGGCGGCGGGGTGGTACGCGTTCTGGCGGGACTTCCGGCTGGAGTGGTGGCGGTCGGTGGGGCTGGGGAGCGACAACCTGCGGCTGCGTGAGCACGAGAAGGATGAGTTGAGCCACTACTCGACGGCGACGTGCGACATCGAGTACCGGTTCCCGTTCACCGCGCCGGACTTCGGCGAGTTGGAGGGCGTGGCGCACCGGGGGTGCTACGACCTGACGCAGCACACGGAGCACTCGGGGGTGAAACTGGACTACTTCGACACGGAGCGGGGCGAGACGCTGCCGAACGGGTCGAGGAAGGGGGAGCGGTACGTGCCGCACGTGATCGAGCCGGCGGCGGGGCTGGACCGGGGCGCGCTGGCGATCGTGTGCGAGGCGTACACGCGCGACGAGAGCCGTCCCAGCCCTGAGATCATGCGGTTCCACCCTCGGATCGCGCCGATCAAGGCGGCGGTGTTCCCGCTGGTGAACAAGGACGGGATGCCGGAAGTGGCGGAGCGGCTGCACGCGGAGTTGTTCGCGCGGTTCGGGCGTGCGGGGTTCGTGGAGATGGACGCCAAGCAGTCGATCGGGAAGCGGTACGCGCGGATGGACGAGGCGGGGTGCCCGTGCTGCTTCACGGTGGACGGCGACACGCTCAAGGACCAGACGGTGACGGTGCGTGACCGGGACACGGGGGCACAGGAGCGGATCGGGATCGACCGCTCGGCGGAATACCTGGCGGAGCGGCTGGGAGCGTGAGTCGGCGGTTCGATGACCACTCCCTTACGGTCGTGGCTCGTTCGAGGCGTGCGCGTTCGCGCGTTGGGGGTCGGGGCAGTCGCGGTAGAGGGCGGAGCGGAAGTCGGTGACCATGGAGTAGACGGGGCGGTGGAGGGCCTCGATCTCGCCGGCGCGGGTGGCGACGAGGGAGAAGGCTTCGTCGAGTTGGGCGAGGTCGCGGGTGTGGACGGTGATGCAGAACTCGCCGAGTTCGGGGGGGCCGAAGCCGAGTTTTCGGCGGGTGAGGGACCAGGACTCGAGGAGGCCGCGGGCTTTGAGGTGGTCGAGGTAGGCGGCGGCGTGGCGGGCGAAGTCGGCGTCCTTGTGCGAGTCCTTGAGGTTGAACCACATGTGGTAGTGCTGCACGTTCGTGGTCCCTGCCGGGCATGGCGGCCGCGTCGCGAGGCTCGATTTCCGTTCGGCATCGTACACCTCGGGATACAGGCCCGGATCGCCCTCCTGACGACTGCGATGATCTCTATGCTTTGCCGGGCATCGTTCGGGCGGCGTGCGAGGGTCGGTGCGGAGGGTTGAAACCCGCCCGCTGCTCGGCCCAAGAAGGGATACGCGGGTCCGCTTGTCGCGGCGCGGGCGGGTCGCCGGTGGGCGTCGAGGCTGCGCGGAAAGGGGCGGATCGGTGTGGAAGGCTCTGATCATCGTGGGCGTGCTTGCCGTCGTCGGGGTGATCGGCGCGGGGGGGTACGTGGTGGCGGCGACGCCGTTGGGGGAGGGGATCCGCAAGTCGTTCAAGCGTGAGCCGCCGGCGGTGGAGGTGCGCGTGCATGAGGCGTTGCGTGGGCGTCTGGTTCGGACGGTGAGTGCGCCGGGGACGATCGAGCCTCGGACGAAGGTGGAGATCAGCGCGCAGGTGTCTTCGCGGGTGGTGGCGCTGCCGTTCCGGGCTGGGCAGCGTGTGCGGCAGGGGGACGTTGTGGTTCGGCTGGACGCGCGCGACCTGATGGCGCGGCTGGAGGCGTCGAAGGCACGGCTGGCGGCGCAGGAGGCGCGGCTGCGGGGGGCTGAGGCGACGCTGGCCGTGGCGCGGTCGGAGTTCAACCGGCGCAAGGAACTCTTCGAGAGCGGGGACGTGAGCCGGTCGGAACTGGAACGCTCGGAGAACGACTACTTGCAGGCGGTGAGCGCGGCGGAGATGGTGCGGGCGGAGATCGACACGGCGCGGGCGCAGATCATCGAGGCGGAGAAGGACCTGGAGAACTCGGTGATCGAGTCGCCGATCGACGGGGTGGTGACGAAACTGAACGCGGAGGTCGGGGAACTGGTGGTGATCGGGACGCTGAACAACCCCGGGTCGGTGGTCATGGAGATCGCGGACCTGTCGGACATGCTGCTGCACGCGCGGGTGGACGAGTCGAACATCGCGGACGTGGCGGCGGGGCAGGAGGCGGCGATCCACGTGAACGCGTACCGCGAGACGCCGTTCCGGGGCGTGGTGGAGCGGGTGGACCTTGTGCGGCAGACGTGGCGCGACGGGACGAACTACTTTCTGGTGGAGATCGTGGTGGACGCGGTGGCGGCGGGGCGGGAACTGCTGTCGGGGATGAACGCGACGTGCGAGATCGAGGTGCAGGAACTGACGGACGTGCTGGTGGTGCCGAGCCAGGCGGTGCTGGACCGGCGCGTGGACGAACTGCCCAGGGCGCTGGTGGAGAGCAGCCCGCAGATCGACGCCCGCAAGACGTTCGCGCGGGTTGTGTTCGTGCTCGAGGAGGGGAAGGCGGTCGCGCGGCCGGTGCAGGTGGGGCCGAGCGACCTGACGGACACGGTGATCCTGAGCGGGCTGCGGGAGTCGGACCGCGTCATCACGGGGCCGTACAAGGCGCTGATCAACCTGAAGCACGAGGGGGTGGTGAAGGAGGAGGGGACGGGGACGGTGGCCGCGGGGGGGAGTGAGGAGGCGGGTGAGGAGGGGGCGGGGGAGTGAAGGGGTGGGCACAGGCGGGACGCCTGTGCCACCGGGGGGCTGAGGGCGCGCAACCGTGACGATACGGATCAGGAATCTGCACAAGGTGTACAAACTCGGCGTCGAGCGGGTGCATGCGCTGCGCGGGGTGGACCTGACGATCGACCGCAACGAGTTCGTGGCGATCATGGGGGCGTCCGGCTCGGGGAAGAGCACGCTGATGAATGTGCTTGGGTGCCTCGACCGGCCGACGCGGGGGACGTACGAGTTGAACGGCCGGCCGACGCACCGCATGGGCGGGGCCGCCTTGGCGCGGGTGCGCAACGAGGAGATCGGGTTCATCTTCCAGAGTTTCGAGTTGCTGCCCCGGGCGTCCGCGCTCAAGAACGTGATGCTGCCGCTGATTTATTCGCGTCGGCACTGGCGGTCGGCGCGGCGGCGGGCGGTGGAGGCGCTGGGTCGGGTGGGGCTGGCGGATCGGATGAGGCACGGGCCGAACCAGTTGTCGGGTGGTCAGCGGCAGCGGGTGGCGATCGCGCGGGCGCTGGTGAACAGCCCGAGCCTGCTGCTGGCGGACGAGCCGACGGGGAATCTGGATTCGACGACGACGGAGGAGATCATCGGCCTGTTCCGCTCGCTGCACGCGGAGGGGCAGACGATCGTGATCGTGACGCACGAGGAGGAGGTCGCCGGGCACGCCTCGCGGATCATCCGGCTGCGGGACGGGCGGATCGTGAGTGACAACCCGACGGCGGCGGACCCGCTGCACAGGCAGTACCGCGAGACGATGGCCGCCGCGGCGCGCGAGGCGGGGGTGGGGGCATGATCGTCATCCGCATCATCGTACAGACGCTCGGGCTGGCGCTGGGGCAGATCTGGGCGAACAAGGTCCGGTCGATGCTGACGACGCTGGGGGTCATCATCGGCGTGGCGTCGGTGGTGGCGGTGATCGCCGCGCTGCAGGGGCTTCGGCAGTCGGTGCTGACGCAGTTCGAGAAGATCGGGACGAAGCGGGTGTACATCGACGGCACGCTGCCGCGCAGCATGTGGAACCGGATGAGTTGGCGCGACGTGCAGCTGAAGCTCGAGGAGGTTCACGCGATCGCGGAGTTGTGCCCCTCGATCGAGTCGATCACGCCGGAGTGGTGGGGCGGGTACCGGGCGGAGCACGCGGACTCGCTGCTCGAGAGCGTGGCGGTGGTGGGCATCTGGCCGACGTGGCACGGGATCGTCGGTCGGCAGGTGCTGATGGGCAGGCCCTTCAGCACGATCGACGAGGAGGAGCGGCGGTTCGTGTGCCTCGTGAACGAGGCGGCGATCGACGACCTGGGGCTGGACCGCGACCCGGTGGGGCAGCACATCCTGCTGGCGGGACGGCGGTTCCTCGTGGTGGGCGT
The DNA here is from genome assembly GCA_026128865.1 of Phycisphaeraceae bacterium. GTDB lineage: Bacteria > Planctomycetota > Phycisphaerae > Phycisphaerales > UBA1924 > CAADGN01. The sequence continues at coordinate 8,211 of JAHCJE010000057.1, read as the reverse complement.
GGTGGAGACGATCCAGTTGTCGCAGATGTTCGGGGGCGGGGACCGCTCGACGGAGATCTTCATCCCGTTCGGCACGGCGCAACTGATGAACCCGAACGGGCACGTGAACCACGCCTGGGGCCAGTTGGCCGGGCCGGACAAGGTGGACGACGCGCGGGCGGAGGTCGCCAGCGTGCTTCGGCGGATGCGGGAACTGAAGCCGGGCGACGAGGACACGTTCGTCGTGCAGGTGATCCAGCAGTTCATCGACCAGTTCAACGCGATGGCGGCGGCCATCACCGCGGGGGCGAGCGGGATCGTGGGGATCAGCCTGCTGGTGGGCGGGATCGGGATCATGAACATCATGCTGGTGTCGGTGAGCGAGCGGACGCGGGAGATCGGGCTGCGCAAGGCGGTGGGGGCGAGGCCGGGCGTGGTGCTGGTGCAGTTCCTGGTCGAGGCGGTGACGCTGTGCCTGGCGGGGGGGGGGCTGGGCATCCTGATCGGGCAGGGGCTGATCGTCGCGCTGCGGCAGATCCCGGACTCGCCGATGGAGCAGGCGGCGGTGCCGGCGTGGGCGGTGATGCTGGCGGTGGGATTCTCGGCGGGCGTGGGCGTGGTGTTCGGGATGTTCCCCGCGCTGAAGGCGGCGCGGCTGGACCCGATCGTGGCGCTTCGGCACGAGTGAGGCGGAACGCAGAGGGCGCAGAGAGGGAACGCAGAGGACGCAGAGCGGGAAGGGAATGATTCCGATGGCAAGCCGAGCCGGAGACGAGCATTGAACCGACAACTCCCACGAGTCACCGCGCTGGGGCAACTCGTGTCTCCTCGGCGCCCTCTGCGTTCCCTCTCCGCGGCCTCTGCGTTCCTCTTCGCGGGGTGCGCGGCGAACCCGCTGTTCCCGCACGGCAGCGACTATGCGCCGGGCGGGCTTCGCGAGAGGTTGCGTGCGGCCGAGCCGATGCGGCTGGAGGATCATCGGGCCACGGAGCAGGCGGACGCGGGCGTGGCCGGCGTGCCGCGCTCGAGGTTCGAGGGCGCGGAGCGTGTGGAACTGACGCTTGAGGCGTGCCGGGCGGCCGCGCTGGAGCGGAACCTGAATCTTCGGGTCGCGTTGCTGGAGCCTGCGATCGCGAATGAGAGCGTGTCGGAGGAGGAGGGCAGGTTCAACGCGGTGTTCACGACGCGGGCGCTCTGGTCGGACACGGACTCCCCCACCGCTTCCGACCTTGACTCGGCGCAGCGGGAGTTCGGGCTGCTGGAGCCGGGCGTGACGATCCCGCTTCGGACGGGGGGCACGGCGTCGGTGGGCCTGCCGATGACGCGCACCGAGACGAACAACATTTTCAGCACGCTGAACCCGGCGTACACGTCGGACCTCGAACTCTCGATCAGCCACAACCTGCTGCGGGGTGCGGGTCGGCGTGCGAACACGCACGGCATCCGCATCGCGTCGTACGGTCGGCAGACGGCCGAGGCGCGCACCAAGGCGGAGGTGATCCGGCAACTGGCGGCGGTCGATCGGGCGTACTGGCGGCTGTACCGGGCGCGGGGCGAACTCGACGTGCGTCAGCAGCAGTATGAACTGGCGGTGCGGCAGTTGGAGCGGGCGCGGCGTCGGTTCGGGGCGGGGCTTGCGCCGGAGATCGAGGTGATCCGTGCGGAGGCGGGGGTGGCGGAGCGGCTGGAGGCGATCATCGTGGCTGAGAACGCCTCGCTGGCGCTGCAGCGGGAACTCAAGCGGCTTGTGAACCTGCCGGACCTGGGTCCGGAGTCGGCGGCGCAGGTGCTGCCCGCGTCGCCGCCGGACCCGGTGCGGTACGAGTTCGACCCGGTCCTGCTGGCGTCGGCGGCGGTGGCGAACCGGATGGAGATGCTGGAACTGGAGTTGCAACTGGCGATGGATGCGCTGAACGTTGAGTTCAACCGCAACCAGGCACTGCCGCTGATCGTGCTGGACTATACGTACCGGATCAACGGGCTGGGCGAGGACGCGGCGGACTCGTTCCGGACGCTGCGCGACAACCGGTTCGAGGACTGGCAGTTGGGCCTGCGGGCGGAGGTGCCGCTGGGCAACGAGGAGCGCGAATCGCGGGTGCGCCGGTCGATGATCCAGCGGCTTTCGCGGCTGGCGACGCGGGACGCGCGCGAGCAGGCGATCCGGTCGGAGACGCTGGACGCGATCGACGCGATCGAGGCGGGGTGGCAGCGGGTGCTGGCGTCGCGGCAGGCGGCGATCCTGGCGGCGCGGACGTTCGCGGCGGAGGAGCGGCAGTTCGGCGTGGGGGCGTCGACGACGAACGACGTGCTGGACGCGGCGGCGCGGCTGGCGGACGCGCAGAGCGCGGAGTTGCGTGCGATCGTGGACTACCAGATCGCGCAGGTTGATCTTGCGTTCGCGACGGGCACGCTGCTGGGTGCGAACCGGGTGAGTTTCGAGCCTGCGGACCCGCTGGGACGGATCGAACGGCGCGAGCGGCGCTGGGGCGAGTGATCGCGTTCAATCGCACCCGGAGTTCCACGCGTTCATGAAGACGACGACGTCAACCGTGTTGATCGTTCCGTCGTTGTTGAAATCCGCGACCGGATCACCCCCCGTGAACGCGTTGAGGAACGCCAGGAAGTCGACGGTGTTGACCTCGCCGTTGCCGTCGAGGTCCACGGCGCAACGAGGCTTGATGCGGTAGACGCCCCCGCCGTTGAGGTTGCAGACGTAGATCTCGCCGCGGTGGTCCTCGCCGAAGGAGGAGATCGAGGTGAGCGATCCGACATTGGGGACAAGTTCGGCGGCACGCTCCGTCAGGCCGACGACCTGGCCGTTCACATAGCGCATGGTCCAGATGCGGTTGGAGCAGAAGTCGGCGAAGAAATAGGCGCCGCGCAGGTGCGGCATGGTCGCACCGCGATAGACGTACCCGCCCGTCACGGAGCAGTTCCCACCTGCGTGGGAGAACGCGTGAATCGGGAGCGTCAGCGACTCGTGGTTGCAGGTGCATCCGCTCAACCCGGTGCAGGCGAAGCCCTCCATGCATCGCCAGCCGAAGTTCTCGCCGCCAGCGCTGTCGGCAGGCTGGAAGTTAATCTCTTCCCATGCGTTCTGGCCGACGTCGGCGAGCCACATGTCACCCGTCGCGCGATCGAAGGAGCATCGCCACGGGTTGCGAAGCCCGTAGGCCCAGATCTCGTCGTCTCCGGTGACGCCCACGAAGGGGTTGTCCGGCGGGATGGCGTAGTTGCGGTTCGGGTCGCCGGGGAAGTCGTCGGCATCGACGTCCAGTCGTAGCGTCTTGCCGAGCCGCATGTTCACGATCGTCTGAGCGCGGTTGCCTGGGTCGTTCGCGCTCCCGCCGTCTCCGGTGGGAATGTAGAGGTACCCGTCTGGGCCGAAACCGATCCAGCCTCCGTTGTGGTTTGTGAAGGGCTGCGCGAAGGTGATGACTGTGTGGGCACTCGCGGGGTCGGCGACGTTCGGATCGTCCTCCGAAACGGTGTAGCGGACGACCCACGTCGCGTTCGTACCGGACGCCGTGTAGTTCACATAGAAATGCCCGTTGTTCGCGTAGTCGGGGTGGAACGCAAGCCCGAGCAGGCCCTGCTCGTTCCCCGTTGCAACCCCGGAGACGGAGAGGAACGGCGTCGAGAGGAGCGAGTTTGTGCTAAGGTCGAAGATGCGCACGCGTCCCGTCGTGCCTGACCGCTGCTCCACGATGAAGATGCGCGAGGCGTCGCCAGGGGCGTGCGTGACGTACACCGGGCGTGCCAGGCCCGTCGCGAGCCGCTCGGACGTGAGCGTGAGCTGCCCCAGAGCCTCCCCCGCGCCGAGAACGGCGACCGCCAACGCGAACCCAGCAGCCGACGAACGCACATGCAGCATCGTGAACCTCCCGGACGCCTGCCTGCACCCGACCGAATCCGGGGATGGCCGACGACTGGTCGGCCGTTGACGTCCCGGGGGCAAGCGGCACGCCCCGATTGTCCGTGCCCGCCCCGTCCGACGCCAGACTCATCTCCCGATTCTCACGCTGTTTGGGGGTTCTCCCGCGTGGGGAAACACCGGGAACGCTCGCACCTGGCCTGACCGCCCCCAGGACGGGCACTCGGCAGCGGCACCTCGCTTACGCCCGCGGCCCGTTGTCGCGAACCCCCACGACCACTTCCCCGCACTCCGGGCAGATCGACGATGGGAGCCCCGCAAGGTCGTAGCCGCAATGGACGCACAGGCCTCGACGGTTGCGATACGCGGTCTTGCCTTCGTACACACGGGTCATCGCCTCGTGGAGCGCCGACGCCTGATATGCACGCCATGCCCGCGCTGACACCACGCAAGCCGCGACCACGAGCCGTACCGCGGCGAGCAGCGCGAGCGGCATCAGCGTCACGCTTGCGGCGGTCCGCAGGCGAGCGAACGGGACGCGCTCCACAATCTTCGCGTCGTTCCCCTCGAAGAGCGGGACGAACGGCGCGAGATCCTGTTGCGTCCGGGCGTAGTCGGCGCACATGCCCCGTAGCCGCACAAGGTCGAGGCTCACCGGCCGCTGCGCCCGATCAAACACGTGAAAGGAGTAGCAACGCCCCTCCGTCCGACGGTGCGGCCAGCCCCAACCGCCATGCTCGATGAGCAGCGCTGCGGAGCCGACAAGCCGCGTGTCGTCAACCGGCTCGCAGTACGGCACAAGGCGATGAACGCCGGGCCTCTCCTCGACAACCCACGCGATCGGCCGGTGCTCCACGCTGTTGGATGACAGCGCCCACGAATGCACGCCTCCGCGCGGCTGCCCAAAGCCATCCGCGCTGCTCAACTCCATCGGGGAGTAGGTGCGGGCGTCGTAATAGAGCAAGACCAGTGCGAGCACGGCCGCGGGCACACCGGTCAGTGTGCGAAAGACGCGCCGTCGCCCCCGCGGTCGCTCACGCAGTACGGACGGATCAACGTGATCCACGCGAGAAGATACGGGCGGCTGAAGAGATGGGTTCGTCCGCACCGATGCCAAGGGAGGCGGCGTCGCTGGCGTCACGGCGCCACGGTCGGCTCGTCGGGCCGCACCCCCACGATCACCTCCCCGCACTCCGGGCAGGTCACCACGCCCGCCGGCTCCTGCGGCAGGCCGTGCAGCGAGTAGCGGCAGCGGGGGCATGCGAGTGGGGGAGACCGCGTCGGCGCCGGCACCCGCCACGCCGCCCCGCACTCGGGGCACGGCGTCGCACCGTCGGCGTCCGGCTCGATGCCCGAAAGCAGTTCCCAGCACGAAGGGCACAGCCCGCGCGCCAGCGTCTCGCGTTCGACCGCGTCGCCGGTAATGAAGGCGTCGCCGCTGCGTAGCAGAAGACCGACGAAAAAGCAGCCGGCCATGAGAAGAACGAGCGTGCAGACACGCCACGGAGTGATTGAGGTCGGTTCACCGATGAACAACATCAGAAAGAACAGCCCGAATCCTGCGAGCACAAGAGGCGTGGCGTACTTCAGGCCCTGGCCCGAAACCGATGAGAAGATCGCGTTGGCGGTGTCATGGCACAGCAGTTCGTAGTCGCTCGCAATCGAACCCCGCGGGCGATAAAGCCCGAGCGCTGTCGGGCGGCCCCGATGGTCAAGCCTTCTTCGGCGGCAGCGAAACCAAAGGACCTCATGACGCAGCACGCGCTGGCGAGCCACGCTTCGGCGTTCGTGATCGCCGGGTGCCACGCGCACGGTGCGCCGATCCGCGCGCCATGCCGCCCCGCACTCGGGGCACTCGATCATGCCGTCCGGAGACTCCACTACACCGATGAGAGAGAACGCGTCGCACACAGGACATGCGTCGTGCTTCACATAGACATGGATGCGGCGGTAGCCCTCCGGCACGAACATCGGGCGAGAAATGAGCGAACGGACCCACCCGAACGGAAAGAGTGGACGCGGGAACGCAAGAGCCACCACCCGCCCCCTGTCGTCGGTGAAGCGCGGCAGGATGGCGTGGAAGGGACGCATTGCAGCGTTACGATAGCGACATACGCGGAGACGCCACCTCTTCACGATCATGGCTCGTTCGTGTCGTAGTGTGCGACCGTGGTGGGTGTGCCGGGACCTCGGCCAATGACGACCTCGCCGCACTCGGGGCAGGTGACGTACGCGCCTCGCTCCATCGGCAGGCCGTGAAGGCTGTAGCCGCAGCGGGGACAAGCGATGGGGAGCGCGCGTCGCAGCGGAGGCACGCGCCACGCCGCACCGCACTCGGGGCACGGTGTCGCACCGTCGGCGTCCGGCTCGATGCCCGAAAGCAGTTCCCAGCACGAAGGGCACAGCCCGCGCGCCAGCGTCTCGCGCTCGATCGTGCCGGGAGCAACGAGGGCGTCGCTGGTGTGGACGAGGAGGATGGCGAACGGGAATGCCACAACCACAAGCAGAATGAGGTAATCCCACGCCGGTGGCAGGGCAAGCAACCGTCCGATCTGGACCATCCCGATGACCATCGCGAAGCCGGACAGGAGCAGACCGAACACGAGACGCGCGCGACGGCGGGAATGCTCTTCGAAGATCGCGCGTGCCGCACGATGGCACGCGTACCCGTAGTCGCTCGCGAGCACGCGAGAGCGTCGATAGACGGCGAGCGACGCCGGCCGTCCTCTGTGGTCGATGTACGGGCGGCGCGTCTCGAGTCGAACAAGGCGGTGCATGGAAGCCCTGATCTCGCGTCGCCGGTTCTGGTCGCCCGGCGCTGCGCGAGTCAGACGGCGTTCCGCTCGCCACGCCGCACCGCAATCGGAACACTCCAGCATCCCGTCGGGCGTTTCCGCAGCCGAGTCCAGCACGCCGGCGCACGCCGGGCACCGCCCCAGCCGAACGGCCTGATGGATGAAGGCGTAGCCCCGCACGAGGATCAGCGGGCCTCGAAGGAACCCGCCGAACCAGGCATGAACCAGCCACCCGGTGAGCGCGAACGTCGGGATGCTGAGCCACCACCACCTCCCCCCGAGCGCGATGAATGCGCCGAGAGTGGCGATGACACCCCCGCTGAAAATGGTCCACTCCCGATCAGAGTGAATGTCGAACCTCTGCCTCCACGGTCCATCGCGCACTCCGGCTTTGCGCACAAAGACGTGCGCAGGGCAGAGATCCACCACCCGCCCCCTGTCGTCCGTGAACCTCGGGATGCTGGGGAGCCGGACGGCCATCGCCACTCCACGATACCGTCTTGGCGCCGGGCATGGAGCCGATTCACGGCAGTTGCGCTCGCCGGAGTCAGCCGTCCAGCAGCCCCTGCTCCTGCAGCATCAGCAGTTGGTCGAACGTCAGGAACGCCGTCCGAGCCGCCCCGGCCAGTACGCGCCGCAGCAGGTCCGGCGCGAGCGGCTCGTGCATGACCAGTTCGCCGCGCTCACGCCGCGCGTCGAGTTCACGCGCCGGCGCCACGACGGTCGAATCATAGAAGACGCACGACCGAACGCGGATCGAGGGGTGCTCGCCCGGCTCGATGATGCATGAGTGGTCCCGAACGCCCTCGTTCCAGGTCGTCACGCTCGTCACGAGCACGCCTCCCGTCGCCGGGTCCGGCTCTGACATGACGATCCACAGATGTTCGTCGATGCCCGGATCGGCGAACCGGAATGACTCGCCGAGTTTCACGCCGTCCGACCCAGGAACGCGGATCGGACACGGTCGCGCCGCGCCATCTCGGCGCGGATCGCCTGCTCCCGGTCGCGCAGGCCCAGCGCGTCCAGCACGTCCGCCAGCGGGATCGTCCGCGAAGAATCGCCCGGATCGTTCCGGATCCACTCGGGCAGCCGGTGCGTTTCGTCCACCAGCGCCCATTCGTCGAGATCGGCGTGCTGCTCCGCGACGCGCCGCAGAGTCTCGACGTCAAACCGCGTGAGCGAGCCGACGCCCGGATCGGCGCCGTCGACCAGCACCAGGTCGTACCGGTCGGTGCGGAAGAAGCGGCCCCACTCGCCGACGTCGCGGTGCACGCCCTTCACGAGGTCGTACACACCGCCCGGCAGCGGGCCGCGACGCATCGCCACGAAGCGATCTGTGAAGATCGGCCGCCCAGCCTCCTGAATCGCCGCACGGTTCGCGAGGTACAGCAGTTTCAGAACCCGCATGTAGTTGTCGCGCCGGCCGGGTCGATCGCGCAGCAACACGGCGGCGGCCTGCGCAGCGCGGATCGTGTCAAGGGGCCACTCCATGCAGCCAATTATGCCAGCCGCGGCCACCAGGAGCAAGCCACTCCCCTCCCGACACTCGACTCCGGTCGGTCC
>JAHCJE010000056.1 GCA_026128865.1 Phycisphaeraceae bacterium | reverse complement strand
CTGCTGGAGGAGCCGCGGGAGACGCTTGCCCGCGTCCTGGAGTTCGCGGGCGTTGGAACTGAGGGCCTGGAGGCGGCCGTCGCCCATGTCCGTCCCGAGCACAGCCATTTCCCCGTGAGGTGACGATGGACCAGGACGACAACAGGCTGGCGTCCGGTGAGCCGCGCGTCGATAGGCTCGTGCTGTACGACCGCTGGCGCCGCTCGATCGACCTCGGCGGCCTGTACGAGGGCGGCGGCGTGTTCCTGTGTCTGTCGGGCCCCAGCCTCGCGTCCGAGGAACTCTGGAGGCTCGATCAGCGCGGGCTCGCCATCGCCGCGGTCAACAACGCGCCCGTCGTCGTGAGGCCGCACCTGTGGATCAGCCTGGACCCGCCCCACTCGTTCCACGAGGCGATCTGGCGCGACCCCGCGATCCTTAAACTGACGCCGCTCTGGCACACCACGTCCAGGCTGCGCGGCTGGCGGGGCACGAACCTCGAGAAGCTCGACTTGACCGCGGGCGACTGCGCGAACACGCTCTTCTACCGCCGCGACTCCCGGTTCGACCCACACCACTTCCTCTACCGCGACACCGTCAGCGTCGGAGGCGAGGAGGACTACGTGGACCCGCTCGGCATCCGCGGCAAGCGGACGGTGCTCCTCGCGGCTCTGCGGCTGCTGGTCTACCTGGGCTTCAAGCGCATCTACCTGCTCGGCGCCGACTTCGGCATGGAGCTCGGAGCAGCCAACTACGCCTTCGAGATGGAGACCACGCCGGCCGCTGTCCGCCACAACAACGCCCAGTACGCCGCCCTCAACCGGCGCCTCGACGCCGTGCAACCGCACCTGGCCGCCCACGGCGTCAAGGTCTGGAACTGCACGGGCGGCTCGGGACTGCGGACGTTCCCCTTCAAGACCTTGGCGGAGGCCACGGACGCGGAGCTCGCGTTGTTTCCCAGGAGCCTCGACACCGCCGGCTACTACGACCCGCCGGCGAAGGAAGGGGCGGACGCCGTGGACTACGCGGCCCTCTACGACGGCCTGTACCGCGGCGGCTACCACGCCGATCTCAACTCCACCTTTGCCGACCGGTGGCTCCTGCCGCTCGTGGAGGCCTCGCAGGCGGAATGGAAGGTCGAGACCGCGCTCGACGTCGGCTGCGCCCAGGGCGGCGCCGTGGAGCGGCTGGCGAGGCTGGGCGTGCGGGCGGCGGGCGTGGATGCGTCGGCGGTCGCCGTCGAGGCCGGCCGCGCCGCGGGACGCGACCTGCATGTCGGCTCCGCGACGGCGCTCGCGTTCAACGACCGCTCCTACGACCTGGTGCTCTCCACCGACACGCTCGAGCACCTGCACCCGGCCGACGTGCCCAAGGCGGTCCGGGAGATGATCCGCGTATGCAAGCGGTTCCTCGCCATCCGCGCCTGCCCGGGACCAGACCGCGCCGCTTGGAAGGATAAGGCGGGCGTGCCGCTGCACCTGAGTGTGTACCCCCGGCAGGCCTGGATGGCCCTCTTCGAGACGCTCGCGGCCGAGGCGGGCAGGCGGCCGAAGCTCGTGGTGGCGCGCGAGGACGGCCCTGAGTTCGTGATGATGCTGGAGGCGTGATGGGCAGACCCCGGGCGTTCCGATCGGCGGTGCACGGCTCCGACCCCGAGGCGGTCGCGCTCGCGTTCCAGGAGCTCGCGGGGCTGCTCGACGATCCGATCGCGTCGATGGCCGTGACGGCGGGGGCCGAGGGCGAGCACGGAACGAACGTCCGACGGTTCACGGCGCAGGCCAAGGACCGGCTGCGCGAAGATTGGGCTGAGCGCTTTCTCGTGGTCGTGTGGCTGGCCGGCACCGCGTTCGGCGTGCCCGACGCCGCGGACGCGGTGGCCTTTCAGGCGGGGACGGTGGTGCTCGAGCTGGTCGCGGACGCGGCGTGGCTCGTGCTGACCGACAGCGCGGGTAGACTGGTCTTTGACGCGACGATCGTCGGCGCGGCGACGCGGCACGTGAACGCCGTCGTCGTCGGGGTCGGGCGCACCGCCGGCGGCTTCGCATGGACGTAGCGGGCTCGGGGTAAGGAGGCCCTGTGAGTTCCTTCTTCACGCCGGCGATGGGGCTCTTCGGGCTTGGATCGCTCGGGAGCACCGTCGGCAGCGCGCTCGGGGGCTCGTCCGCGAACCGCGCCGGGCGCAAGGCCCGCGACTGGTACGACACGCGCACGGGCGAGGGCGCAGAGCGGCTGAGTTCGATGTTCTTCGGCCCGGGCACCGGCTACATGGACCGGCCATGGAGCGAAGAGCAGCAGCGCGCGTTCATGGAGCGCATCGGCGGTCCGATCTTCGAGCAGCTCCGCGGGCTCGCCGGCGAGTCCCGGGAACGCGGCCGCGGCATGGAGGACCTGGCGTCGTCCGCGTTCCCCTTCATCGACCGCCGCGGCATCGAAGACCGGCAGGCGATGGAACGCGGCTACGCGGGCCTGGGTGGGAACGTCCGGGACTTCTTCCGCGGGGCCCGCGGCATGGCCGATCAGGCGTTCATGCGCCCGGAGGCCACGGCCCGGCAGTTCGGACGCGAGCAGGAGGGCGTGCTCCGCGGGGACTACGCGGAGCGCCTCAAGGACGCGGATCAGGCTGCGAAAGCGAGTATGGCCGGGCTCGGCGCCAACACGCTCGTCGGCAATCAACTCGCCGGCAACCGCCGCGTGCTGGGCCGGGAGCTGGACCGTGGTCTCGCCGACGTGGCGGGGATGCGGGCGCAGATGCTCGGCCAGGCGCAGACGAACCGCGCTGGCGCGCAGCAGGGGCTGCTCGCGCAGGAGGGCTCGATTCTTCCGGCGCTGGGGCAGGCCGGCCTGGCGTCGAGCGAGCGCATGCGCGAGGGGGGGACGCAGCGGCAGATGCAGCAGGTGCTCTCGCTGTTGGCGCTGATGGAGGGGAACCTCGGCCGCGACCTGGGCATGAGCGGCGATCCGCTCCGTACAGCGTTGAACGTCGGGCAGGGCGGCGTGATGAACCCGTGGCTGGGGCAGCCGACGACGCAGTTCTACCCGGGGTACTCGGCGGCGGGGACGGGCTTAGCCGGCATCGGCGGCTCGATGGCTGGGCTCGGCGCGTACGGGCTCGGTCGTGCCCCGCAGAACAACATGTCGTGGCTATGGGGGGGTCAGAACTGAATGGGCATCTTTCCGAGCCAGTTGCCTGCGGTGGTCTCCTCGATGCTGGGGCTCGGTGTCCAGTCCCGCGGCCTCGACATGCGCGAGGCCGAGCGCCAGCAGGCCCTGGAAGAGCTCAGGCAGGCCGAGGCGTGGCTGGCGGACGAGTTCAGCCGTCTCCGCGGCGCGGGCACGCCGGCGTCGGCGGGGTCGCCCTACGGCGTTCAGGGGCCGCCGGACCCCTACCGGATGCCGACGCGGCCGGAAACCTCCCGCGACCTCTCGCCGGACGCGGGCGCGGAGATGGCGAGGTTCCTCTCGGCGCCGCCTGGGATCAGGCAGCAGATCGTTTCGTCGATGCAGTCCGAAGCCGCGACCCTCTCCCGCGAGGAGCGCCAGCTCCAGCGGCAGCTCGAGAGCGAGGACCGCCAGACCCAGCGCGAGATCGAGCGCGAGGAGCGGCGGCGGAAGTACGCGGACATGGACGCCGAGATCGAGGAGCGGGCGAAAGCCCGGGAAAAGGCGGCTCTCCTGGCCTACGCGCAGGGTCTTCCCGATGGTCCCTACCGCCAGGCCGCCGTCGCGCAGATCGAGCTGCTGGGTCGGCCGAGCGAGACCACGATCAGACGTGCATACGAGCCGGCTGAGGCGGGTCTGGACATGGAGCGCCGCTCGGAGGAGTTCGACGCGCTGGTCTCCCAGATGCCAGGTCTGGACCCCGCGTACATCCCCCTGCTCCGCGCAGACTACCTCAGGGGCGAGATGTCGGTCACGCACTGGGACCGCGCGATGTCCGGCGGACGGCTGAACCTCTCCGCCGATCCGGAGCTGCGCGCCCTGCGCGCGGAGTACGAACGGTTTCGCGACCGCCTCCGGGTCGAACAGGCGCTCCTGCGCGAGGTGGACCCCGACCAGGAGATGTCGCAGCGCCTGCGGGTGCGGGGCGCGCAGATGGCCATGGATCAGGCTCGGCAGGCCGAGATCGGCTACCTCCGCTCGCTGGCGAACCGCGGCGGCGCGGGCTCCCCGGCGGCCGCGCCCGGCGAGCCCATCGAGCCGGAGGAACAGGCCGCGCCGCGGGCCCGCGAGCAGATCGACCAGCGTGACACGCTCGGCGCCGGCCGTGAGCAGCTCGACGCGGCGCGGCCCGAGGCGGCCGGCGAGGGCCGCCCGCCGGGTCTGGTGTCGCGGGTCGTGATGGTGACGCTCCCGGACGGGTCGAGGGCCTCGGCGCGGCGGCCCGGATCCGACGAGGAGGCGGCCCGTGAGGCCCTGCGTGCGCTGGCTACGCACTGCCGGACGATCCCGAGGCCGAGCCGCAGTTCCTCGCCGTCGAGGCAGCTGCTGCTGGAGGACTGATCCATGCCTGGCATCCTGAGCGTCTACCACCTGCTGGCGCTGCGCGTCGCGGGCCAACTCGCCGGACACGACGGCAATCTCGCCGAGCCCGTCGAGACCACCGTGCCCGACGGCGTGATCGACACGCGGATGTTCGACATCCCCGCCGGCGGCAAGGTGACGTTGTGGGAGTACGTCGCCGGCCTGGACGAGGACTTCGCTGTGCTCGGGGTGATCGCGGAGGGCGGCGGGCTGCTCCACGTCCAGACCCTCGGCGACAAGCCGACGAGCGCCAGCGACTCGACGCCGCTGGGGACGCACGAGTGCTGGAACGCCATCACTGTCTGCCGGGTGGCGCCGCTGCTCCTGAGCGCCGACGTGGTGCTCGTCAATCCCTCCGCGGCGAACCACGCCGGCGACCCGGGCCCGATCTACCACGCCGACGAGATCGTGGGCAAGCTCTACAAGGTCGAGGCATGGAACCCGGAGAGCGAGCCGGCGCGCGTGCACGTGGTGCGGGTGAACTGACGGGAGATCGAGGCCGTGAGCACGATGAGCCCGCCGGACGAACGCCTGGACTCCATCCTGGCGATCGCGCGCCGCCGCGAGGGTGAATCGGCGCCACGGGAGCCCGACGCGGCCCATCGCGTGCTTTCGATCGCGCGGCAGATGCGTCGCCAGGCCGAGCCCGTCGAGTCGCCCCGCCCCGCGGCGCCGAAGACGGCGGAGGACGTGGTTCGTTCGCTCGGCGTGCCGACGGCGGGCGGAGATCGGATCGAGCTGGCGGGGCACTCGCTCACGCCGACGGAGGTCCGCCGCGTCGCCGCGGCGCTCCGCGTGCGCAATCGCGGGCCGATCGAGCAGGTGGCGCGCACACTGCGAGAGAGGGCGTCGGTCGGCGACCTGGAGACGGCAATCGGCGGGGCGCGTGAGGCGCCGGGGTTCCCGAAACTCCCCACCAGCCCGGTCGGCCAGGCGATGGACGAGCTGACCGGGCCGCAACGGGTTGCCGCGAGAATCGGCGCGGTCGCGGAGCCTGCGGCCAGGGATGCTGCGCGGCGAGCGGACTGGCTCATCGGCACGCTCAGGCTCGGCGCCGCCTCGGGGCTGGCGGCGAAGGTGCCTGCTGACCCGCTCCGAGAGCGTGCGGCGGCCGAGGCCACCAGGTTCGGACTTGAGCGTGAAGGCGTTGAGGCCGGCCCCTTCGAGCGGTTCTTTCACGGAGGCCCGCCTGCGCCCGGCGAGCCTGAGGCCACCGCCGCCATTGCTGAGCAGGCCTCGATTCCCGAACAGGTGGCCGGTTCGATCCTCGGCATGGGGGCGGTGGCCGTCGATCCCGTGGCGATCGCGGTCATGCCCGTGGCGGGGCCCGTGGGGTCTCGGGTCGTGAGCTCTCCGCCCGTGCGTGCGCTTGTGGGGAGCGTGGTGCGACGCTTCGGACCGCGAGCGGGCACGCTTGTCGAGACGCAGCTGTCGCACGCCGGCGGCGTCGGCGTCTTCAGCGGGCTGCACACGGCCGCGCTCGGAGGCTCGCCCGAGGAGATCGCCGAATCGGTCGGGCACGGTTCACTATTCGGCCTGCTCGTGTTCGGCACGCCGATCGGCGCGTTCCGCGCTCTCTCGGGCCGCTACACGCCGATGGTCCGGCGCGCCCAGACCGTTCAGGACGTCCAAGAGGTCATGACCGCGGCCCGCGCCGACGTGGACGCCGCCATGCGCTCGGCGACGGACAAGGAGCTGGCGGACCTCGCCGCGCATGTGCGGTCGGCCGAGCACGTGCCGCACGAGATCCGACGCGACTTCAACCGCGCGATCCGCGCCGAGATGGAGCGGCGTCGAGCCGAACAGGCGCAACGCGAGGGGGTCAAGCCGACACACCAGCCGGGCGAGGTCGTCGCGTCTGTCGATCCCTTCGAGCCCGGGGCGAGGCGGGGGCCGGCGACGACGGGGCGCGAACTTCCGAGCGGGGAGGGCGCCATCGCCAGGCGGGCGGTCGAGAGGAGGGCCTCAGAACGCGAGATCGAAGAGGCCCTGAAGCGGGCCGACGCGATCCGCAAGGCGGCACGCGAGCAGGCGACCGCCGAGGAGATGGCCGAGCGTCGGGAGGCGTTTTGGAAAGACCTGGGCGCCTTGGAGGCGTGGCAGGTCGGGCGGGAGTTTGGGCGCCGCGGTGAGGTGTTCCCGCCAGAGCTGTGGCCGGAGGACGTGGCCAAGTCCGCCAGCCTCTCCAGGGGCTACGCGGATGGCCTGGAGGACTTCTACGGCGGCGGGGAGCCAGGACCGCCGGCCGTGGCTCCTGACGGGCCTCGAGAGCCCCAAGGCCCGCCTGCCGGACCACAAGCGATTGTGGAGGCGTCCGGGACCGCGAGGCCTGTCGAGCGGGGCGTTGTCGATCCCTTCGAGCCCGGGGCGAGGCGGGCCGTCGAGGAGATGCCGACGTCGGAGCGTCTGCCGGAACCCGGCCGGCCCGAAGGGGCGGCGCGGCAGATTGGCGAGTTGGTCGCGCGGGCAAGGACGCCGACCAACCAGGTCGATCGCGTGGCCTACGCACCGGCCGAGAACACTTCGGTCTCGGAGGTTCTCGGGATCGACCTTGCCGGCTGGACACACACGATCGACAACTTCGCGGTGCGCCACACGCTGGGCAAGCACGGCGATCCGATCACTGAGGACCGCCGCGGCCAGGTCGCCGTCACGGAAGACGACTTTGCGATGCTCCCGGAGATCGTCGGCACCCCCGACGAGGTGGTGGCGTTGAAGGAGCACCGGGCCGGTCTCCCGAAGGTCCGGTACACCAAGCGCGTCAACGGCGTGACGTATGTCGTCGAGGAGGCGCGGGCCGGCAAGCGTCAACTCGCGCTGGTGACGATGTGGAAGAGAAAGGGCGGCCCCCGGGGACGAACCGGTGCCCCGCCCGAAGGCGGTCCCCAGTTCTTACGTCCGGAACGACCCCCGGGTGGCCAGGAGATTCTTTCACCTGCACCCGGCTCCTTCAAGCCGGTCGGTCGCATGACGCGCCCCGAGTTGCTCTCGGAGGCCCGGGATCGCGGCGTGCTGGACGGGCCGAAGACCGCGGCTGCGCTGCGTCGCCGGGTTGAGGCCGCTAGACTGTCCGCCGAGGGGGGCCCCCCACATGAAACTCCGATCGCTCCCGGACGGGACGTATCAGCTCGTGACCGACGCGGGCAGGCCGTTGAGCCCGCCCCTGCCGAAGGCGGAGGCGGAGAAACGTCTGGAGACCTTGCGGCGCGAGCGCGAGTTCGTCGACCGCGAGCGTTCACGAAGACGGACATCCAGCGCCGGTTGATCGAACTGGCGGAGCGTGAACTCCCTACCGAACTGGTCGCCGATCCCACGGCGGGGCTGGAAGAGACGCCCGGCGTCGTGACCGAGGGCATCTTCAGCACCGCATTCTCCGGTCCGATCCCTCTGGAACTCCGCTACGCACTCGAAGGCCGACGGCACCTTCTCCGCCTCATCAAGGCCAACGTCGGGTCGAGAGGGACCGGCGATGACGCCCTCCTCGAGCTCGGCACCGACCGCTACATCGAAATCCTTGAAGAGGCGGCCGCGTCCCGTCTCACTCGCGCCAAGCGCGCCATGGAGAGCCTCGGCGGAGCTGCGTTGCCCGAGCTGCGGTTGCTCAACTGGCTGGACGACCACCAGTGGGACGTGCAGGCGGAACGTCCGGACTGGGATGTTGTGCCGGTGGGGTCGCTCTCTGAGGGAGCCGCGTTCGAGATGCTCGGCGTGCCCTTCGAAGTCATCCGCGATGGCGACTACCTGCTCCTCACCAGCGGGGATGCTCCCAGTGACCTGACGACACACTTGGAAGCGCTGCGGGACCTGCCCATCGACCGCGGGACGTTGCAGCCCGGCCCGGGCGCCGTTCCCGTCGAGAGCATGAGCCGAGCGGAGCTGCTGGCGGAGGCAGAGCGGCTCGGCGTGTCCGCCGGGTCGAAGACGAAAAAGGCGCTGAGCGAGCGCGTCACCGCGGCCAGGACGGCCGCCCCTCGACAGGAGACGGAGCGCGCCGGGCAGGTCGGAGGCGACCTCCCCGCCGAAGAGCCGCCGTTCGGACCTCCGGACCGGGCGCTGCCTCAGGATGCCGGCACTCCGGGGAGCGACCGGGTGCCCGTTGATCCAATCGTCGGCGGCGACCCCCGCTCTCCGCGCGAGATCATCCTCGACCTGACACGCCAGCTCAGGACGCGCGTGCGCAAGGGCAAGCCGGCGCGCCGCGGCGCCCTGGGCAGCTACTACCCGGGTTCGACGCGGACGGTGATCCGGTACGCGGGCGACCTGGACACGACCGCCCACGAGATCGCCCACGCCCTGGACGACGCCTACGGGCTCGTGGCCGAGTGGGCGGGGGACGCCACCAGCCCCTTCGACGCCGAGCTGGTGCCCCACTTCTCCAGGCACGGCAGCGAGCCGCCGAAGAGTTCGGAGAACCCCCGCGCCTACCGGCGCGCGGAGGGTGTGGCCGAGTGGGTCAGGGCCTGGGCGGTCAACCCGGAGGCCGCCGCCAGGGCCGCGCCGCGGTTCGCCGAGCACTTCGAGCGCACGGTGCCGGCCGTTGTTCGCAAGTCGCTGCGAGCCTTCGGCGACGAGGTCCGACGCTTCGCCGGGGCCTCGCCGGTCGCCCGAATCAAGGCCAACGTCGAGTTCGAAGACCCCATCGCCACGGGCCCGGTGGTGGCTCGCGTGCGGGATGCGTTCTCGCGCCGCGAGGGCGAACCGTTCCAAACGACAGGCAAGGACGTCGCGTGGTCGCACTTCGCCGACACGCTCGCCCCGCTGTGGAAGGGCATCGACCTTGCCCGCCGACTGCGGGGCATCGAGGATCTGCTCCCGAGTCAGGACCCGAAGATCCTCGTCCGCAACCACGCCGGCTTCACCCGCAAGGCGATGGACGTGCTCAAGCACGGTCCGATCGACGCCAAGGGTCAGCGCGTCGAGGGCGTGGGGGGCATGGAGTGGTTGCTCGAACCCTTCGACCGATCATCGAGCAAGACTCTCAACCGCGATATGCAGGACGCGGTCGCGCTGATGATCGGCGAGCGCGTCGGTGAGCGTGCCGCCCAGATCGACGCGCAGACCGAGGCCCTGATCGCCGCCGTCCAGGAGCGGGTTGACAAGGGCACGCTCGACCCGGACAAGGCAACGCGGATGATGGAACGAATCCGCGCCTCCGCGCAGCGGCGGAAGGATCGCCTCGCGGGGATCGGCGGCGGGGTCATGTCGGACGAGGCCGTGGCCGCGAAGGCGGTGGAGGAGCTCCGGTCGGATCCCGTCCGCTTCGCCCGGCTGGAGGAGGGCGCCCGCCGCTACCGGCTCTGGGCCGACTCCGTGCTCCAATACGCCCGCGACAAGGGGCGGCTCAGCGCCGAGCAGTACGCCGCGATCCGCGCCGCGAACCAGCAGTACGTGTCCATGCAGCGGCTCTTCGAGAGCGTGGCCATGGAGATGGCACCGGGACCGGGCAAGCGGCTGGGAACGGCGAGGCAGGTCGTTCACAGGTTCGTGGGCTCGACCCGCCCGATCATCAACCCCTACGTCAGCCTGATGCGGCAGACCTACGAGATCATGCGCGAGGCCGACCGCAACGAGGCCCTGCGCTCCGTGCGCGACCTGCTCACGCAGGAACGCGGCATGTACGCCGAGAACCGCCTCGACCTCGACCAGATCGGCTCGCGGGCCCGGCAGGGCGACGAGGACACCATCAAGATCTACGTGGACGGGAAGGCGGAGCACTGGCAGTTCGAAAGGGGCATCTACAAGGCCCTGAAGAACTGGGGCGAGGTGCCCGACAGCAGCATCGTCATCAAGTTCCTGACGCTGTTGCCGCGCATGATGCACACGGCGATCGTGCACTCGCCGGACTTCATGATCCGCAACGTTATCCGGGATACGCATGCCCGTGCCGTGCTGAGCCGCACAGGCAACAGACCGTGGTCGGCCCTCTACTTCACGACGCCGGAGGGGATCAGTACCTTCAACCGCGACCTCTCGCTCTTCTACCGCTACGGCGGTGGGTTCTTCGGCCACCACCTCGGCGACCGAACGACGTACTACCGCCAGATGCGACTGGCGGTGCGCACAGCGGCGGGAGATGGATCATCGATCATCGCGTTCCCAGCGGACGCGGTCCGCGCCTACCACCGCTTCGCGTCAATGTCCGAGACCATCGGCCGGCTCTCGGAGTTCCGGTCCGCGTGGAAGAAGGCGAGGGAGGAGTTGGGCTACGACGACTACGACGCCGGTCTGTACGCGGCGTTCCAGGCCCGAGACATCACCGACTACGCGGTCGCCGGGCGGGCCACCGCATGGTTCAACCGATTTGTGCCCTTCACCAACGCCGGTGTCCAGGGCACCCTACGCATGATCCGAGGCGCCACGGAGGGCGGTCCATCGGTCGCCGCGGCCTTCGGGACGCGGTGGATGTTCTATGTGCTTAGCTTCGAGGCCGCGGCCTACCTGTGGAACCTATGGACAGGGGACGAGGAAGAGGAACGCCAGCAGCCGGCGTACATGCGCGACTTCTTCTGGAACTACAAGGTGGGACCGGACCTGTGGCTGCGGTACCCCAAGCCGTGGGAGCTTGGCGTCCTGGCGTCCGGCGTGCGGCGGGCTATCGACGACGCCCGCGGCGTCCCCAACGCCTGGGAGGGATACGGCCGCTCGGCGGTAGTGTCGCTCCTGCCTGCCGATGAGACGGCGATCCTCGGGCCGTTCCGTTCGATCGGAGAGATGATGGCCAACTACGACACGTTCCGCGAGCGCAGCATCGTGTCCCGTTGGGAGGAGGATCTCGACCTCGACCTGCGGAAGGGTACGGCCAGGGCGTCGCGCGTCGGCCAGATTCTCCAGGAGGCACTCACGGGCGTTCACCCGCGACTCGGGATCGATGCACGCAAGGTCGATCACTTCATTCAAGGCCAGCTCGGAGGCCTTGGCCGAGCGGCCCTCCGGCTCTCAGACGTGGGCCGCGAGGACAAGCCAGACATCGGTCGGGTGTTCACGGGCATGACCGGCATCACCGCCAGTTCGCCGGCGTTCAACGCCGCGGACTTGCAGTGGGTGATGAACCATGCCCACCGCCGCGCCGAAACGAGCAAGCCGTACTACCGGCGACTCCAGAGACTGCTGGACCACTACGCCGCGGCAAAGTCCGCCGAGGACCGCGATCGGCGGGCCGCGGCCGTGCGCGAGTACGCGACGCGGATCAGGCGCTCGCTCGAGCAGCGCTAGCGGACGTGGCTCAGCAGAATGTAAAGCAGCACCGAGATCACTAGGAGTCCAGAGGAGCGCAGGAGCAGGCTTACGACCATCGCCACGCGACCTTTCCAAGTGAGATCTGACCAATAGGCCTTCAGGCCTTTGTACGAACACGCCAGGACGATCGTTGTTTGGTTCACGTAGCCCATCACAAAGAGGGTGACTGCGGACGCAGCGATCAGTCGCAGAAAGACTCCGCCTGGCGTGCCGGAGCCCTTGATCCACGAGACCAGTCCGGTTCCGATGGTGTGGTCCAATACCATCCATGTGACGGGTACAAGGATCAAGATGCTCGTGCATCCGACGAGGGTGGTGTGGCGCTTCGTAGTACTCATGGCCAGCACACCCTGCACGGCTCCAGCCCGGCGCGACGGGCACGCGCGAGCCGGATCGGCGTCGAGCTCTGCCGGAGGTGCTGACACCCCAGGCGGTGGTACTTCTCACCGGTCCGCGTGCGGTACACGGTCCGGTCGGCCGTGGCCACGGATGCTTCCGGTGGCGTCCTGGCGTACTGGTACACGCCGCCGGCCGCGGCCGTGAGCGCCAGCGCGATGAGTACCAGAGCACCCCAACGCGTGCGCGGCTTTCCGCTCTGGGACCTTGTGCCTTGCTCGCCCATCCCGGCCCGGTCTCCCGGCACAGCGTAACGGACGCCGCGGCTCCGGTCGAGGCCCTTCTTCGGCAACCGAGGCCGCCGTCGGGCCGTAAGACCCGCTCGGAGGGGACGACGGACGAGATGGCCGCACGGACGGGGCCGAAGGGTGGCCCCTCCGATGCAGCGAGCGCTCCACGTGGCCGCCTCAGCCGCGGCCTCCGAGGTCGAGATCATCGTCCGAGAACGGGCCACGGGCCGCGTGATCGGCTCCATGGTCTTGCCCTTGCCCCCCCCATCGGCGACACTGGCGAGCATGGCGAGATCCGGAGAGGCAGCCAGGTCGAAGCGAGCCGTGTCGGCGGACGGCCCGGTCGCCGGCCGCATCGAGGCCGCGCCCTCCGACCTGGCCGAGGCCCTCGACGCATGGGCGGCGTACCTCTCCAGCCGCGGCAAGAAGCCGGGCTCGATCAAGTCCATGCGCGGCTTCATCCGTTCGGCCGCGCGCGACGCCGGCTGGAGCAGCGTCTCCGACCTGACCTTCGACGCCATCACGGGCTGGCTCGCGGGCAGGCGGCCGAACTGGCAGGGCACCACGTACAACCGGAACCTGAGCTGCTTCCGGAGCCTGACCAAGTTCCTCGTCGCGTCCAAGCGGCTGACCGACGACCCCCTGTCACTCGCCGACCGCGCCGAGGAGAGCGGCAACGGCGGCCCCCGAGCCGCGACGACGGAGGAAGCCCGCTCGCTCATCCGCGTCGCCTGGGCGCGCGAGCAGGCCGACGCGCGGTGCAAGTGCCCGCGGGCCCTCTACTGGGCCGTGCTCTTCCTCCACGGCGCCCGGCCCAACGAGCCCGATCTCTGGCGCCGCAAGCACCTGGTGCTCGACCACGAGATTCCCCACGTGCACTGGGCGGGCGAGATCCAGAAGAGCCACCGCGAGATGTACGTCGCGCTCGCGCCCGAGCTGGTGCCGCTGCTCCGAGAGCACCTCGCCTCGATCGACCGCCTCCGCGCCGTCTGCCGGAGGCCTCCGCCAGGGCCGGACGACCCCGTCTTCCCGAAGGTGCCCAACCGCGGCGTATTCAACGAGGACCGCAGGCGGGCCGGCATCGCCGACGTGGACTACCGCCGCCGCCCGTTCACGCGGCGATCCGGGCGAAAGTGGTTCTCCACGGCCCTGACCGCGGCCGGCGTCCCCGAGAAGATGGTGGACCACCTGATGCGGCACAGCGGCCGCCCCGAGCACCGCTACTACGACCCGCCCCTGGCCGAGCAGGCCGCCGCCCTGGCCCGGCTCCCCGGCCTCTGGCCCGTGAGTTATCCACAGACCGCTCACAATCCGCAGCTCGGACTTGACACGGCCCGGGGAGGGGGGGATGCTCAGCACGCTGGTCCGCCGCATGAAGAGCACCCACGAACAAACCCGACGACCACCAGGCCACGGCCGGCCACCGGCGGATCAGCACCTCAGGCAGGCAGCCTGGCCGGTGGTCTCGGGGCAGCACGCGCGAAGCGGACAGGGCGAGGCCGCTCGGAGTCGGCGCGGGAAGATCGGGACGCTGGCGTTGTTCGGCACGGCAATGGGCAGGGCCGGACTTGAACCGGCGACACCCGCATTTTCAGTGCGGTGCTCTACCAACTGAGCTACCTGCCCGCCAGACCCACCATCGGTCGTCGAGGACCGACGGCTGAGAGGAACGATACCAACCCGGCCCCAAGGGTCAACTGGCCGGGGTCCGGGAGCCGCTACGATGGTCAGACCATGACGAACGCTACGAAGTCCGAACGTGCTGAGTCCCTGGCCAGGAGCCCTGATCGCCCCCTGCTCTCGGTGCGCGACCTCAGGACGCATTTCCCGGTTCGGTCGGGGATTCTGCAACGGATCACAGGTTGGGTCAAGGCTGTGGACGGGGTGTCGTTCGATCTGTCCAGGGGTGAGACACTTGGGCTGGTGGGCGAGTCCGGGTGCGGCAAGACGACCGTGGGCCGGACCATCCTCAAACTGATCCCCCATACGTCGGGCACCGTGGAGTTCGAGGGGAAGAACGTCTTCACCGCACACGGCGCGGCGTTGAAGGCCCTTCGCCGCGACATGCAGATCATTTTCCAGGATCCGGCCGGATCGCTCAACCCACGGATGCGGGTTGGCGCGATTGTGGGCGAACCGCTGGTGGTGCATGGGCTGGTGAAGTCCCGGGATGAGTTGCGCCAGAAGACCGGGGAGTTGCTGGTTCGCTGTGGGATGCCGAAGGCGGCCGCTGATCGGTACCCGCACGAGTTTTCCGGCGGTCAACGGCAACGTATCGGAATCGCGCGGGCATTGGCGCTGGAGCCGAAGTTCATCGTCTGCGACGAGCCGACGAGCGCACTGGACGTCTCGATTCAGGCACAGATCATCAATCTGCTGACGGACCTGCAGAGCGAGTTCGGCCTGTCGTATCTCTTCATCTCGCACGACATGGCGGTCATCCAGCACGTCTGCCGGAACATCGCCGTGATGTACCAGGGCAAGATCGTGGAGCACGGGGAGCGTGAGCAGATCCTGGAGCGGCCCCAGCACCGCTACACGCGGTCGCTGCTGTCGGCTGTGCCCGAACCCGATCCTCGGACACAGAAGCGTCGGGTGATCTTCGAGGGAGGAGCGATGTAGTCGTGGGATCGGGCTTGACTCGCCGTCCCCCCCCTACTACCCTGTGGGCCGACGATGAGCAACGTGCAGTTCGACATGTCCGCCTCTCCGACCCGCTCTCTCTCAGAGGGCCTGTCCGTTGCCGCGTCGAAACTGCTGAAAGTCAAAGGCCTGCCGGTGATCCGGCCGCGCTCGTGACTTCAGCAGAGCACCCGCTCTGAAACTGGACGAACACGGGCCTGGCGGGATCACCCGACAGGCCCGCGGTGTTTTTGCACCCTGACCGAAGCACGGAAGCCCGACACGAACGAAAGGAGCCGACGCATGACACCCCCGACCGCCACTGCTACGACCAACGCCGCAGCCTGCCCCGAGTGTGCCGCGGAAGTCCGCCCGGCCCGCAGCCCGCTCAGGGGCGAGGTGCTCCGCTGCACGGACTGCTCGGCCGAACTCGAGGTCACGAGCGTCAGCCCGCTGCGGCTGGAACTCGCGCCGACCGTCGAGGAGGACTGGGGCGAGTGATCTTGCCGTACTACCGCGCGGCCCCATGAACGGACCCCTACGGAGAACACCCATGCGAATAGGACTGCTGCACTCGAGGGTGCGGGTCGAGGAACGGCTGCTGATCGAGGAGTTGCAGCGCCGCGACGTGGAACTGGAACTGCTCGAAGTCCGCACGCTGATCTGGGACCTCGACGACGCCGGCTCGTGGACGCGGTTCGACGCTGTCGTCGACCGGTGCATCAGCCAGACGCAGGCCGCGGCCGCCGTGCGGATCGTCGAGTCCTGCGGCGTGCCGTGCGTGAATCCGGCCCGCGTGATCGACGCCTGCGGCGACAAACTGGCGACGACGCTCGCCTTGGCTCGTGCGGGGGTGCCGTCGCCGCGGACGATGGTCGCGGTGGACGCGGAGTCCGCGTTGCAGGCCGTCGAGACGATCGGGTACCCGGCTGTGCTCAAGCCGACGGTCGGCTCGTGGGGCCGGCTGCTGGCTCGCGTGAGCGACCGCGACGCCGCTGAGGCGGTGATCGAGCACAAGGCCACCCTCGGCGGGCCGCAGCACGGGGTCTTCTACGTGCAGGAGTATGTCCGCAAGCCCGAGCGGGACCTGCGCGTGTTCGTTGTTGGTGAACGGGCGATCTGCGGCATCGTGCGGCACAGTGCGCACTGGATCACCAACACCGCCCGCGGCGGCCGGGCCGAGCGGCTCGACCTGACCGCCGAGATCGAGCGTTTGTGTGTGCAGGCTGCACGGGCGGTCGGCGGCGGCGTGCTCGCGATCGACCTGCTCGAGTGCCCCGAGCGCGGGCTGCTCGTCAGCGAGGTCAACCACACCATGGAGTTCCGCAACAGCATTGAGCCGACGGGCGTGGACATCCCGGCCCGCATCGTGGACTTCGTTCTGGAAGTGGCGGCCGGGAGGCACGCACCTGCAGCGCTCACCCAGGGGGCCGCATGAGCGGGCAGCGGCTCAGGGCCTCGATCGTCGGCGGGTCCGGCTACGGCGGGGGCGAAGTGCTGCGCCTCATGCTCGACCATCCGGGCGTCGAAGTCGCGCAGGTCACGTCGCGCACGAAGACCGGCGTGTTCGTCCACAGCGTGCATCCGAACCTGCGAGGTCGCACAGCGCTCCAGTTCGTCCCGCCTGACACGCTGGAGGCCTGCGATGTGCTCTTCCTGTGCCTCCCGCACGGCGAGGCGGCGGCCGCCATCGACCGCTACGCCGCGCTCGCGCCCCGCATCATCGACCTCTCGGCGGACTTCCGTCTCCGCGACGCCGCGGCCTACCAGCGGTGGTACGACGAGCCGCACCCGGCCCCCGCGTGGCTCGACCGGTTCGTCTACGGCCTGCCGGAACTGCACCGCGAACGAATCCGTGGGGCGAGGCTCGTCAGCGGCGTCGGCTGCAACGCGACGGCGCTGAACCTCGCCCTGCTGCCGCTTGCCGCGAAGGGCTTGATCCGGTCGGTCGTCTGCGACGTGAAGGTCGGCTCGTCCGAGGCGGGCAACGCCGTCAGCCCCGCCAGTCACCACCCGGAGCGGGCGGGTGCGGTTCGCTCCTACGCCGCGACCGGACACCGGCACCAGGCGGAAGTTCGCCAGGAACTCGGCGACTTCGACCTGCACGTCTCGATGACGGCGGTCGAGATGGTGCGCGGCGTCCTCTGCACGGCCCACGTCTTTCCCACCCGCCCGCTCGAGGAGCGCGACTTGTGGTCCCTCTTCCGTGAGCGCTACTCGGCCGAGCCGTTCGTCCGAATCGTGAAGGATCGGGCGAGCATCTATCGCCTGCCCGAGCCGCGCATCCTCGCTGGCACGAACTACGCCGACGTCGGCTTCGAGCGCGACCCGCACTCGGACCGCATCGTCGTCGTCTCCGCGATCGACAACCTGATGAAGGGCGCGGCCGGTTCTGCCGTGCAGTGCATGAACCTCATGTGCGGCTTCGAAGAAACCGCCGGACTCACCTTTGCGGGGCTTCACCCGGCATGACGGAGGCACGCCCATGATCGTCGTCAAGATCGGCGGCAGCGCAGGCGTGGACCTCGACGCGGTGTGCGACGACGCCGCACGCCTCGTGCGCGAGGGGCGGCGGCTCGTCATCGTGCACGGCGGTTCGGACGCGACCAACACGCTCGGCGAGCGGCTGGGCTGTCCGCCGCGGTTCATCACTTCCCCGTCGGGCCACACAAGCCGGCGCACCGACCGCGAGACACTCGGCATCTTTCAGATGGCATGCCGCGGCGTGATGAACCAGAAGATCGTCGAGCGGCTGCAGGCCCGCGCCGTCAACGCGGTCGGGTTGTCAGGCATGGACGGGCGCCTGTGGGAGGGAACGCGCAAGGCCGCCGTGCGGTCGGTCGAGGGCGGGCGCGTCGTCATCGTCCGCGACGACTACACGGGCACGGTCGAGCGAGTCAACGTCGGGCTGCTGCGCACGCTGATTGACGCGGGCTTCATCCCGGTCGTTTCCCCGCCCGCCATCAGCACGGATCACGAACCGATCAACGTCGACGCGGACCGGGCCGCGGCGCAGACGGCGGCCGCGCTCGGCGCGGAGGAGTTGCTGCTGCTCTCGAACGTGCCTGGGCTGCTCCAACGATTCCCGGACGAGTCGTCGCTGGTGCCGCACGTCTCGCGTGCGGCCATCGACGACGCGGTCGAGTGGGCGCAGGGTCGCATGAAGAAGAAGGTGCTCGGCGCGGGCGAGGCGCTGTGCGGCGGAGTCGGCCGCGTCGTGATCGGCGACGCCCGGGCACGCGACCCGATCAGCCTCGCGCTCGCCGGCGCCGGGACGGTGTTCCAATGACCGACCGCGAAGCGATCGACCTGCTGCGGGCGATGGTGAGCACGCCGAGCGTCTCGGGCGATGAGGCCGCGCTCGCCGCGCTTCTTGTCGATGCGATGCGCCGGGTGGGGCTGAACGCGGCGATTGACGGGGCCGGCAACGCCGTCGGAGCGACCTCGGGCGACCCACTCCACTCGCAGCCCGATACGACGGACGTCGTTCTGCTCGGCCACATGGACACGGTGCCGGGCGACGTTCCCGTGCGCGAGGAGAACGGCAGGCTTTACGGGCGTGGGTCGGTGGACGCGAAAGGCCCGCTGGCGGCGTTCATCGCGGCGGCGACGCGGGTTGAGATGCCCGACGGGGTGCGGCTCGTCGTCATCGGTGCGGTCGAGGAAGAGACACCGACCTCGCGCGGAGCCCGGGCCGTGATCGACCGCTACTCGCCCGCCGCCTGCATCATCGGCGAACCGAGCGGGACGGACGGCGTGACCATCGGCTACAAGGGCCGGCTCGTCGTTCGTTACTCGCTTGAGCGTTCGTCCGCGCACACCGCCGGACCTGCGCCCAGCGCAGCGGACGAGGGCATCCGGTGGTGGCAGAGCGTGCTGAATGACTGCCGCACGCTCTGCCCTGCAGAATCCTCGCCGTTCGATTCGCTGCAGGCAAACGTCCGCTCACTCATGACGCACCACGACGGGCTTGCCGATTGCATCGAGATGGTTGCGGGCTTCCGCCTGCCGCCCGGGCTCGCCCCCGAGCACGTCGAAGCGGTCTGCACGCGGCACTCCGGCGGAGCGTCGGTCGAGTTCGTCGGCCGCGAGCGGGCGGTGGTCGCCGACCGTGGCTCGCCGGTCGTGCGAGCCTTGAACGCCGGCGTTCGCGCCCTCGGCACGCGCCCGCGCCTGCTCCTCAAGACGGGCACGTCGGACATGAACGTCGTCGCTCCGGCGTGGCGGTGCCCGATCGCCGCCTACGGCCCGGGCGACAGCGGCCTCGACCACACCCCCGATGAGCACATCGAGATCGACGCGTTCCTGCGCTCGATCCAAGTCCTGACGCACGCGCTCCCCGCGCTCGCGGGCGAGATCGCCGGAGTTCCTGCATGACCGCCCATTCCAACGGCACGCCCGCGGGCGTGCCGCACGCCCGCCGCTCCTGGCACGTCATCGAATCCACGCTTCGCGAAGGCGAGCAGTTCGCCAATGCCTTCTTCACGACCGGGCAGAAGATCCGCTTGGCCACGATGCTCGACGCCTTCGGAGCGGACTACCTGGAACTGACCAGCCCCGCCGCC